>JAACJQ010000232.1 GCA_016879935.1 Archangiaceae bacterium | reverse complement strand
TGTCGTTCACGACGCCGACCGGCCCCTCGGTGACGACGAACGCGGCGACCAGCGTGACGAGCACGACGGCGACGTTGAACGCGTCGGTGAATCCGCTCGGTGATGCGACGACGGCGTGGTTCCGGTTCAGCTCGGTCAATCCGTCGAGCTGCAGCGACACGTTCGGCACGCGCGCTCCGTTGACGGCGATCTCGGTCGGGAATGGAACGGCTGCGGCTCCGGTGTCGACAGCCATCAGCGGGCTCACCGCGGGCACGACGTATTACTTCTGTGTCATCGCGCAGAACGGCAACGGCACGGGCTTCGGCGCGGTGCAGACGTTCTTCACGCCCGGCGCACCGACGGTCACGACGACGGCGGCCGCGAACGTCACCTCGAGCGGAGCGCTCGTTGGCGGCACGGTGAACCCGAGCGCTGACACGACCACCACGTGGATTCGGTACGCGACGACCAGCCCCGGCACCTGCAACGACACCTTCGGCACGCGCTTCCCGGCGACGGGTGGCTCGAGCCTCGGTAGCGGCACGACCCCGCAGAGCTTCACGCAGACGCTGGCCGGCCTCACGGGAGCGACGACGTACTTCTATTGCGCCATCGCGCAGAACTCGGTGGGCACGTCGTACGGCACGGTGCTTTCGTTCACGACCCTGGCTGCTCCTGCGGTCACGACGCTCGCGGCGACGAGTGTGACTTCGGCGGGGGCGACGTTGAACGGCTCAGGCGTTCCGTTCGGAGCCGCGACCACCGGCTACTTCCGCTACTCGGCGACGAACCCGACGACGTGCAACGACACGTTCGGTACGCGCGCTCCGACGACGGCCGGAACCTCGCTGGGCAGCGGTGGAACGGCGCAGGCCTTCTCGCAGGCGATCACCGGGCTCACGCCTGGCGCGACGTACTACTTCTGCGCGATCGCCCAGAACTCGGTGGGCACGTCGTTCGGAATGGTGCTGACGTTCACGACCGGAGCTGCGCCTCCGTCGGCGACGACGTCTCCCGCGACGATGATCACCGGCGTGAGCGCGACGCTGAACGGCTCGGGCTCGGCCAACGGTTCGGCCTCGACCGGCTTCTTCCGCTACGGCACGACGAACCCCGGCACGTGCACCGACACGTTCGGAACGCGCGCTCCTGCTTCGGCTGGCACGGCGGTGACGACGTCGACGACGTTCTTCGAGGCGGTCATGGGCCTGATGCCGGGCACGACGTACTTCTTCTGCGCGGGTGTCACGAGCGCGGCGGGAACGACGTTCGGCAGCGTGCAGACGTTCTCGACGCCTCGCGCGCCGACGGTGGTGACGGGCACGGGAACGCCCTCGACGGCGACGCAGGCCACGGTGAACGGCACGGTCACGGCGAACGGAGATCCCGCGGTCGGCTACTTCCGCTACGGCACGACGAACCCCACGACGTGCAGCGACACGTTCGGCACGCGCTTCCCCACCACGGGTGGAACGCCGGTGCCGTTCACGGGGACGAACGTCGCGATCTCGCAGCAGCTGACCGGCCTCATGGGCGGCACGCGGTACTTCTTCTGCGCGGCGGCGACGAACGTGGTGGGCACGACGTTCGGCACGGTGCAGAGCTTCACGACGCCGGGTGTGCCGGTGGTGGTGACGTCGTCGGTGGCTGACGCGAACACGCCTTCGCCGCGAATGAACGGCACGGTGAACCCGACTGGAGCTCCGACGGTGGCGTGGTTCCGTCTCGACACGATGGATCCGGGAAGCTGCAACGACACGTTCGGCCGGCGCGCTCCTGCGACGGGTGGCACGGCCGTTCCTGCGGGCACGACCGATGTCCCGTTCTCGCAGGTGGTGACGGGCCTCGAGCCGGGCAAGACCTACTTCGTCTGCGCGATCGCCGAGAACCCGCTCGGGAAGAGCTTCGGTCAGGTGCTGCAGTTCAACTCGTTCGCTCCGCGCCCGACGGTCGTGACCGGAATGGCGAGCGACGTGACCGGCAATACGGCGACGTTGAGTGGAACGGCGAACCCGAACGGCACGACGGCGATTGGGTGGTTCCGCTACTCCGAGACGAAGCCGATGGCGTGCGACGACATGTTCGGAACGCGCGTGCCCGCGATGGATGGGTTGCCGCTCGGTGGCGGGACGATGGATCGCCCGCTGACGTTGGCGGTGCAGGGGTTGCGGCCGAACACGAAGTACACGTTCTGCGCGATCGCCTCGAACATGGGTGGAGCGGCGTTTGGAGCGTTGCAGGAGTTCACGACGACGTCGGCACCTCCGATTGCGAAGACCATCAGCGCTGATGTCGAGGGCACGAGCGTGACGTTCAAGGGAACGGTGAACCCGAACGGCTCACCGTCGACGGCTGCATTCCGGTACGGAGCGAGCAACCCTGGAACGTGCAGCTTTGGCTTCGGGACGAAGGTGCCGTCGGTCGCGGTCGACATCGCGCCCGGGTTCACCGACGTGCCGGTGACGCAGACGGCGACCGATATTCGGCCGGGCACTTATTACGCGTGTCTGTTCTCGCAGAACTTCGCGGGAGACGGCCCGGGTGAGGTGATCACGTTCACCATCGAGGGCGCGCAGATGGGCTGCGGTTGTTCGAGCGGCCTCGAAGGCGCCGGAGCGAGTGGTGTGCTGGCCATCGCGATGCTGCTCTGGTCGCGCCGCCGTCGTCACTGAACGACTTGAACGGCCAGGCCCATTCCGGTTCCGTCGGAGCCGGAGTGGTTCGGGCAATAGAAGCCGTAGAGGCCGACCGCGAGTGAGCTGAGCGTCGTTGGCGAACTCGTCGAGGTGAGCTTCTGGTCTGGGCCGCATGACTGACGGAACGGGTGGAAGCCCGAGATGCCTGTCACGGAGATCGTCTGCGAGGCGCGAACACGCAGACACTTTGGCGAGCCGAACGCGGTGCTGAAGTCGACGGTGACGGCGGCGTCGTTGGTGCGGTCGTCGAACGCAGTGCAGCCTGCGTACATGGCTCCGCAGGCGGGGAAGGCGGCTCCACCGGCAGAACCGCCCGCGGCTGAGCCACCGGCAGAGGCAGAGCCTCCGGCAGATGCCGAGCCGCCAGCAGATGCAGACCCACCGGCAGACGCAGAACCGCCTGCTGAGCCTCCGGCTGCGACGAATCCTCCGCCTGCCGATCCGCCGCCGACGAGTGCAGAACCGCCGCCCGCGCCAGCGTCTGGAGTGACCATCATCGAACCGCAGCCGGAGAGAACGAGCAGAGGAAGAAGCGAGCGCATGTCGAGATCCTGAAGGAGTGTGGGCCACCCGGCGTGGCGACCCGCACGTGCCGCGACCACGACCCAGCTTCACGAAATCGACCTATGGCTGATCGCGCAGCTGCTTCTTCGAATCGACCGAACCACCGAGCTTCCCGAACGACAATCGCTGTGACGGGTAGATGCTGCGGTGCCCGGTGAACAGGTATGCGAGCACACAGACGATCGCGACGTGCGGAAAGACTCCGGCGCCCAGCAGTTCCAGCGCCATGATCGACAACGCGAGTGGGGTGTTCGAAGCGGCTGCAAAGACGGCTGCGAGCCCGACTCCCGCGCCCAGTTCGATTGGAATTCCAAGCATGCGCGCGAGGAGACTGCCGAGGGCGGCGCCGACGAAGAAGAGTGGCGTCACTTCTCCGCCAACGAACCCGCTCCCGACCGTGATCGCCGTGAAGACGATCTTCAACGCGAACGCGAATGCCGGCAGTGAGGGATCACTGAACGAGCGCACGATCATCGGCACACCGAGCCCGAGGTAGTCGCTCGTGCCGACGAGCTTCCACAACACGATCACCGCTACGCCACCGAGCGCCATGCGCAACGGCAACCGCAACGCCTCTCCACGCTTCTTGATGAAGTGCGTGAGTTCGATGAACGACGTCGTCGCGAGCGCGATCGCAGCGGCGAAGACGATCCACTTCGAGAGCAGCAAGAGATTCAACGGCACGATCGGCGACGGAGGGTAGGGCGTGTGAAGAATGCCAAGGAACCGCGTCGTCAAATCGCCAACGACCGACGCAACCAGCGCAGGAACCAGCGCGCGATATTCCAACCGCCCAAGCACCACGAACTCGAGCCCAAAGACGGCTCCGGCGATCGGCGTTCCGAACACGGAGCCGAACCCACCAGCGACTCCCGCCGCGAGCAGTTGACGCCGAACCGCAGCGTTCACACCCAGCCGATGCGAGACCCAATCGGTCAAGCTCGCGCCCATCTGCACGGCCGTTCCTTCACGCCCCGCACTTCCACCGAACAGGTGCGTGATCACCGTGCCCGCGAGCACCATCGGCGCCATACGCAGCGGAATCTCCGGCCCGTCATCGTGAATCGTATTGATGACGAGGTTGTTGCCGGCCTTGATGGACTGGCCGAACCGCTCCATCACCCAACCGAGCGCGAGGCCCGCAACCGGCAACGCAAAGACAATCGTCTCATGCCCCGTGCGGAAATTCGTCGCGAGCTCGAGCAACCACAGGAACAACGCCGACGCCGTGCCGCAGAGCACGCCCACCACCGAGCCGAGCAGCAACCACTGCCCGAGCGTCGTGAGCTTCTCTTTCATTTCGTCTGCGACTTCAGCGTCCAGCCGATCATCTTGTACAGCAGTCGCGCCGCGACGTTTCCGTCCCACTCGTCGCCTTCAGGCCCCGGAGCGACCTCGTTCAAGTCGAACCCGACGATCGTCTTCCCCGCGCGCACGACACCTTCGAGCAACGACGCCGCCTGATGGAACGTGAGCCCGCCCGGCACCGGCGTTCCCGTGTGCGGACAGAGCACCGGATCGAGCCCGTCGATGTCCCACGACAGGTACACCTTGCTGGGCAGCTCACGCACGATGATGTCGACCTGCTCCCGCCACGGCATGCCGTCGAGACGCGCGTGCGCGAGCCGTGAATCGAAGAACGTGTGAATTCTGCCGTTCGACGACTGAATCATGTCGAACTCAGCCTCACCGAAATCGCGAATGCCCACCTGCACGAGCTTCGCGACGCCGGGGATCTTCTGCATCACGTTGTACATGATCGACGCGTGGCTCCAGGTGAAGCCCTCGTATGCGTTGCGCAGGTCGGCGTGAGCGTCGAGGTGCAGCACGCCGAGCCCGGGGAACGCTTCGGCGTACGCCTTGATCGCGCCGAACGGCGTCGAGTGATCGCCACCAATCACGCCGACGATCTTCCGCTTGCCGATCCACTCCTTGGTCGTCTCGTAGACGTACTGGTTCATCTTCTCCGAGAGCGCGTTCACCGTCGCGAGCGCGGCCGGGTGTGACTCGAGCCCGCCCGATTCGATGATCGGCTCCGCAGCCGCCTTGGCCTCGTCGTTCCACGCGCGAACTTCGGCGCTCTCGTCGAGCATCGAAATGCCGGCCTCGTACGGCTTGCCCGTCTCGAGATCGAACAGGTCGACTTGCTTCGACGCCTCGAGAATCGCCGAGGGACCATCAGAGGTTCCGCCGCCGTAGCTCGTCGTCGCCTCGAACGGCACGGGCACGAGCACGATCTTCGAGTCATCAGGAGAAAACGGCAGTCCGAAGACGCCGGAGTCAGGAGCCGCTGCTGCGTTGGGATCGAAGGGCATGTGGTTCACCAGGTGAGGACGGTTTTGCCAAACGTGTCGTTGGCGGCGAGGCGCTCGAGGGCTTTCGGCGTCTCGGTGAAGGGGACGGTGTTCTCGACGACGGGCTCGAGGCGGCCGGCGGCGAAGTGGGGCACGAGCTGGTGCTCGAAGCGTCGCGCGACGGCGATCTTCTCTTCGAGGTTTCGCGCACGAAGCGTCGTTCCGATCACGCGAATGCGTTTGCCGAGCACGGTGCGAAGGGGAACCTCGGCGGTCGCTCCACCGACGAGGCCGACGAGCATCAGCGTCGACTGCGGCGCCATCGCGTCGATGGTCTCGGGCAGCCAGTCTCCGCCGACGAGATCGAGCACGAGATCGACGCCGCGCTCGTTCGTCAGCGCCTTCACGCGATTTGCGAACGTTCCATCGTTCACCAGAACCGTGTCTTGAAGACCCATGTTCTTGATGCGCTCGAGCTTCGAGGCATTTCGGCCGGTGCCGATCGCGCGGGCTCCGTGAAGCGCGCAGAGCTGCAGCGCGGCGGTGCCAACGCCCGACGCGACTGCGTGAATCAACACCTGCGTGCCTGCCGTCATGCCGCCCTGGAGCGCCAACGCATCCCACGCGGTCATGAACGCTTCGGGAATCGCGGCGGCGTGCTCGAACGAACAAGCAGCGGGCATCGCGATGGCTTCGCGCTCGTGAGTGACGAGCTCTTCAGCCCACGCGCCACCAGCGACGAGGCCCATCACGCGGTCGCCCTTCTTCCAGCGAGTCACGCGTGCACCCACCTCGGCGACCTCGCCCGCGTACTCGAGCCCTGGAATGTCGGCCGGCACGCCCTTCGGAGCGGGATAGAGCCCCATCGTCTGCAGCAGGTCGGCACGGTTGAGCGCGCTCGCCTTCACGGCGACGCGGATCTCGTCGGGGCCGCACGTCGGCGAGGGAGCGTCTTTCACCGAGAGGCCGCGAGGTCCTTCTCCGGCCGTCATCACGAGTGCCTTCATGCCCCCGCGCGATAGCAGGAGCTGACGTCGAGCGAGAACAACTTCGGGTAGGGTGCCCGCATGAGCTTCGTCCAGCGTCGCGATCGTCTGATGTCGTCTCTCGACCGGCCCCTCGTGTTGTTCTCTGGCGCCGCGCTCTCCCGCAACTACCCGGCGAACACGTTCCCCTTCCGCGCCGACTCGAACTTCCTCTACTTCTTCGAGCGCCCCGAGCCGGGCAGCGCCGCGTTGTTCGACCCCTCCGACAAGACGGTCACGCTCTTTCTCCCCGAGCGCACGATGGGCGATGCGCTGTGGCACGGCGAGCAGGAGTCGTTCGACGCCGCGAAGGCGCGTCACGGCGTGCAGCGCGTCATGACGGTCGAAGCGCTCGAGTCGCACCTGCAGACGCTCGCGAAGGGACGGCAGCTCGACTCGATCGCCGTTGCCGATTTCAAGGCGACCGCCCGCGCGCGCGCGATCACGGGACAGGACCTGCAGTTCGACGATCCCGCGAAGGTGGGGCGGGGCGAAGTGCTCGACGTGATCGCAAAGCTGAGACTCAAGAAGGGCGCAGAAGAGATCGCCGAGATGCGCAAGACGGCCGTCGTCACGCACGAAGCCCACGTCGCCGCGATGAAGGCGTCGAAGCCGGGCGTGAAAGAAGAGCTGCTCGCGGGCCTCGTCGAAGGCGCGTTCGCGCGCGCTGGCTGTACGCAGGCGTACGGAACGATCCTCTCGGTGCGTGGCGAAGTGCTGCACAACCACCACCACGCGAACACGCTCGCCTCGGGCGACATCGTGCTGCTCGACGCGGGCGCCGAGAACGACATGGGCTACTGCAGTGACGTCACGCGGTGCTGGCCCGTCGGTGGAGCGTTCTCTCCCGAAGGCCGCGATGTGTACGAGCTCGTGCTCAAAGCGGAGCTCCACGGCATCTCGCTCGTGAAGCCCGGCGTTCGCTACCGCGACATTCACCTCTCGGCCTCACGTGTGCTCGCACAGGGCCTGGTCGATCTCGGGCTGCTCACCGGCAACGCCGACGCGCTCGTCGAAGCCGGCGCTCACGCGATCTTCTTCCCGCACGGTCTCGGTCATCAGATCGGCCTCGACGTGCACGATCTCGAATCGTTCGGTGATCGCGTTCACTACCCCGGCCGCTCACGGTCCGCGCAGTTCGGTCTCGCCTACCTGCGCATGGACATGGACCTCGCTGAAGGCATGGTCTTCAGCATCGAGCCGGGCCTGTATTTCGTGCCAGCGATCATCCGGAACCCCGAGTTCCGCGCGACCTTCAAAGGCCAGGTGAACTTCGATCGCGCCGAGAAGTACCTCGCGATGAACGGCGGCCGCGGCTTCGGAGGCATTCGCATCGAAGACGACGTGCTGTGTACGGCTGGTGGCAGTGAGGTGCTCACCGCCGCGATCCCGAAGGCACGCGCCGAGGTCGAAGCCCTCGCCGGTCAGGGGTGAGCTGCGCACGAAGGTGCTCAGTCTCAGTGGCTCCGAGAATGCACCTGCGCCGCGCATGTTCAGATTCGCGTGCGGCATGGGCTCGGCGAGGTGGATCGACTTCGGGCCGTTCTGGCGCCAATTCGACGTCTCTTTCGAGCCGAGCTGGTTCGTGATCGTCGGGGCGGTGGTGGGCACCCTGGGCATCGGGTTCGTCGTGTTCGTCGGGGTGTGGCTCGTCGCTTCGATGATCGAGGGTTGGCGATCGAGGCCCGTGCCGCAGCTCGACAACCCCGTGCTCGAAGGCGCGACGCGCGACCTGGCGGGCGCGGTCGAGTTGCTGCGTCGAGGTGAAGATCAGCCACGCGCCGACGCGCTCCTCGGCAGCGCCCGGGGAAAGATCGCCCGCTGCCGCCACCGCCTGTCTCGTGACGAGCTGCGTGCGCTGACGACCGCCTGGAATCTGGTCGCCCTCGCCACGCGTGCGGGTGCGTAACGCGCTACGCACCAGAAGCCTTTCGGAACGCTTGAGCCCGTCGGAGCGTGGCGCTACGAGCCCGCGCATGTCGTGGTACGCGAAGAAGAAGCCGAAGATCGCCACCGCCGCCGAGGTGGATGAGGTCGAACAGCGCAACGCTCCGAGCCGCATGGAGGGCTTGTGGGTGAAGTGCGAGCCCTGCGGAGAGATTCTGCTCCGTGAAGAGCTCGAGCGCGCCCTGAACGTCTGCCCCTCGTGCAACCACCACATGGCGTGGAACGCGCGCGCGCGGTTGCTGGCGCTCTGCGACGAAGGCTCGTTCGAGGAGCACGACGAGGGCCTCGAGCCGCAAGATCCGCTCACGTTCTCCGACTCGAAGAAGTACCGCGACCGCATCAAGTCGACGAAGAAGGCCCTCGGCGAGAACGACGCGTTCGTCTCGGGCACCGGCCGCATCGACGGGCAGCACGTCAGCGTCGGCGCGTTCCTCTTCGAGTTCATGGGCGGCTCCATGGGCAGCGTCGTCGGTGAGAAGGTGACGCGCGTGTTCGAGCGTGCGCGCGAGCTCGACGTCCCCGCGATCGTCTTCTCGGCCTCGGGCGGCGCCCGCATGCAGGAAGGCATCTTCTCGCTCATGCAGATGGCGAAGACCTGCGCCGCCATCAACCGCTTCCGCGAGATCAAGAAGCCGTACATCTCGGTCATGCTCCACCCGACGACGGGCGGCGTGGCGGCCTCGTTCTCGTGGCTGGGTGACGTGATCATCGCCGAGCCCAAGGCGCTCATCGGCTTCGCGGGCCCGCGCGTGATCGAGCAGACGATTCGTCAGAAGCTGCCTGAGGGCTTCCAGCGCTCCGAGTTCCTGCTCGAGCACGGCATGATCGACGCGATCGTGCAGCGCAAGGATCTGAAGACCAAGCTGTCGCAGGTCATCGGCCTGCTGAGCTGAGCTCCATGAACGTCGACGAGGCGCTGGCGTACTTCGCGTCCCTGGCGCCCTCGACGATTCGCATGGGCCTCGAGCGCATCACCGCCGCGCTCGACAAGCTGCATCACCCCGAGCGGTCGTTCGCCTCGATTCACGTCGCAGGCACCAACGGCAAGGGCTCGACCTGCGCGGTGCTGTCGTCGTGTCTGTCGCAACGCCACCGCGTCGGCTTCTATTCGTCACCACACCTCATGCGCATGAACGAGCGCTTCAAGGTGAACGGTGTCGACATCGACGACGAGACGCTGGCGAAGCGCGTGAACGAACTCGTCGATCGTCTCGGGCCCAATCACGAACTCACGTACTTCGAGTTCGGCACCGCGCTCGCGTTCTGGCACTTCGCGCAGGAGCACGTGCAGATCGCCGTCATCGAGACCGGCCTCGGCGGCAGACTCGACGCGACGGTGTTGTGCGCGCCGGTCATCACGGCCATCACGTCGATCTCGTTCGATCACATGGAGTACCTCGGCAACACGCTGCCGCTCATCGCACAGGAGAAGGCCGGCATCGTGAAGCACGGCGTGCCGCTGATCGTGGCGCGCCAGCCGCCCGAGGTGTTGCAGGTGTTCGAGCGGGCTGCGGCCGGTGCCGGGGTTCCGCTGATCGTCGAGGGTCGCGACGTCGAACTCGTGGGTGACACGTTTCGGGGCCGAACTCGAACCATCACCGGGCTCACGGTTCCGCTCGCGGGCGCCCATCAACTTCAGAACGTCGGCCTCGCGCTGGGGTGTCTCGAGCTGCTGTCCGATCGGCAGGGCTTCTCACTCTCTGACGAAGAGCTGCGCGTTGGCCTCGCGTCGACCCGCTGGCCCGGACGACTGCAGGAGATCGACGGCACGCCCCCGATTCTGCTCGATGGCGCGCACAACCCGTCGGGCGTCGAGGTGCTCGTCGAGGCGCTCGATCGTCTCTTCGCCGACAGGCCGCTTCACCTCGTCTTCGGCGTCTTCGCCGACAAGGACTCCGAGCCGATGATGCGGCGGTTGTTCCCCCGCGTCGCCTCGCTGCACCTCGCGCCGCTGCACAGCTCGCGATCGCGGGACCCGAAGACGTACGAAGCGCTCGCGCGCTCGCTCTGCCCCAACGTGACGGTGACGGACTCGGTGCCGGCGGCGCTGCAGTCGGCGCTCGGCGAGGCGGGAGGCGGCGGTCTGGTGCTCGTCGCGGGCTCGCTCCACCTGGTGGGCGAGGCGCTGTGGGCCCTCGACACCGAGTTCTCGCGGCTGCTTGCCGCGCTCGAGGCCTTCACGCCTGGAGACGACCCCGACGAGACGATGCGCGCGCTCAGTCAGACCGTCTCGCGAGGGAGGCCAGGTCTCGACCCCGTGCGCTTCCGGCGCGCCGTGTTCGCGTTGCTCGAGCGCTTCCCCGACGCCGAGTTCGGCACGCCCGGCGCCCTCATTCACGAGGTCGAACGCCGGCCCGGCTTCGAAGACGACCTCGAACGATCGCTCGCGCGGCAACCGACCTTCCTCACGGTCTCGATGGTCAACCGGTTGATGAACTTGACCGAAGACGCGGCGACGCTGCTCCGCTGGTCGACCGTGCTCGAAGGCGTCAGCCGGCACCCCCGAGCTCCCGACTGGGTTCAGAAGGCCGCCAGCCGCTACCTCGAGCACCAGCGCGCCCGTTGACACGTGAACGTCGGCGGTTACCTTGGCCGCGCCATGAGCGACGTGCGCCCCGACGAAGCCGCTGAGTCCACCACTGTGAAGGTCAACGACAAGCGCCGGTTCCGCGAAGACGGCCAGCCGGTCGAGGCGGTCTCGGAGTCGCAGGTCGACCCCGAAGTGGCGCGGCTGACTTCGGAGCTCGAAGCGGCCCACAAGCGCATCGACACCCTCGCGCGCGGCCTCCAGAGCTCGGAGAGCGATCGGGAAGCCTTCAAGCAGCGCATGACCCGCGAGCGCGACCAGCTGCTCGATCTCGAGAAGGGCAAGGTGGCTGTCGTGCTCCTCGAGGCCATCGACGACCTCGAGCTGTGTCTCTCTGGCGCCGACGACTCGGCCCTGTCGAAGGGCGTGAAGCTGATTCGTGACGGGCTCATCAAGAAGGCCGAAGAGTTCGGTCTCGAGCGTGTGGAGCTCAAGGGCACTCCGTACGATCCCAACCTGTCCGAGGCCTCCGACATGGAGATCACCCCGAACGAGGCCGAAGACGGGCGGGTCGTCTCGGTGCTGAAGGCGGCGTGGAAGCTCAAGGGCCGCGTGCTGCGCGCCGGCCGGGTGAAGGTCGCGAAGTACGTGCAGCCTGCGCAGGCGTGACGCTGGGCGGTTTCTCGGGTTGAGTCCCGGGCGTGCGTCTGCTCCTGCTGTTCACGCTGTTGCCGGTCATCGCCTTCGCTGACGACGTCGCCGACTGGGCTCGCGCGAAGGTGCATGCGCAGAAAGAGGGTCTGACGCCGGCGCACGCGCCTGGTGACGAACCCGACTCGGCTCCCGTCGTGTGGCGTGAGCGAACGATCATTCCGTTCTGGAAAGAGAAGCTGCCGGGCGGCCCGTCGATGGTGCCGTCGTTCACGCCGCCGACCTCGTTGGCCCCACTCGTGCGCGCCGTTCGCGCGGGCGTCGTGAACATCTCGGCGAAGACCGGCCCGACGTCGAAGGGCATGGGCTCGGGCTTCGTGATCACCTCCGACGGGCTCGTCGTCACCAACAACCACGTCATCGAGCGCGCGGAGTCGATCGTCGTTCGCCTCGCCGACGGCCGGAGCCTCGAGGCGAAGGTGATCGGCCATGACGCCGAGACCGATCTCGCGCTGCTCCGGCTCACGGGAGCGACGGATCTTCCGGTCGTCACGCTCGGAGACTCGGATGAGCTCGAGGTCGGTGACTGGGTCGTCGCGATCGGCAACCCCTTCGGGCTCGACACGTCGGTGACCCACGGCCTCATCTCGGCGCGCGAGCGGGTGATCGGCGTCGGCCCCTTCGACGACTTCATTCAGACGAACGCGTTGATCAACCCGGGCAACTCTGGCGGCCCGCTCTTCGACATGAAGGGCCACGTCATCGGGGTCACCACCGCGATCATGAACCAGGGGCAGGGCATCGGCTTCGCGGTGCCGGTGAACCTCGTGAAGGAGCTGCTGCCGAACCTGCGCGACAACGGAACGCCGGTGCGTGGCTGGCTCGGCGTGACGGTGAGCGAGGTGAAGGACTCGGCGCCCGGCGAAGCGGTGATCGTCGACGTCTACCCCGAGTCGCCCGCGGCGCGTGCAGGCCTGCAGGCGGGCGATCGGCTCGTCTCGGTGAACGGCAAGCCCGTCGATCGGTATCAGCAGTTGCTGCGGCGCATCGCGATTCAGGGACCGGGCGTGGTGGTGAAGCTCGGCGTCGTGCGGAACAAGAAGGTCATCAACGCGTCGGCGCTGCTGTCGACCAGGCCTTCTGCGGGCCCCACGAAGACGATGCTCTCGGGTGGGCGCATCGACTCCCTCGGGCTGGTGCTTGGTGAGCTGGAGCCGTCGGAGGGGCAGGGCGTTCGTGTCGAGGCGGTGGCTCCCTCGAGCGTGGCCGAGCTGGGTGGCCTGACGGTCGGCGACGTGATCATCGAGGTGAACCGCACGAAGGTGACGTCGCTTCGCCAGCTGCAGGAGCTCGTCTCACAGACGCCCGAGCCCGAGCCGGTGCTGCTCAAGTTCACGCGCGGAGAAGCCTCGCGCTACCTCGCCCTCAAGCGGCGGAGCTGACATGCGCGCCGAAGACGTCGAGCTGCAACTCGCCGAGCCGCGACCGAACGCGTTCACCGCCGAGGGCTGGTACTTCGAGCTGAAGTTCGACGGCTTTCGTCTGCTCGCCGAGCGTGTCGGCAAGAAGGTGCGACTGGTGCTGCGCCGCGGCCGTGAGGCGACCGACCTCTTTCCCGAGATCGTCACGGCGCTCGAAGCGCTGCCGGGGCCTGACTTCATCATCGATGGCGAGCTCGTCATTCAGAACGAGCACGGGCACCCGATCTTCCAGCGGCTCCTCAAGCGCTCCACGCTCGCCCACAAGAAGGACATCATCGCCGGCTCGCTGACGGACCCCGCGGTGTTCTTCGCGTTCGATCTGCTGATGCTCGATGGGCACGACACGCGCGCCCTGCCGCTCAAGCAACGCAAGGAGCTGCTGTTCGGGCTCGTGCCCAAGGTGAACGAAGCGCGGGTGATTCCCGTCGAGCACGTCGAGACACAAGGCGAGGCCCTGCTCGAGGTCGTCAAGCAGAAGGGGCTCGAGGGCGTGATGGCGAAGCGGGCCGACGCGCCGTACGAGGGCGGGCGATCGACGCGGTGGCTGAAGATCGCACTCACGACGATGGGCGACTTCGCGGTCACGGGCTTCGCCGATGACGACGGGGCGCTCTCACTCTCGACGTGGGACGGAGAGCGCTGGCTGTACGCGGGCAAGGTCGGCGCTGGCTACAACCCGAAGGTCGCCGCTCCGGTTCGCAAGGAACTCGACGCGAACGTGGTGAAGAACCCCGTGTGTCTCGGCGACGTGCCGCTCGACCCCGAGATGCTGTGGGTGAACCCGACGATGGTGGTCGAGGTTCGCTACAAGTCGTGGCCCGAGAACCTGTCGCTGCGCGAGCCGGTGTTCCTCCGCTTCAGGCCCGACAAGAAGCCCGAGGAGTGCCCGACTCCGCCCGAGAAGCGCCTGCCTGAAGAGGTCACCGCCGAGCCCGTCGCCGGTGTCGCGCTCTCGAACCCGACGAAGATCTACTTCCCGAAGGAGAACATCTCGAAGGGCGAGGTCTTCAGCTGGTACCACGACGTCGCGCCGTTCATGTTGCCGTACCTGAAGGATCGGCCGCTGATGCTCACGCGGTACCCCGACGGCATCAACGGCAAGTCGTTCTTCCAGAAGGCGAAGCCCCCGAAGGCGCCCGACTTCGTGCGCACCGTGCGCACGTACAGCGAAGAGATGAACCGCGAGGTGGATCAGATCGTCTGTGACGACGTGCAGACGCTGGAGTGGTGCTCGAACCTGGGCGCGCTGCCGATTCACATTCCGACGACGCGCATCGCGACCCTCGGCCGGCCCGACTGGTGCGTGGTCGACTTCGATCCGAAGGAGGCTCCGTTCGCGTCGGTGATCACGCTGGCGAACGAGCTGCGGCGAATCACCGAGAATGCAGGCCTGCCGTCGTACGTGAAGACGAGCGGCGCGAGCGGGCTGCACGTGTTCGTTCCGCTCGGAGGCCAGCTCGATCACGACGGCGCACGGCAGTTGGCCGAGCTGCTCGCGACGTTGATGATCCAGAAGCACCCGACGCTGGGCACGATGGAGCGCGTGGTGCCGAAGCGACAGGGGCGCGTGTATTTGGACGTGGTTCAGAACGCGCCGGTGAAGGTGGTGGCGGCTCCGTTCTGCGTGCGCGCGAAGGACGGCGCGCCGGTGTCCATGCCGATTCCCTGGAGTGAAGTGGGCGAGGGCCTGACGCCGACGAAGTTCACGATTCGCAACGGGCGGGCGTGGCTCGAGAAGCACGGTGATTCGATGAAGCCGGTGCTGACCGAGAAGCCCGATCTCGCGAGTGCGTTCGCGAAGCTGATGGGTGGGACATGAAGACTCTGCAACTTCACCTCAGGGATCTCGGACGGCCCCTCGTCGATGCGTGGCTCGAGGAGTTCTCCGGCTTTGCCAACGTTCAGATCTCACACGGTGACATCTTCTCGACGCGGGAAGGCGTCGTCGAGGCGACCGCTCCGATCGATATCCGTGCGGACGCGATCGTGAGCCCTGCGAACAGCTTTGGGTTCATGGATGGCGGAATCGACGCGGTCTACACGTACCAACTCGGTCCTCAGCTGCAGAGAAATCTCCAGCAGCTGCTTGAAGCGTCCTTTGATGGCGAGCTGCCGATTGGTCAGGCGGTGATTGTCCCGACGGAGCGTGACGAGATCCCCTGGTTGATTGCGGCTCCGACGATGCGATCCCCCTCGGTGGTTGCCGAGACGGCGAACGCGTACCTCGCGTTCAGAGCCGCTTTGCTGGCCGTGCGCGAACACAACCGCACGAACACTGCGTCTCCGATTCGTTCAGTGCTCTGCCCAGGACTGGCAACCGCAGTGGGGCGAATGCCCGTCGCTCGATGTGCGCGCCAGATGCGAATTGCTTGGGAGCGCGTGGTTCTCGAACGTCGCTTCAGGCCGCGAACCGTTGGTGCGGCAGATCGTGATGACGCCGAGTTGCTGCGCTGAGTGCCGGAATCACGAGGCTGACTGCGCGCGGTACTGAACGAGATCGCGATACAGCTCGGAGATGGAGATCTTCACGCCCACCGAGGCGAACTCGATCGTCGACCCCGCGCCATAGTCCTGAATGACGAACTGGCCGTCGGCGTTCCGCCGGTGCACTTCGATGGCCTGCTTCTTCTGCGAGACGAAGACGATCTCTTTCACACTCGGAAAGGCGCGGTACTCGAAGTTCTTCGTGCCGCGATCGTACGCCTCGGTCGAGTCGCTCAAGACTTCGATCACGAGCACCGGGTTCGCGATCGCCAACTCATCATCGGGCGCTTTCGCCACTGGACCGCACACCACCGACGCATCGGGGTAGCAGCTGAAGTCCGCGCTCGCGTTGCGCAACCGCATGTTCGATTCGAAGACGACGCAGGGTCTGCCGCGGAGCGCCGTTCGAAGCTCGCCGACCGAGGCAGCAGCCAGCAGCGAGTGCTCGGGCGTACCTCCCGACATCGCGAACACCTCCCCGCGAATGAAGTCGTGGCGCTCGCGGGCCTTGTCTTCCTCAGCGAGGTACTCGGCGTAGGTCTGTTTCAGCTGGGTGGCCGCCGTCATGATCGGGCGTGACGATACCAGAGCCCACCCTCGGCTATCGACCCTGCGCCACCCGTCGCACCACGACCCCGGCCATCTGCATTCCGAACACGCTGGTCACGAACGCCACCGATCCATCGATCTGATTCCGGTGCTCGCAGCTGTGAAACTCATTCTCGCCCTGCGGGCACACGCACATGAACCCGCCGTGCGCCTCGTCGTAGTGCACCGCCTGCGGATCCCTCCGCGGCTCGATCGAGAACACCGCCGTGATGCCCGTCGGCTTCGACGTGTCGTGCCCGTACTTGCGCTTGAGCAGCTTGCGAATGTCCTTCGCGAACGGGTCCATGTGCGTCTCGCACAGGTCCTCCACGCGAATCGCCGTGGGATCGAGCCGACCGGCCGCGCCCATCGAGCTCACCACCGGGTACCCACGCGCCAGGCAGTTGTGGAGCAGGTTCAGCTTCGCCTTCACGTTGTCGATCGCGTCGATCACGAAGTCGAACGGGCCGGCGAGCAGTTGGTCAGCCTGCTCCTCCCGGTAGAAGTCGACGATCGGCGTCACCTGCACGTCGGGGTTGATCGTCTTGCACCGCGCGGCCATCAGCTCGGCCTTCGGCTTGCCGACGGTGCTCGTCGTCGCGTGCAGCTGCCGGTTCGAGTTCGTCACGCACACCAGATCGAAGTCGACGACCGTGAGCTTGCCGACGCCGCTGCGAACGAGGCCCTCGACCGCGTAGCTCCCGACGCCTCCGAGCCCGAACACGATCACGTGCGCCTGCTCGAGGCGCTTCATCGCCGAGTCACCCAGCAGTCGCCCGGTGCGATCGAACCGCCGGTGCAGGCGCCACGGCTTCTCAGGCGGGGGAACGACGGGCAACTCAGCGGGGGCGGGGGACGACGTCGGCTCCATGCGGGGCTGTTTGCACGAGAGTGGAGCCTGCTTGCAACTCAGGGCGGCGGTCCCAGCCCGGTCGGAGGCCACAGCTCGAGCTTCTGCTGCATCACCGGCGTCACGTTCACCTGGCCATCGGGGTGAACGATCACCGCCTCGGCGCCGAAGGTGCGGGCCAGCTTGAGCCCCGCTGGCGCCCCGAGAATGAAGGTCGACTTGGTGAGGATCTCGGCGTCGACCGCGGTCTTCGACATCACCGTCGACGACACCGACGCGGTCGCGGGCTGGCACGTGCGCAGGTCGATGATGTGGTGGTACCGGCGGCCTTCGTGAATGAAGAAGTGCTCGTAGTCGCCGCTCGTCGAGAACGCGACGTCACTGAGCTCGCCCTTCGCGAAGCGTTGCTCCGGTGACCCGCGGGGATCTCGAATGCCCACCAGCCACGGGCGGGGGCCATTCATTCCCGCCAGGTACAGATCGCCGCCCGCTTGCACGAAGAAGTTCTTGAAGCCGCGTGCGCGCAAGCGCTCGACCGCGCGATCGACGCCCCAGCCCTTCACGAAGCCGCCCAGCCCGAGCGCCATGCCCTTCTTCTTGAGCCGCACCGAGCACGAGCCGCCCTTGTTCGCCGTCACCTCGACGTCGCGCCACGACACCAGCGCGCAGGCCTGCTTCACGCGAGCAGGGTCGGGTGGTGACTGATTCGGAGCATTGGAGAACTTCCACACGTCTCGCAGGGCCGCCCAGGTGGGGTCGAAGAGCCCATCGGTTCTCCTGGCGCCGTCGAGCGCGAGTCGAATCACCCCGCACAGATCGGCCGGGGCCTCGACCGGCTTTCCGTTGCCTGCGAGCGCGTTGATCTGGCCGAGCGGAGACTCGGGCCGCCACTCGTTCATCGTGGCGTCGATGTGCTCGAAGATCGCGAACGCTTCGTCGAAGGCCTGATCGAGCCCCGCGTCTGGCTTCTCGCCCGCGATGGCGATCAGCACCTTCGTGTGCATCACGTCGCGCGACCGCTCGACGATCTGCGAATCACCGCCCCCATCGAGGGCGCCGACGATCACCAGGAGCGGGCCGAGCATCATCACGGACCCGTTCGGCTGACGCTCAGCTCCAGCGGCGACGCGAGATGACGATCAGCATCGCGAGCGCGAAGATGGGCGCGAGCGAAGCGCCCGAGCTCTGGCAGCCGACCTTCGTCATGTCGACGCCACCGCCAGCCGCCCCACCCCCGAGGCTGGCCGTGCCGCCACCAGCCCCCGAGGTGCCGCCGCCCGTGCCCGACGTTCCGCCTGCCGTGCCAGCCGTACCGCCCGCGCTCGCGGTTCCACCAGCCGTGCCGGCCGTTCCACCAGCGCTCGCGGTGCCGCCGCCCGTCGCCGTTCCACCGCCAGCCGAGCCGCCACCCGTGCCAGCGCCAGGCGCGAAGGTGATACTCACGCCCGTGAAGCCGGCGTTCATGAGGCCCGTCTGGCTCTGGGCGGTGCCGCTCTTCACGAAGGTGAATGAGCCCTGGCGGTTCTGCGACGCCATGGTGGTGTTGCGATCAGCGAGCTCCATGCGAATCGTGTACGTGCCGTCGGGAACCACCGCGCCCTGCTTGTTCTTGAGGTCCCAGTTCACGGTCAACATGCCGGTGTGGTTGGGGCGCGTGGCACCCGAGACGGCATCAGCGTCAGCGTTGCCGGCCTTCGCGGTCCAGCCCCTGAGGTCGGCCTTCTCGCGTCCGGCCCAGCGGCCGATCGTCTTCACGAAGGTGCCGTTCGAGTCCTCGACCCACACCGCCACGATGTTGCGCGGGGCGTAGTTGCCGCCGTTCGCCGTCGTCGTGAACGTCGAAGAGAACGTCTGGGCCGACGCAGCCGACGCCGCGAGGAGTGAGCCGATGAGCGCCGCGCGCAGGGTGGTTCGCATGCGGCGCGGCTTACTCCTTCGCCGTCCATCCTTCCAAGAGGTGAAGGGTCACATGAGAGGGGGTCAATGGCTCCCATTGCCCAAACTGCCCCAACTGGGCGGGTTGGAAAGGCGAGCAGGGTGACGGCGCACGGGGTAGGCGGGCCGCATGGAATCGCGCCGCCCGTTCGTCACCATGATTCTGGTTGGCATGAACGTGGCGGTGTTCCTGGCCATGGTCGTCAGCGGCATCTCGGCGACCGACCCCGACGTCGATCAGTTGATCGCGATCGGGGCGAACCGCGGCACCCTGGTCGTCTTTCAGCACCAGTGGTGGAGAACGTTCACCAACATCTTCATCCACATCGGGGTGCTGCACCTCGCGGTGAACATGTACTCGTTGTGGGGCGTGGGCGGCTTCGTCGAGCGCATGCTCAAGCCGCCGATGTACGTGCTGGTCTACTTGTTGTGCGGGCTCGGCGGCTCATTCGCGTCGGTGTTGTGGAACCCGGCTGGCGTCTCGGCGGGTGCCTCGGGCGCGATCGTCGGTCTCTTCGGCTTCGTGATCGGCTTCGCGATTCAGGCGCGCGCGTTGTTGCCGCCCGACGCCGTGAAGAGCCTGTGGAGCGGCATTCTCGCGACGCTCGCGCTCAACGTGTTCCTCGCGTTCTCGGTCTCGTACCTCGACAACGCGGCGCACCTCGGCGGGCTGGTCGTGGGCATTCTCTCGGGCTTCGTCGGCACGGCATCGGCCATCGAGCGCGAAGGAAAGGGCGCCTCGTTCGGCTCTCAGGTGATCGTGATCGCTGCGGTGATTGGGCTCGGGGTGCTCGCGATGGTGCGCACCGAGAACAACCCGAACGCGCTGACGGCCGAAGCGATGCTGAAGGCCGAGGCCGCGTACCAGAAGCACGATCTGCCAGAGGTCGAGAAGCAGACCACGGTGGTGCTCGAGAAGCAGAAGGAGCCGCTCGCGTATCTGCTTCGCTCGCTCGCACGAAACGATCGGGGCGATCTCGATGGTGGGGTCGACGACGCGAGCGCCGCCATCATGCTCCTGACTGGGAGCGATCGTTCAGGGCTGCTGGCCGAGGCCTATGCGCTGCGGTCGGGCGCTCATCAGCTCGCCGAGCGTTTCGCCGAGGCTGAGGCCGATATCGCTCGCGCGAACCTCATTCGGCCAGACCCCGCGTACGTGGCGCTGCGTGGCTACTCCCGCTTGAGGCTCGGTGACGTCGACGGCGGCCTGCAGGATGCGCAGGCGACGATCGCGAACCCCGCCGCGAGCGCGATGGTGCTCAACAACCTGGCGTGGGGCGCGCTGGTGACGGGGCAGAACCTCGACTTTGCGCTGAAGCTGGTCGACGCGTCGCTCGAGCGCGATGGCAGCTCGGCGGCAGCGAAGAGCACCCGCTGCTGGATTCGGGTCGCCCGCAACGAGCCCGAGCTGGGCCTGCCCGACTGCGTCGCCGCTGTCGCGAGCGCGAACGAGCTGATGGATCGCGGCATGGTCGCGTACATCCAGAACCGGCCCGAAGAGGCGATTCCACTGTGGGAAGAGGCCGCGAAGCACAGCCCCCTCGACGCGACCGATCTCGCGCCGTGGCTCGCGAAGGCTCGCGCTCAGCTGCCGGTCGAAGACGACGCCGGTATTCCCTGAAAGACGGGAAACAGCCGCTTCGTGTTGGCGAGAATCGCGGTCTGCACCATGTCGAGTGACTCGCCCCGCGCGCGCGCCATCGCCTCGATGATCAGCGGCAGAAACTTTGGCTCTGAGCGCTGACCTCGATACGGGTGCGGGGCCTGATCGGGAGCGTCGGTCTCGGCCAGCAACCGCTCCAGCGGCACGCTCTTGAGCGCGTCGATCGGCCGGCGCGCCTCCATGAAGCTCACGGGCCCGGCGAACGAGAAGTGACAGCCGTACTTCACGTACTTCTTCGTGAGATCGGCCGAACCCGAATAGCTGTGCATGAGCAGCCCGGCCTCGGGCAGGGGCTCGGTCTTCAACAGCTCGAGCAGCTCTGGGTGTGCGCGAAGGCAGTGCATCAACAGCGGCAGCTTGTGCTTCCTCGCGAGGGCGAAGTGAGCGCGCAGCACGCGCAGCTGACGCTCCATCGGCACCGTGGCTTCGGTGGGCCCGTCGAGGCCGCACTCGCCCACCGCGATCGCGCCACCTTTCCCCAGCAGCTCGTCGAGCAGCGCGAGGCTCTTCTCGTCGTCACGTTCGTCGAGGTCGGGAAGGAACTGCGGGTGAATGCCCAGGCCGACCTGCACGCGTGCGTCACGTCTCGGCCACTCGAGCAGCGGAGCCCAGGTCGACGGAGCGACGCCCGGAACGATGATCGCCGTCAGCCCGGCCGCCCACGCGCGTTCGAGCACCACGTCGCGATCGCCGTCGAAGCGCGGCATGTCGAGGTGGCAGTGCGTGTCGATCACGAGAAGTTCGGAGCGATTCCCTCGGCCTTCGCCTTCGCCAGCAGCGCGTCGTGATCGGCCGGCGACACCGGCATCGCCTCTTCGATCAACATCACGGGCACGTCGTCATCGATGCGGTACTTCCGCTTGAGGCGCGGGTTGTAGAGGAACCGATCGGCCGCGAAGTACAGCAGCGGCCCTTTGTCTTCGGGGCACGCGAGGATGTCGAGGAGCTTTGGATCGAGCGCCATGGGCGTGGCATAGCATCGCGGTCATGCCGATGGTCGATCTCCACCTGCACCTGCTCCCCGACGTCGACGACGGGTGCAAGACGATGGACGAGACGCTCGCGATGGCGAAGGCGTTGGTGGCGCTCGGCTTCACTGCGGCTGCGCCCAGCCCCCACAACCGGCCCGAGTACGCGAACCGTGACGTCGCGCTCCAGCGGCTCGACGAGGTGAAGGTCGCGCTGAAGTCCGCCGGAATCGCGCTCGCGCTCGACGTCAACGCCGAGAACTTCTTCCTCGACGAGTCGCTGCTGATGAAGCTGCCGACGCCCGAGTCGCGCCGCATCGGCACCGCAGGCAAGTACCTGCTCGTCGAAGCGCCCTACACGTCACCGCTCCCGCAGCTCACCGACGTCGTCTTCCGCATGAAGCTCAAGGGCGTCACGCCCGTCATCGCGCACCCCGAGCGCTGCCTCGAGTTCGAACGAAAGGGCCGGGCCGCCGAGGCCGTTCAGTCAGGAGCCCTGCTCCAACTCGACGTCGGCTCCCTCATCGGCCGCTACGGAAAGTCGGCGCAGAAGCTCGCGAAGCAGTTCCTCGATGACGGGCTGTACGCGATCTCGGCGACCGATCTGCACTCTCCCGTCGGAGCCGAGCAGTGGGTCAGCGAGAGCCTCAAGGCGCTGCAGAAGCAGGTCGGCGCGAAAGCGTTTTCGCAGCTGACCGAAAACAACCCGGGGCTGATCCTGAAAGGGCAACCGGTAGCCTGAGGTTCATGCGGGTGCTACACGCCGCGACGGTCGTCCACTCGGAGCGTGTCAGTGGGTAAGTGGATCAAGTTCATCGTCAGCCTCGCCATCACGGGCGTGTGCCTCTACCTGACGTTCAAAGACACCCGCTGGCCCGAGATGCTGGGCTCGCTGAAGAGCGCGAACTACGCGTGGCTGGTGGCGTACCTCGGCGTGCTGACGGTCATTCACGTCGCGCGAACGGCGCGTTGGGGCAATTTGCTCTCGGGCCTCGAGCACGTGCCGTTCAAGAAGCTGAACGAGGCGTCGGCCATCGGCTTCATGATGCTCATCATTCTGCCGTTCCGGCTCGGTGAGTTCGCGCGGCCGTACCTCATCGCCGAGCGCTCGGGCATTCGTCGCAGCGCCGCCATGACGACCGTCGTGCTCGAGCGCATCGTCGACGGCATCATCATCGCGGCGATGTTGCGCATTCTGCTGTTCTTCGTGCCCACCGAGTCGCCGAACATCGATCGCATCGCGCTGGGCTCGAACGTGATGTTCCTCGTCTTCGGCGGCGGCCTCACCTTCCTGATCCTCGCGCGCTGGCAGCACGACCGCGTGATTGGGCTGATGCGCGCGGTTCTGGGCAGGTTCTCTCCGAAGCTCGCCGACCGGGCGATCTACGTGGTCGATGGTTTCGTGAGCGCGCTGAAGCAGCTGCCCGACGCGAAGAACTTCGCCCTCTTCACGTTCTGGACGTCGCTCTACTGGGGCGCGAACGGGTACGGCATGTCGCTGCTGACGAAGGCATTCGATTGCTCCAACGCGGCGCCGGGCGTCGTGTGCGAGCCGCTGACGCTGACGGTCTTTCAGGGCTTCGTCGTGCTGTCGGTGCTCATCGTCGGCCTGATGATTCCCGCCGCGCCGGGGAGCGCCGGCACGTTCCAGGCGTTCGTGCTGCTCGGCCTCTCGGTGTTCGTCTCGAAAGACGTCGTGAACTCGAGCGGCATCGCCTACGCGAACGTGCTCTGGGTGATTCAGATCCTGCAGCAGATTCTCTTCGGCATGATCTTCCTCTTCCTGTCGCAGGGCTCGTTCAAGGACATCGCCGGCAAGCTGTCGAACCAGGACGGCGACAAGGCTGAGAGGGCGGCAGCGTGACCATCGACTGGAAGGCGTTCGTCATTCTCATCGGCGCCTGGGCGTTCTCACGCTTCGCTCCAGTGCCCGAGCGCATCAAGCTGCTGGTCTTCGCGGCGGCGTGCTTCGGCATCGCGGGCCTTCGCGCCATCGACGGCCTGGGCGGAAACAACCTGATCTTCGTCGTCATCGCGGGCGGGTTCGGGGCCTTCTACGTGGTGCGCGCGCTCAAGCTGCCGAAGGGCTGATTCTGGCCGCGGCGCAGGGCGCTGCGGGCTACACTCCCGCGCTCGATGGCGTCTTCCCAGCAGGAAACCGTTCGCCTCCAGGACAAGCCTGACTCGTCGACCCGCGCGCGGCGGTACCGGCTCGTCGTGGTGAACGAGTCGGGCTCGTCCTCGCACGCGCTCCCCGCGACGGGGCAGGTGGTGCTGGGGCGCGGAGACGACGCGACGCTCAAGCTCGACGATGCCGCCGCGTCCCGCCGTCACGCCGTGCTGCACATGGGGCCGATCGTTCGCCTCGAAGATCTCGGCAGCGCCAACGGCACCACCGTTCGTGGGCGCAAGCTGGGCTCGGGCGAATCGGTCGACGTGCTGCCAGGCGACTCCATCGAGCTCGGCACGTCGCTCGCGGTGCTGCAGACCGACGAGCTCTCGGGCTCCACCAACCCGTGGACGCTCGTCACCCACACCCGTTTTCTCGACACGATTCGTTCGACGAAGCCCCCGTTCGGCGTGCTGCGCTTTCAGGTGCAGGCAGCCCCCGGAGTCGCGCAGTCGGTGCTCTCGGCCGAGCTGTCGCCGCACGACACGGTCGCCTCCTTCGGGCCGGGCCAGTTCGAGGTGCTGTCGCCGGGGCGCAACACCGAAGCCGCGACGAAGCTGATGGAGAAGCTCTCGGCGAAGCTGGTCGCCGCTGGAGCCCGCGTTCGTGCCGGCGCAGCGAGCGCTCCGGTCGATGGCACCGACCCCGATCAGCTGCTCGCGGCGTGCGCGGCGCCGTCGTCACAACCAACCGCCGGCTTCCTCGTGCGCGACGACGCGATGGTGTCGATCTCGCGCCTGATGGACCGCGTGGCACCGAGCCAGATCAACGTGCTGCTCCTCGGTGAGACTGGCTCGGGCAAAGAGGTGCTGGCTGGCGAGATTCACCGTCGCTCGAAGCGCGGCTCGGGCCCGTTCCTCAAGCTCAACTGCGCCGCCCTCACCGAATCGCTGCTCGAGAGCGAGCTGTTCGGCCACGAGAAGGGCTCGTTCACCGGCGCGGTGAAGCAGAAGCTGGGGCTGCTCGAGACCGCGAAGGCGGGCACTGTCTTCCTCGACGAGGTGGGCGAGCTGCCCGAGTCACTGCAGGCCAAGCTGCTGCGCGTGCTCGAAGAACGAAAGGTGATGCGCGTCGGAGCCACGGCGCCCGAGCCGATCGACGTGCGCTTCGTCTTCGCCACCAATCGAGATCTCGAGGCCGAGGTCGAGCGCGGCGCGTTCCGTCGCGATCTGTATTACCGAATCAACGGCATCTCGATCTCCATTCCCCCGCTGCGTGAGCGCGTGGGCGAGATCGAGCCGCTCGCGCGTCAATTCCTCGCCGAGGCCTCTCAGCGCGAAGAGAAGCCGACGCCCGAGTTGACGCCCGAAGCGCTCGCGATGCTCAAGACCTGGCCCTGGCCCGGCAACATTCGTGAGCTCAAGAACGTGATGGAGCGCGCGTTGCTGCTCGCCGGAGACGCGCCGATCACCCCCGACGCGATCGCCATCGACGGCCACGACGCGCCCGATACCGTTCCGCTCACCGGCAACAACCTCAAAGACGAGCGTGACGCCGCCGAGAAGCGCGTGGTGCTCGAGGCGCTCGAGAAGACCGGCGGCAACCAGACGAAGGCAGCCGAGCTGCTCGGCATCTCGCGGCGCACCCTGGTGAATCGGCTCACGGCCTATGGCCTGACGAAGCCGCGCAAGAAGGACTGAGGAACCGTGGAGTCGTTTCGGGGCACCGCGCGGTACCAGATCGTTCGTGAGCTCGGCGTCGGCGGCATGGGCGTCGTGTACGAGGCGATCGATGGTGAACGTGGCGATCGCCGCGTCGCGCTCAAGGTGCTCCAGGGCCAGGACGCCGACTCGCTGGTGCGGCTGAAGCGCGAGTTCCGCACGCTGCACGACGTTCGCCACCCCAACCTGGTCTCGCTCTACGAGCTGATGGCCGACGGTGACACGTGGTTCTTCACGCTCGAGCTCATCGACGGCGTCGACTTTCTCTCGTGGGTACGGCCGACGAGCGCCCAGCTGGGTGGCGCGGCGACGACCGCCGATCTCGCGAAGACGGTGCGTTCGGCCGGGCCTCCGAGCGTTCGCCTCGATCTCGAGAAGGTGAAGTCGGCGTTTCGGCAGCTGGCCGAGGGCGTGTCGTTTCTGCATTCGCGCGATCGGGTGCACCGCGATCTCAAGCCCTCGAACGTGATGGTGACGAAGGAGGGCCGCGTCGTCATTCTCGACTTCGGCCTCGTCGCCGAACTGGGCGGGCCGAAGAGCCTGACCGAGGAGCAGGGCAAGGCGATCGTCGGCACGGTCGCGTACATGGCGCCCGAACAGGCGGCGTCGGGCCCCATCGGGCCGAAGTGCGACTGGTACGCGTTCGGGGTGATGCTGTTTCAGGCGCTGACGGGGCGGTTGCCGTTCGAGGGCTCGCCGGTCGACGTCATGCTCGACAAGCAGCGCAGGCCCGCGCCCAGCCCGAGCGAGCTCAACGCTGGCGTGCCGCACGAACTCGATGTGCTGTGTTCGCGACTGCTGAAGACGCAGCCGGGGGAGCGGCCTGAAGGCGCCGAGGTGCTCGCGGCCCTTGGCGCCGTCGCCGTGCCGGTTGCTCCTGCGGTGACGCTGCTGGGCAGAACCGAAGAGCTGGCTCGCCTCGAGCGCGCGTTCGAGGCGACGAAGACGACGGGCCCTCGCGTCGTACGCGTTCAAGGCCCACCGGGGATCGGGAAGACGGCGCTCCTGCGGGTCTTCGCGCAACGCGCTGACGCCCTGGGCGCTGTCGTGCTCTCGGGCCGGTGTCATGAACGTGAGACGGTTCCGTTCAAGGCGATCGATCCGCTCGTCGACGCGCTGACTCGTTACCTCGGCGCGATGCCTCAAGAGCGGGTCGACGCCATTCGCCCGCGAGACGCGTTCCTGCTTGGCAAGATGTTCCCCGTGCTGAACCGCGTGCCCACGTTCCGCGAGGCCCCGGTTCGTGAAGTGGCCGAGCCGATCGAGCGTCGACGTCGCGCGATCCTTGCCCTGCGTGAGCTGTTCGAACGATTGGGTGAACGGGTTCCGCTCGTCGTGCTCGTCGATGACGCGCAGTGGGGCGACGTCGACAGCGTCGCGCTGATGGAGGCGCTGCTCCGGCCTCCCGAGCCTCCGACCGTCTTCGTCGTGACGTCGATTCGTGACGATGGGCCGTCGCTGCCGGTCGGCACGGTGCCGGTCGAGCTCATGAACCTGGCAGGGCTGCCCGCCGAGGCAGCGCTCGAAGTCGCGACGCTGGCGGGAGTGGATTCGGCGCGCGCGCAGGCCCTCGTCACCGAATCGGGTGGGAACCCGCAGCTGTTGCTGCAGCTCCTGGAGTCGGCGGGAGAGGGCGAAGTCACCGTCGATGGTCTCTGGCGACGAAAGATTGCCCGTCTCGATGAGCCTGCCCGCGCCGTCCTCGAGGTGATCTCGATCTCGGCCGGCCCGATCGACGGCCAGCTCGCGCTCGAGGTGGCGAACGTTCATCAGAACCAGGCCGATCTCATTCCGCAGCTCGAGAACGCGAGCCTGGTGCGACTGCTGCCCGACGAGAAGCGGCTCGAGGCGTGGCACGAACGGCTCCGCGCGACGATCGCCTCGGGTGTGGAGCTCGCCCGAACGCGAGCGCTGCATGAACGGCTCGCCAAGGCCCTCGAGAGCCGCGCAGACGCCGATCTCGATGCGGTGTCGTTTCACTACTCGGCGGCTGGCTTCGGCGATCGGGCCGCGGAGTCGACGATCAAGGCCGCGACGCGCGCTCGTGAACAGCTCGCCTTCGCGCGGGCCGCAGGCCTCTACCGCCGCGCCCTGGAGCTGTTGCCCCTCGACGATCAACGGCGCTTCGACCTC
>JAACJQ010000231.1 GCA_016879935.1 Archangiaceae bacterium | reverse complement strand
TCTCGGAGCGCCGGCACCAGCCATTCCATGATCGACCTTCGCCCCATGGGGGAAGATCTAACGGCACGTTCCACTGCCGCCGCTTCAGAAGACTCACCGCGCAGGTGTCAGGCGACACTTCAACCCATCCACAATCTCGAACACTTCGTCGAGCGCAAGCCCGAGCTGCCCTCGCACGGGGCCTGTCTGCCACCGGGGCAGGAGCGGTGGCCTCGCTCCACTCGCAACCGCCAGCACCCAGTCGTCTCTTCGGAGCAGCGAAACCGGGGCGTTGGCGCTGGCAGACGTCACCACCGCGCCTTCGTCGAGCGGCGTCAGAGAAATGTCGCGGTCGAGGAGCATGGTTCTCACCTCGGTGAGCGGCTCGACCGACACCCACCCATCCCATGACACGACCTCAAGCATGACGGGCCGGGCGGGCCCTTCACGGGGGCTCGCGAAGCGGGCGACGTCACGTGCGTGAGGGTCGAGCTGATCATGCCGGCGAAAGTCGTCGAGCTGCCACGCGCCGCGGTCGCCGGCTTCGAGGCGGGTGAGCTTCGAGAGCGAGGGCGTTCGGGCCAGCAGCAGCGCGAGCTGAACGCCGTCGTCGGTCGAGAGGCCGAGGGTGCGCACCGTGTCGAGGTGCGGGTGGTCGGGTGCGCAGCGCTCGAGGGCCTCGACGAAGTCGACCAGGTCGAGCTGCGGGTCTCGCACCGTCACGCGCTGGACGGAGGGGCCGGCGAAGCGCGCCTCGACGAGGCCGGCGGCGATGCGGGGCGCGAGGCTCCACAGATGGCGGGCCTGCTCGGCGGGTGGAACGGGCCGGCGCAACGTCTCGGCGAGCGGGCTCTCGTGCTCGAGCAACCAGTCGCGGTACACGAGCGCGAGCGAGTCGTCGTGCGGCGCTGCGAGCGTCTTGTCGTCGAGGTCGTGCTGGCTGACGCCAGGCCAGTCGGTGGTGACGAAGCGGCAGCGCTCGGCGCCGTCGTCGATGACGTCGCCGTTGGTGAGCGCTCCGCCGCCAGTCACGACGCCGTTGAGGCGCAGCTCGAACCCGGCCGAGACGTGGAGCCGCCAGGCGCCATCGTGTTCGTAGACGGCCCAGAGCACGTCGTGCAGCGTTCGGAGCGACTCGAGCGGCACGAGCACGTGGTCGAACCCACGCCCGAGCCCCGGCGCCAGGAATGACGTCTTCGCTCCGCGTTCGAGGTGGTGCAAGGCAGGCACTCATCACTCCGTGCGCGAAGGGCCGCGCCATCGAGCAGGAAACATCAGATAGGAAGGGCCGATGCGCACGGTCAGACTATTCCTTCTCTCGACACTCTTCGCGTCGTGTCCGGAGCAAATCGGAGATCGCTGCGGCGACTCGCTTCCTCCTTGCCCGTCTCAATTCCAATGCCTCGCCGGCCGCTGTCAGCCGAGCGAGACCGATGGAGGGTCGAACTCGGCCGGGGGAAATGCGGGGGGCAGCGCGACCGCAGGTGGTGCTTCCGGAGGGGGCATGGCAGGCGGCTCCGCAATTGACGGAGGAATGACGGACAGCGGTGTTGATGCAGGGCTCCTGGTGGATGCCGGCAGAGTCATCACGGTCGTCGATCTCGACCTGTTCATACAGCCTGACGGCGGCACGGTGGCGTACCCAAAGCAGGGTGAGCTGGCCGCTGCGCTCTTCTTCCTGACTGATGGTGGAGAGCTCCGTCTCGCGCTCGACACCGACGGTGGCGGAGTCTTCAGCGCAACGCACGCACCACCAGGTACCTGGCTCGCAGAAGTCAGACGACCCGCAGAGCCGCCGGTCTACCTGAGTGTTCTGGGTGACCGCGCTGACCTCTCTCAGACGCGGACTTCTGGCCGACCCGGAGCTGCACTTACCCAGAGCCTGACGCTGGACTTTCAACTTGCCGTCACTCAATGGGAGGAGGGCGATTCGCTCGAGCTCGTGTCTGAGCGAGCAGGAAGCCGCATCGTTGTGAACCCATCAGCTGCGAGCGGAACGACGCTGTTGACTGATAGTCTCAATCCAACACTCGTCGAAGGTGCAGTGATTGAACCGAGCGACGACGTGCTCGTCTCACAACTCCACTCCACGACAAATGATGCCGGTGTCATCGTCACGACGTTGGTCGGGTGGAGTGCGCTGTCAGGCTTGTCGATACCAGGGAGCCCGATCGTTGGAACGCTCACGACACCGACACAGTTCGCTCGGGTTGCAACTCGAACGGGCTCACTCACATCCGCTCTCGGCACGGCACCCAATTCTTGCAATCTTGCCGTGTATCACTCGACGCCAGGCGCAACTCCTCTCAACGCAGCGACCGTATTCTTGGCGAGCTCGAACTCGGTATTCTCAGGAGATTTCTTCTTCCAGGCAGCTGGTGTTGCGCATTCGGTCGCACAGGTCGACTGTCAGGCCGAGTGGGCTACTTTCGTGCCCTCAATCGATGGGGGAGTCGAAAGCACCGCAGCCGGCGTTCCACTCCAACTGCAGCTCCGCTCCACCGTGCAGGCAATTGACCGAATCTCGCTCGACGGAGGACTGGTACCCGAGCCGACGCTGACAACACCCATCAACATCACCACCGACAATCGCTTTCAGCCGCCACGCGCTTCTGTCAGTCCCACCATCTCGTGGACAGCGCAGACTGGGCCTCTCGATCGCTTCATGGCCGTCGTGTTCCAGCTGAGCTCGACCGGCACGAGGTTCACGAGGTCAATCGTCGGAGTGATTCATACCCAACAAACCGCGGTGCGCTTGCCTCTCGGCTTGCTGGTCCCGGGCAAGGCATACCTGGTGACGATTCAGCAGACACGGGCACAGACCGACGGCCCACTCCAACCGAGGTACCCAATTCAGCGAGCATCACGCCAGTCACCGCCATTTCTCGTGGCGAACTGAGGCAGGCCGGAGCCATTGCCCACTCTGCCCCTTGCGACTAACGCTCTGACCCGATGCGTCTCTGGCTTCCCCTCGTCGCGCTGACGGCCTGCACGCCTGCCAGCATCACCTTCTTCACCGCCGAGCCCGCATCCATTCCCCCCGGCGAGACGAGCCAGCTCAGCTGGAGCAGCAGCGGCGCACCGTCGTGCCGCCTCGAACCGCTGGGCATGGACGTCGGCCTCGCAGGCGCGCTCGCCGTCACGCCGACCAGCACCACCGAGTACACGCTCACCTGCGGCAAGGCCGTCTCGACGACGCGCATCGTCGTCGCCGCGCGCATCGACCGCTTCACCGCGACGCCGGCCACCGTGCTCGCCGGAGACCTCGTCGAACTCTCGTGGGCCGCCGCCGCGCCCGGGTGCCGCCTCGAACCGCTCGCCGAAGACGTTCCCGCCGCGGGTACCCGCTCCGTTCGCCCGCTGACGAACACCACGTACACACTGAACTGCGCCGGCACGACGGGCTCGGCGATGGTCTCGGTCGGCACACCGCCCACCGACCCGCTCTTCCCGACGCAGTGGCACCTCGCGAACACCGGCCAGGCGGGTGGTACGCGGGGACAGGACCTGTCGGTCGAGAGTGTCTGGGCCGACTGGCGCGGCGAAGGCGTTCGCGTCGCGGTCGTCGACGACGGCGTCGACCTCGCGCACGAAGACCTCGCGCAGAACGCGAACACCGCCGACAGTCACGACTACCTCGGCAACGCCACCGTCGACCTCGCCGAGCACGGCACCGCCGTGGCCGGTCTCATCGGCGCGCGAGACGTGAACGGGGTCGGAGGCCGGGGCGTCGCCCCGCGCGTGACGCTCGTCTCGTACAACTTCCTTCAGGACTCCTCGTCAGCCGCCGAGCTCGACGCGATGGTGCGCGGCCTCGACAAGAATGCCGTCAGCAACAGCAGCTGGGGCGACGCTGACGACGGCACCGGCCTGCTCACCTCGGCCGACGCGTTGTGGCTCATGGGCGTCAGACGCGGCACCAGCGAGGGGCGTGGCGGCAAAGGCATCGTCTACCTGTTCCCCGCCGGCAACGGCGGCAACGACCGCTTCCCCGACGACTCGAACTTCGACGCGCAGGCGAACAGCCGCTACGTGCTGGCCATCGGAGGCGTCGGTGACGATGGCAAACGCGCGGCGTACTCCGAGCCCGGCGCCAACGTGCTCGTCTCGACGCCCTCGGGAGATCGCGCCACCCACTACCTGACGACGACCGACATCACCGGAAACCCCGGCTACAACAACGGCCGCACGCCCGGAGAACCCTCGAACGCGAACTATACGCAGACGTTCGACGGCACCTCGGCCTCGACGCCGAACGCGTCGGGCGTGGTGGCGTTGCTGCTCCAGGCGAACCCCGCGCTGACGTGGCGCGACGTGCGGCGGGTGCTCGCCCTGTCGGCGCGGCGCAATGATTCGCGGCACGCCGACTGGACGACGAACGGCGCGGGCCACGCGGTGAATCACGACTACGGCTTCGGGGTCGTCGATGCCACCGCGGCGGTGCGCCTCGCGAAGACGTACGACGCCGGTGTTCCCGAGGTGAACTTCGAGAGCCCGCTCCAGGCGCCTGGGCTTGCGATTCCCGACAACGACATGACGGGCGTGTCGAGCAGCATCGACGTGGCCGGCAGCGGCGTGCGGCAGGTCGACTTCGTCGAGGTGACGGTGACCATCACGCACCCCGCGTCGGGCGACCTCGAGCTCGTGCTTCGCCACGAGGGTGGTGGGTTCTCGCGGCTGCACCCGAAACACGCGTGCATGGGAACGTGCTCGGCCATCGACGGCTTCACCTTCACCAGCGTTCGGCACCTCGACGAGCCCGCGGACGGGAAGTGGACGCTGCAGGTGCGCGACGTAGCGTCGCAAGACGTGGGACGCTTCGTCTCGTGGAAGCTGGCGTTGTCGGGGAGGCCGTGACGTGAAGAGCGTGCTGCTCAGCCTGGTGTTGTCGCAGGTCGTTGCGCCACCGCCGGTGACTCCCGTCGTCGAGCCAGGTTCGTGGCCAGCCGTCACCACCTGGAGCGACGGCGGCAAGGAGCGCACCGTTCACCTCGACGAGTCACTCGTCGCCGAACGCGATGGCGACGAGCACACCGGCGCGGCACTGCGTGCCCAGGGCGCGATGGTGGCGATGACTCGCGGCCGCATGCGGTTGTGGCGCGTGGAGCGCGCGTCGGTGGTGCTGACGACCGAGCCGAAGCTGCTGCCGGTCTATCGCGATGATGGCGCGAAGCTGCGCGTGCCCATCGGTGGGGTGCTGGTGGTTCCGAAGACCGGAGTCGCGCCCGAGAAGGTGCGTGATGCCATCGGCAAGGGCACCGTGGTGCAGCATGGTGTGGTGAAGGTGCCGTGTGCGCCGCTCGAGGTGTTCTCGTTGGCGAAGTCGTTGAGCGAGACGGCCGGCGTGTGGTGGGTGCAGCCCGATTGGTGGCTGGGCGCGACGCCGAAGTGAACCGGCTGCGCTCGTGCAGAGCGGCGCTTCGGTCTTCACCGCGGCCTGGCGGCGCTGCCTTCCAGCGGAAGGTCCTGGTGTCGGGTTACGTCATTCCGAAGTGCGCCCATCACTCAGCATGTCCGACGGCCCCCGAGCCCATTCGCAGCGCGACTTGATCGGGCCGAACGTGGCGAGCTGATCAGCCCGCCTTCGCACCACACCCCGCACAGAACTTCGCGTTCGCCGGCAGCTCGCTTCCACACTCGCCACAGAACTTCTTCGCGGCGGCGCCCACGGGCTTTCCGCAGCCGACACAGAACTTCGCGTTCGGCGGCAGACTCGTGCCGCACGACGTGCACGCGGCCTGCTGAGGCTTGTTCACGTCGAGCCCAGCGGTCTGGTCGCTCTTGCGCGCCTTCTCCCAGACCTGCTCCACCGCAACCTGGGCCTGAATCGCCGCAGCGTGCTCGGCCAGCTTCGGAGCACACCCCTCGCACAACCCGCGCTCCTCGTTCCAGCACACGTCCGGGCACACCCACTGGCCGCACTTCGTGCACTGGTGGAACTTCGGCTTCAGCTCGGCCACCGCCTCCTGAAACGCCGAGTCCCACGCTTCACCGCGCAGCGCGTCCTTCACGTGATCAGCGCCCGCGCCGACCTGATGGAGCGCGCCGCCGAAGAGACTGCCTGCTGCTTTGATCAGACTCGCCGCAACACCAATGGTCGACGTCTTGAAACTCGACCGATAGCCGTTGCCGCACTTGTCGCAATGAAACTCGAACTGGTACCCGCTGTCGTTCGAGTGGTCGGTGTAGTTCCGCGTGAACGCTGTCGCTGCCATGCCCGTGTCTCCTTCAGCTCACTTCTTCTTCGGAGCAGGCGCGGCACGCAGCACGTCACCCGCCTTCGCCTTGAGGCCCTTCACGCTGAGCTCGGCGATGGGGCTCTCGGCGAGCGCATCGACCTTCGCCGGGTCGCGCGCCACGAAGGCCGAGTCCTGCACCGACTTCATTCCAGCCTGCGTCTCGCCCGATGGCGGCCCGCCCCAGCGCCCGTACACCGGGTTCGCGCACTCGACCTTGCCCTTCCACGGGTAACGAATCGCGTAGCGGCGTCGTAGTGGAAACGCAGCGGCGACAGCTTTGCCATGCCCTTCTCGAACGTGACCTTCTTCGAGTTCACCTTCGCGACGAAGAACTTGAGGCCCTGCTGCACGTACGGGCGGAACAGCGGCTCGGCGCCTTCGGGAATCTTGTACTTGTT
>JAACJQ010000230.1 GCA_016879935.1 Archangiaceae bacterium | reverse complement strand
GACATCACCTCGAAGAGCGAGTGCGCCCCGGTGAGACTGGGGAGGCGAAACTTCTTCCCCACGGTGAGAGATGGGTCGAGCCCACGAGCATTCTCCAGCGTCATCTCTCCGTACGGCGCAGTGACGCGCTCGACGACCTCGAACTCCCTCCACGAATGCTCGATGGGCAGGTTCGTCCACCCGCGGCCGTTCATCGTGCGCGCTCGAACGTCGAGGCCCAGCCGCGCGAGCCGGTCGGCCACCCGGGGGACGTCGACGTCATGGCGCTCGGCGGCTCTCGAGAGCGGGTCGAACGACGACACCAACCCGAGCAGCAAGGTGTCGAGCGAGAGGAGGTCGACGAACAGCTCGACCGACCCGCCATCAGGCACGTCGTCACGCTCGAGCAGCTCATTCAGCTCGGCGCGCGTCAGGTCTCGGCCGACGACGAAGCGTTTGAAGAGCCGCGCTCCGCCCGTGCGCCAGTCGTGCGCGAGCCGGTAGGAGTCCCACGATGCGGGGTCGTCTCTCGCTGCGTCGGGCATCACGGTCAGCGTCATGGCGAGCAACACCGCCTCGTCGACCGGGTCGATCGACTGCTTCGTGCCAAGCGCCTCACGCACGGCCTCGAGCACGGGCGTGACGAAGCCGCTCTTCTCGATGGTGAGCCCCGAGAGCGCGGCGTACTCGCGGTCCTGTGCGCGGGCAGCCTCGGCATCGAACGGGAGTAGCAGCATGAGCTCGTCACCTGCCTGCGCATTCCATTCAGCAGGGGCTCTCGCGAGTGCGACCTCGCCCGACTCCGATGGCGTCTCGACCAGCGTGACGACCTGCAGCACCTCGAGCGCCCCTTGCTCGAGCCGCACCTCGAAACGGAACTTCGGCCCGAAGTGACGTTCGACGGCCTGCTGCACGGCCGCCAGTACCCGTGACGTCAGCGCCTCGAGAGAGACCTCGCGCTTCTCAGCGGTCTGTTCGAGGTGCCGACCCAACGACTGCAAGAGCGCCGTGTTCGTTTGCACGTCGCTGGCGATAGCGCAGGCTACGCTCCGTCTCCATGACGACGCACTTTCGAGCCTGCAACCTGTGCGAGGCGATGTGCGGCCTTCGCATCGAGACCGACGGCCAGCGCGTGACGTCGATTCGCGGCGACGACGACGACCCGTTCAGCCGCGGCTACCTCTGCCCCAAGGCCACGGCCCTGAAGGACCTGCACGAAGACCCCGACCGCCTGCGGGCGCCGATGAAGCGCGAGGGGAAGACGTGGCGCACCATCGGCTGGGACGAAGCGCTCGACGAAGCGGCGCGCGGCCTGCACGCGGTGCGCACGAAGCACGGCCGCGACGCCATCGCGACGTACGCGGGCAACCCGACGACGCACAACACCGGCGCCATTCTCTTCAGCTCGATGTTCCTGCGCGCGCTCGGCACGAGGAGCCGCTTCTCGGCAACGTCGGTCGACCAGCTGCCGCACATGCTCGCCGCACATTGGATGTTCGGGCATCAACTGTTGCTGCCGGTGCCCGACATCGACCGCACCGACTTTCTGCTCGTGCTCGGCGCCAACCCGCTCGCGTCGAACGGCAGCTTGATGACGGCGCCCGGCATGAAGCATCGACTCGAGGCGCTGCGGCAGCGCAAGGGCCGCCTCGTCGTCATCGACCCGCGCAAGACCGAGACCGCCGAGCGCGCCGACGAGCACCACTTCATTCGGCCGGGCACCGACGCGCTCCTGCTCGCGGCGTTGGTGAACGAGGTGCTGCGCGCGGGAGCGACGCCTCTGCGCGTCGAGCTCGCCGACGGCCTCGAGACCGTGCGTACGGCCGTCGCGCGCTTCACGCCCGAGCTCGTCGCGGCTCCGACGGGAATCGCCGCCGACACCATTCGCAGGCTCGCGCACGACTTCCGCACCGCGCGCACCGCCGTCGCCTACGGCCGCATGGGCACCTCGGTGCAACCGCACGGCACGCTCTGCGCGTGGCTCGTCAACGTGCTCAACATCGTCACCAACAACCTCGACCGCGCGGGCGGAGCGATGTTCCCCATGCCGCCGTTCGACCCGCGCTGGTTGCCGCGCGCGATGTCGGTCGGGCCCGGGAGCCATGGGCGCTGGCGCTCGCGCGTGCGCGGCCTGCCCGAAGCCGGTGGCGAGCTGCCGGTCTCGACGATGGCCGAAGAGATGCTGACGCCAGGTGACGGCCAGCTGCGCGCGTTGGTGACGTCGGCGGGCAACCCGGTGCTCTCGACGCCGAACGGAGCGCAGCTCGACCGCGCGCTCGCGGGCCTCGACTTCATGGTCTCCATCGACCCGTACCTGAACGAGACGACGCGCCACGCGCACCTCATTCTGCCGCCGCCCTCTCCGCTCGAGCGGCTGCACTTCGACGTGGTGTTCCCGATGCTCGCGGTGCGCACGGTCGCTCGGCACTCGCCGGCCATCTTCGACCCCGGGCCCGACGCGCGGCACGACTGGCAGATCTTCGTCGCGCTGGGTAAGCGGCTCGACGCACTCCGGGGCGCTCCGCTGAGTCAGCGCCTGACGTGGGCAGCGATGGAGCGACTCGGGCCCGAGCGGCTGCTCGACCTGGGTCTGCGCCTCGGTTCGCGCGGTGGCCTCGGTGGGCTCTCGTTGAAGAAGGTCGCTGCGCACGAGCACGGCCTGGAACTGGGGCCGCTCGAGCCGGTGTTTCCTTCGCGGCTCAAGACGAAGGCGAAGCGCGTGCAGCTCGCGCCGCCTGAGCTGATCGCCGATCTCTCGAGGTTGGATGCGCTCGTCGCGGAGCAGTCGACCGGGCTGGTGCTCATCAACCGTCGCCACACGCGTGACTGCAACTCGTGGCTCCACAACGCCGCGAAGCTCGTCAGCGGCCCAGCGCGCTGCACGCTGCTCATGCACCCCGATGACGCGACGGCGCGCTCGCTCGAGTCAGGAGCGCAGGTCACCGTCCGTTCACGCGTCGGCGAGGTGACCGTCGCGGTCGAAGTGACCGACCGCATGATGAAGGGCGTCGTGAGTCTTCCGCACGGGTACGGGCACGGCCGCGAGGGCGTTCGGCTGCAGGTGGCGACAGCACACGCCGGCGTGAGCGTGAACGACTTGTCCGACGAACTTCGCGTCGACCCGCTCAGCGGCAATGCAGCGCTCAGCGGAGTTCCCGTGCACGTCGAGCGCGCGTCTCGCTGACGGCTTCACGGCGTGATGGGCGTCTCGAAGCTGGTCTGCTGCAGCAACGTGAAGGCGCCATCGGTGCGAGTCGCCGACAGCTGAACCGACGCGCGCGTGCCGGTCACGCGCCCACCTCGCCCGTCGGGGAAGCCCTCGAAGAGGCCCTCGATCGGCGACGTGCGCGACGAGAACGACGGGTAGACCGCGCGTGTCCACGGGGCGTCGACGGGGAAGAGGTCGACCCTCGAGCTCGTGACCCACGCCGCGCCCTCGAACGAGATGCCGAATCGCTTGTTCAACGAGAGCGCAGGCGCCACCCGCGGCGACAGTTGGCCGGGAGGCAACACGACGTTCGCTTCCCACGGTGGGCGTTGCCCCATGCGCAAGGTGACCCGGTTCTTCCCGTCGTGGAACAGTGCCCGCGAGAGCGCGCTCATCTGGCCGGTTGGCAGCGCGCTGCCCCAGTCGCTCCACCGCCGCGCGACGACTCCGTTCACCTCGATCGACAGCGTGGCCTGGCTGTCGATGAGGCCAAGCTCGGTCTCGAGCACCACACCGGAGTCTTCGACGACGACGGAGCCACTGGTCACGCGAACGGGGCTGGTGTCGACGCACGACTTCGACTGCAGCCGGCAACGGGCCACTTCGAGGCCGGGGTCGCGCTCGAGCCGCAAAGACCCTCCACGGAACACTCCGCCACACTCGTCGTAGGTGATGTCGAAGTCACTCAGCCACCCGCCTGCAGACGCGCCGACGACCGCGCCGTCGACCAACACGAAGAGCACGCCCGAGGCGAACCCTCCACACCGGCGCTCCGTCACGACCGACGCGGGTGGCGCGAGACGCGCCTCGAACTCCGGAGCCGCTCTTCGCGCGGTGCCCAATACCTGCAACTGCGACGCGCGCCGCCAGCCCACCGCCACGGTGAAGTCGCCTGCGGGAGCTGAGTCGGAGAACACGAACGTCGCCTTCACCGTTCGCCCGTCGCCGGGGTGGAGCTCCAACGCGCCCAGTCGCTGCACGGCGTCGACCGGAACGTCGTACCACCCAGGCACGAGGGGCGCGGCCACGCCACCGTCGGAACGAGCACCGTCGGCCGCAACCTGACCCTGCTGAAACTCGTCGACGATCTCTCGCCCACAACCGACCAGCAGCACCAGCAGCACACCGGAAATTGCTCGCATGCCCCCGGTATGCCGGCTCCCGAAAAGAGGACACGAGGGTCAGGAGCGACGACGACGCAGCGAGAGCATCGCGATGGCGAGCAGCACCATCGACGGGTCGATCGTCTGGCACGTGCAGCCCTGACCCATCTGGCCTTCGCCTCCGCCTGCAGAGCCACCCGCGGTCGCGGAACCACCAGCCGTCGCAACGCCACCGGCCGTCGCGGATCCACCTGCCATCGCCGCTCCGCCTGCCGTCGCGGATCCACCAGCCGTCGCAGCTCCACCTGCCGTCGCAGCTCCACCTGCCGTCGCGGTTCCACCAGCCGTCGCAGCTCCACCTGCCGTCGCAGCTCCGCCTGCCGCCGCGGTTCCACCAGCCGTCGCGGTTCCACCAGCCGTCGCGGTTCCACCCGCTGATCCGCCGCCAGCGCCACCGTCCGGCACGCCCGCGTCGACGACGACCACCACCGTGCCGACACACCGGCCCGCGACACAGACATCTTGCGTGGTCGTGCCATCGAGGTCGTCACACGCGCCACCATCATTCGCGGGCGTCGCGGTGCAGCGGCCACCCAGACACTGACCCGACGCGCCGCACACGGAGGCCACGGCACACGCCTGCCCGCCGTCGGCGCTCATCGGAGCGACACACTCGCCCACCCGACACGTGCCAGGCGCGGTGCAGCCATCACCATCGTCACACGCCAGCCCTTCGTTCGACGCCGCAGCTCCAACACAGTCGGAGCCCGAGCACGTGCCACTGCCTCGACACTCGCGCGGGTCTTCGCACGTCGCGCCGTTCGACAGCTCGCGGCCGCAGGTGGCGATGCGCGTCACCGTCGCGCCGACGCTCGACTGGCCACCAACCGACACGACGAGCGGTGTCACGCCGGCCGTTCCCGCTGGTGCGGTGCAGGCGATTTCGGAGTCGGTCGACGACAGCACCGGGCACGGCGCTCCGCCCACCGTCACCGTCGGGTTCGACCCGAAGTTCACGCCACGAATCCACAGCGGTGTCTGACGCGTCGGCAGCTTCGGCGGCCACGTCGAATCGACCGCGGGTGGCTCGTAGCCGTACGCGAACGAAGCGCTCGTCAGCCCGCCCGCCGTCACCACCACCGGCACGCTCGCGCCCTGCCCCGGAGGCAGCAGACACAAGAGTCGGCCGTGCGTCTGCGGCTGCGAGACCGGGCACGGCGCACCGCCAACGGTCACCGTCGCGGGAGCCGTCCCAAAACTGTCTCCAGAGATCGTGAGTTGCACGCGCCCCGCCGTCGGCCCACGCATCGGCGCGATGTCGGTCACCGTCGGCGCGGCATACGAGAAGGCCGACGACGTTGCCGACGCCGAACCCACCGTCACTCGAACCGGCGCCGCACCTGGCGAAACGCCCTCGGGCGCGATGCAGACGATGGAGCTCTGCGTGCTGCTGCTGGTCGCGCTCGGCAGACACGGACGCCCACCGACCTCGACCGTCGTGCGCGAGCCCGAGCCGAAGTTGAGGCCATTGATGGTGAGCGGCTGGCCTGCGCGCGTGCTCATCGACGATGGCATCACGGTGGCGATGCTGGGCGCTGCCCAGGTGAACGTCGACGTCGCCTCCTGGCCTCCAGAGACGACCTGCACCGTCGAGGTTCCTCCCGCGACCGACGCACCGGCCTGACAGATGATCTGCGCCTGCCCCCACGAGTTCACCGTGCAGGGGTTTCCATCGACCCGAACGATCTGCTCTGTGGAACCGAAGTTGTCGCCGTTGATGGTGAGCACGACGCCCGTCGTCGGAGGCGACACGGGCAGCACCGAGCCGATGGTGGGCGCGAGGTACGAGAAGCTCGAGTCGTCGACCGACTGCTCATTCACCGTGACGCGCGTGACGACGTTGGCTCCGACACCGGGCGGCGCGAGGCAGACGATGCGGCTGTGCGCGACCGAGTTCAGCATGCACGGCGCCCCGCCCACCGAGATGCTGGCCGTCTGCGCGCCGAAGTTCTGACCCGACAGCGTGATGAGCACGTTGCCCGTGGTGGCGATGCTCGACGGGGTGATGCCCGAGATGGCCGGGGGCCCGTACGACAACGTGCGCTGCGTCGACGAGAGCCCCGCTGCCGTCACGACCACCGGCAGGTCGACCCCGGTACCCGGAGGCACGTCGCACTGAATCGACGTCGCCGTCGCGGTCGCTGGCACCGGCGTGCAGATGATGCCGCCGATGGTGATGATGAGGCCCTGCGTGTTGAGCGCGGTGCCGGTGAAGGTGACGAGTCCACCGGTCGTGGGCAGCACGCTCGGCGTCGCGTTGGTGATGGAGGGCCCGCCATACGAGACGCTGCGCTGCGCGGTGCGGCCACGAACGTTGACCAACACGAGCGCCGAGCCGACGTTTCCCGGCGCGGTGCACGTCAGCGTGGTGTGAGGAACGAGGGCGGTCACGTTGGTGCACGTGAGGCCGCCCACGCTCACCGTCGCCTCACCCGTACGACCGAAGTCGGTGCCCGTGATGGTGATGACGCCACCACTGGACGAGAGCGTCGTTGGCGTGACGTTGCTGATGGTCGGCCTCGCGCGGTTCACCACGAAGGTGTTGCTCGTGTTGCCGTCGAGCGTGAGGCGTACCGGAAACGGGTCGGCGCCCGCTGGAACGACGGCGACGGCCTGTTGGTAGGTCGCCCCAGCGTCGGTCGCAGCCAGCGCTCCGCCATCGACACCGATGACCACGCCCAACGGACCGAAGCTGTCACCGATGAGCGTGACCGCGCCTCCTGCGGTCCCGATCTCGGTCGGCGTGACCGACTGAATGAAGGGCGCACGCGTCTGCAGCGTCACGGAATTCGAGGCGCGACCGGCCGCCGTCGTCACCACGACGGGGCGATTGATGCCGGTTCCAGGCGGCGCGGTGCAGACGACCGACGTGTCGGACCACGAAACGACCGGGCACGGAGCTCCGCTGACGGTGACGGTGCCTGCGTCGAGCGCGTTCAACACGCCACCACGAAAGTTCCTGCCGCTGATGGTGATGGGCACGTTTCCCTGCGTCGAGATGACGCTCGGGCTGGGGGGACTGAAGGCGATGGGCCCGCTACAGGCGGCATCGAAAGAGACACAACAGTCGCCGTAGAGCGGGCAGTTGCTCTCACACGAGCACCCTGCGGGCGTGCGGCACGGGTACATCGTCGTTTGCTGGCCGAAGCAGGTCCTTGGCGCCCAGCCCTGGTTGATGAAGAGGCCGCAAGTCGCCGTAGTGCACGACGCGACCTGAGCAGCTGCGATGGCGGGGACCGACAGCGACACGACGAGCACGAGTCGGAGCATGGGTAGACAGTGTGGCATCGATCAGTTGATTCGTTACGCGGATCCCCCCTGGAGTAGACGCTCGACGCATGACAGCGCGTCTCACCGCCTGGGTGGGCTTCTTCATCGCGCTCGTCACGTACGCGGTGACGCTGCATCTCGGTGTGCCCGGCGGCGACTCAGGTGAGCTGATGTCGGCGGCGTGCGCAGGGGGGCTCGCGCACCCTCCCGGGTATCCACTCCACGGCCTCGTGCTGCGGCTGGCGGCGTGGCTGCCCGTCGGAGACGTGTTCGTGCGGTTGAACGCGACGTCGGCCCTGTTCGGCGCGGCGACGGTCGGGCTCGTCATCGACACGGTGCGCCGGTGGACGAAGAGCGCCGTCGTCGGCGCGCTCGCGGGAGCATTCTTCGGCACGACGCCGCACGTGTGGAACGCGGCGACGACGACCGAGGTGTTCGCGCTGCACGGCGCGCTCGTGGCGCTGGTCGTGTGGGCGACGACGTGGGCGCTGGAGTCGCCTTCGCCCCGTCGCTGGCTCCTCGTCGGCGTGAGCGGTGGGCTCGCGATGACGCATCACCCGACGGCGCTCTTCGTCGTGCTGCCGGTGTCGATGCTCGCGGGGAAGACGTGGTGGCGGTCGGTGCTGCTCGGCGTCGCGCTCGGCTCGACGCCGCTCGTCTTGCTGCCGCTCTTCAGCTCGGTCGACACGCCGTTCTCGTGGGGCGATGCGCGAACGGTCGAGGGCTTTCTCACGCACGTGCTCCGCCGCGAGTACGGAACGTTCAGGCTCGCCTCGCGCGATGACAGTGGTGGTGGCGCACTCCCGCTGCTGCTCGCGTTTCTTCGCTTCGAGGTGTTCGAGGCAGCCGCAATTCCGATGCTCGCTGCGCTGGTGGCGTCACGTTTCGTCGCGCGTCGCTTCGTCATCGTGACCGTGGTCGCGCTGTCGGGTTCGCTCGTGCTCTTCGGCGCGCTCACCAACCTTCCACTCGACGACGCGCTGTTCCTGCAGGTGGTGCAGCGCTTCTTCCTCATGCCCCACCTCGTGCTCTGTCTCGCGGGAGCCGTGACGCTGGCGAAGCTGCCGCGGCCCGTGAGCGCCCTGTTGCTGGCCGGCCTGCTCGTGGTGGGAATCGTTCGTCACCCTCGCCACGACGCGGAGCTGCTGGCGACCTACGGCCGCGCAGTGCTGAACCTGCCAGACGACGCGCTCGTGCTGACGCAGGGCGATCTCGTCACCGATGTCTCCCGTGCCGTACAGGCGTGCGCGAAGGAGCACCAATCACTGAGAGTCATCGATCAGCAGTTGATGACGTTCTCCTGGTACGTCGCCCGGGTCGGGCGCGTGATGAACGACGTGCACTTTCCCGGCGCGCGCTGGCACCCGAGAGACGAGGGCGCGTTCACGCTGCAGGCCTTCCTCGACGCGAACGCGACTCGACCCATCTTCCTCTGTGGCGGCTTGAAGCCGGGCGACCCCGTGCCGATGCGACTGGTGCCGTATGGCGTGTGCGAGCGCCTTCTTCGACCGAATGAACCGTTCGACGACGAGGCGTGGTGGAGCGGGTCGGCTCAGCTCGCTCCTGCAGCGCCGCTCACGCAGTCGCCGAAGGGCACGTGGGAGGCGGTGGCCGAACGCGACTTGTGGAACGCGAGGGCGAGACGCGGGCTGACGGCGCTCGAGGTGGCGATCGCCCGGAGCGATGACCGTCGCTGGCTCGACCGGTCGGCGCTGGTGCTTCGTGAGGCCGTCGCCAACGACCCGCACCCCGAGGCCGCGACGTGGAAGAACCTCGGCATCACCGAGGGCCGTCTCGGCAATACGAGCGCGATGAAGGCAGCCTTCGAGCAGTATTTGCGTGAAGCGCCGAGCGACGACCCGCAGCTGCCCTCCATTCGAGCGCTCGCGCAGTGACGAACGCGCTATGTCTCGTGGCACCACATCTTCGAGGAGCACCGCATGTCCTGGAGCACCTGGGCGAACTGGAACGGCACCATCGAGCAGACGCTGGCCGACGCGCAGCACGCCGCTGCGGGTGACGCGAGCCTCGCCGACGCGAAGAAGACCGCGAACAAGACCGGCACTCCGGGCATTCTCACCGTCGACACGCTGGCTGATCATCAGATGCTCGGCCGCTGCTGGGTGCTGACTCCGGCAGAATTGCACCAGCACTTCGGCTCGAAGACGCCGCACAAGAAGGCCATCGAGGTCGGGCAGGACGCCTTCGTGAAGGGCCTCGAAGAAGGTCAGGCCATCGCGGTGACCGCGTGGTCGCGCGGCATGCCTGTCGCGGTGTTGTTCGCAGGCCAGCTCGTCAAGAAGCGCTGAGCGGCGTGGGTCCGACGTGGCACCGCTGAGGCACGTTCGACCCGTTTGCAGCGGCGTGCCGGCCGTTACGAATTGGGCATGGCACGCAGAGCGCTCGGCCCGGCTGCTCCCCTCGTCGCGACGGCGCTGATCAGCGTCGCCGCGTGGCTCTCGTGGCAGTCGGTTCCAGTGCTCTTCCCCGGGCCGCCGTCGGAGCCCGTCGTCGTCGACTGCCGCAAGTGGCTCGAGACGCCGCGCGCCTTCGGCCCGTGGGTCGAGCTGCACCACTGCCGCCTCGATGCGGGCCTGGCCGTCACGCGCCGCTGGCGCAGCCTCGACAAGAACGCGCCCGCGCGAACGATGTCGGTCTTCCTTCCGCTGATGCCGGCCGACGACACGGAGCGGGGAGACGTGCGCGCGGTGGTCGCCACCCACGAGCCAGAGTTGATGAAGCTGCTCGACACGCTCACGCCGCTGTCAGTGACCGAGGCGAAGCGCTTTCTCGACGAGCATGGAGAACGGCTCAACGCGGTGCTCGAGCCGCGGCGCGTTCGAGGGCTGGTGCTCGAGGTAGCGACGCCGGAAGCGCAGGCGGTGCTGCATGAGCTTGGTCACGACGACGCACTGGTCCTCGAGCAGGGCAAGACGCCGGACACGTCGAACGAGAAGCTGCAGCTCGCGGCAGCGGGAGTCCTCGTCGCGCTCGCGGTCGCCGTGATGCTGGTGCGCGCTCCGGCGTGAGACGAAGCCCAAAGCGAGCCTGAGTAGCGGCGGCTCCGTCATCACTTCGGTTCCGTGCCGCGGCGAGGTTGGCTCGCGACGGCGGAGTCGAACTGAAAGACGTGAGACGAAGCCCAAAGCGAGCCTGAGGAGCGGCGGCTCCGTCATCACTTCGGTTCCGTGCCGCGGCGAGGTTGGCTCGCGACGGCGGAGTCGAACTGGAAGGCGTGAGACGAAGCCCAAAGCGAGCCTGAGGAGCGGCGGCTCCATCATCACTTCGGTTCCGTGATCGTCAGCTCGTCGTCCACGCCTGGTGTTTGCGCAGCTGTTCGATGGCGAGCGAGCCGGCTTCGAGCTGACCCTTCTTCGCGTCGACGACCCGCCACGCGAGCGCCTGCACGTGAATCGGCTGCGACTCGATGAACACGCAGCGCACTTCACCCTCTTCGAAGCCGCACTGCCGCTGGAGCGACGAGAGCAGCTGCTCTTGATGCAGGTGGCCTTCGCCGAAGTTCCACCCGATGGCCATGCCGGCGATGAGCTCTCCGTCGAGCCACTCGTAGTCCTGCAGACGGTCGACGGCCTTCGGTACCAGGTACGGCAGACACCGCCCGTGCAGATGCATCAAGCGGAACGCCATCACCTTGCCGACCATGCCGACGGCGGTGCCCTTCTCGTAGAAGGGTTTGAGCTGGTCGTAGATCCACGGGCTGGTCGCGGTCAGCTTCTCGAGCTTCTTCACCGCGTCTTTGCGAATGAACCACACCGAGCACGCCCAGTTGCCCGCGTAGTACCGCATGGAGAGCAGGAACGAGATGAGGTCGGGGCGCAGGTTGCCGAGAATCGGCAACACGAGCGTGAAGGTGGCGACGAAGGCGGCGACCCAGGTCGGGCCGAGCGTGAGCACCGAGACGTCGGGGTGCGCCCAGAAGAGCGCGAAGCCGCCGTAGACGACCGCGACGTTCCACTCGATGGGCACGCCCATGGGCACGTTGCTGGTGATGTACGAGTGCAACATCAACATCAGCACGATGGCGACGACGGGCGGAGTGCCGAGCGGCGTGAGCATGAACGCGATGGGAACGCCGAGCTCGAAGAGCGTGCCCAGGTGCGCCATGACCGACGCGAGCGTCGAGGGACGCAGGTCGGTCGGGTAACTCTTGTACATCAATTTCCGCATCCACTCGAAGCGCGTGAAGGGGCCATTACTGGTCATCACGGCGACGACGGTTGGAAAATGATGATTGAGTTTGGAGACGCCGGCGAAGAACCATAGCGCGAGCTGAACGGCCATGGCGCCGGCAATCCAATTGGTCGCGAACGCGAAACAGACGACCGTGACCCAGTAGTGCTCGGCGCGCGCGGCGAGGAAGGTCGTCTTGTCGAGCACTCCGAGGACGGGGACGATGATGACGATGGGGAGGAACTCGTCGAAGCCCGGCGTCGGAGCCACGAGCGCGCGCACGAGTGAGACCAGCAGGCCCGCGTAGAGCAGCACGTCGACGACGGTGCGGCGGTCGGAGCCGATGAGCGGCACCCCAGGAAAGAGCGGCAGCTTCGTGGTGCCGGGGCGGAGGAAGTACAGCAGGCCTCCGAGCGGCGGCAGGTAGCGGCCAGTGAGCGGGCCCGAGCCACAGCCGAAGCCGAGCACCTCGAAGAAGAGGCTGAAGGTGACGGCCTTCTGGAACGCGATTGGGTTCAGCCACCACGAGGCGATGTCGGCGTAACCGCCGAGGCCGGGCGTGAAGCTGCAGAAGAACATCCACGCGGCGACGTAGCCGACGACCTTCAGCGCGTACGCGACGTAGACGGGAATCGGAGCGCCGTAGCCCTGTAGCGCCCACGCCTGACAGACCTGCTGGCCGCGCGGTTCGAGCGGTTGTTCGACCCAGACGAGCGGGTCGTACGGCGGCGGCGTCGGGTCGAGCAGTCCCATGGTCCCCTCACGGCGTCAGCGCGGAAGGGCGAGTCATACCACTCACGAGCCCCACAGGGTCGGCTTCGCCACCATCGCGAAGATGATGAACACCGACACGCCGAACGCGGGCACGCCAAGCAGTAACCACACGCGATTCAGCCGATGAAACCGCTCGGGCAACGTGCCACCTGACTCGAGCGCCGCCTTCGTCATCTTGCGCAGCTCGATCTGAATCCACGCGGCGGGCAGCCAGAGCACCATCGCGCCGAGGTAACCGCCGAGGCTCGCCAGCACCCACGGCGTCGTCCACGGCAAACCATACACACTCGCCAGATACGCTCCCGTCAGTGGAGAAATCACGCCCGACGGAACCGTGAACACCCAATCTGCCAACACCACCTGCTTCTGCGCCCAATCGACGACGCGCGGGTCTCCACTCTGGTCACCCCGAAATTTCCAGAACGCGCTCATCAACCCGGCACCAAAGAAGATGGTCGCCGACAGCACGTGCAGCGCCTTCACCAGCAGAATCATCGGCGGCATCGGTGAATCACCATGAGCGTTCCGGCGACGATGGGCAGGTTCTTCGTCATCGGGCCGAAGGGGTGAAACCACAACGTCGGGTCCTGCCAGCTCACCAACGCCGGCAACACCGCCAACGCAAACACCTGCGCCCCCAACACGAACAACAACAGCCTTCCTTTGAACACCAGCGCCGCCACGCCCGACGCGGCCTGCGCCAATCCCAACACCACCAGGAACGTCGACGGCGAGATGGGCACCAGGCCGCTGCCCGAGACGACGGCGAGCTCCATCGGCTGTTGAAAGAACACCTTCGGGAAGATGCCCTCGGTCACCCAGACCAGCGCCATGCCGCCACGGAGCAACCACGTCACCCGCGGCGTCCACCCTTCTGTCGCGACCAGCCACGTCACCGTCACCAGCGCCAGGAAGGGGTAGTTCTTCGACAACACGCCGTACGGGTGCACGAGCAGCATCGGGTCGAGCGTCGCGAGAATCAGCGTGAACACGACGACGCCACCGGCCTGCCCCACGAAGAGCCACGTCTTCGGAGCCGACGTCACGATGACGACCGCGAGCACGAACTCCGCCGCGCACGTCGCCAGCATCAACCAGTCGGGCAACCCGAGGCGCGAGAGGAAGTCGTGACCGACGCTCCGATAGTACGGATGCAGCACGCCGAGCGCCGTCGTGAACCAGATGCTCGCGCAGCCCGCCTTGAGCCAGAGCAGCTCTCTCGATGTCGCCGGTGCCCCCGTCACGGCCAGCAGCATACGAAGCCGGCAGCCACGCACTGCGACAAAGCGCGCGATTGTGGCTTCACGCGTTCCGCGAGACGCTCCACCCGCCGTTCACACTCGGAGGCGTCATGCCCGCGGCCACCTGTCTCTCGACGCAGTCCTCGCAATCGAACGCTCAGGCGATGGCCCTCGAGCTCGCCGCACGCGCCTCGAGCGCGCGGTTCGGCATCGTCACGTGCACCGCTGGTGTCGACGTCGAGGCGCTGAGAACCGCGCTCACCACGGCGCTGCCTGACGTACCCTTCGTCGGCGTCACCTCGTGCCGTTCGGTGGTGGCGAATGGGCAGGTCGTCGCGGGCCCGCACGCGGCGGCGGCGCTCTGGTTGTGCGGTGACGTGAAGGCCTCGGTTGCGGCACAGACCGTCGTCGCCGCCGACGACGCCGCGGGCCGGCAGCTGCTGCGCAACGCGACCAAGGGCCTCGAAGGTGCCCCGTCCTTCGCGCTCTTTCACGCGACGCCTGGAGTCGAAGAGCCGCTCCTTCGCGGCATCGCGCAAGACCTCAAGCCCGGCCTGCCCTTCCTCGGTGGCACTGCGGCTGACGACGACATCGCCGGCCGCTGGAGCCTCTTCACGCACGAGGCGCGCTTCGTGACGGGCGCCGTGCTCGCGCTCGTGAGCTGGCCCGGAAAGGTCGCCGCGCCGTTCGTCTCGGGCGCGACGCAGACCCCACAGAAGGGCGTCGTCACCAAAGCGCGCGGCCGCACGATTCAGGAGATCGACCATCGGCCCGCGGCCATCGTCTACGACCAGTGGCTCGGCGGAGCGCTCGGCCCGGCCATCGATTCACCCGACAGCATTCTCTCGAAGACGACGCTGACGCCGCTCGGCGTGGTGCGCCCCTCGGGCATCACGCTCGTTCACCCCGAGCGCGTGGAGCAACCCACGAAGGGCCTGACGACGTTCGCCGAGGTGCTCCAGGGCGAAACCGTGATGCTCGTGCGCTCGACGAAGGTGGCGCTGCAGGGGCGGCCCGCGAACCTCGTCTCTCGCGCGCTCGGCGACGTCGGCGAGCTCAAAGGCGCCCTGCTCATCTATTGCGCGGGCTGCATGCTCGCCATCGACCCCGAGACGAAGCTCATGGTGCAGGCGCTGCAGTCGGTCACGCACACCACGCCGCTCATCGGCTCGTTCAACTTCGGCGAGCAGGGCTGTCACGTCGGCGGCAAACCCGAACACGGCAACCTGATGACCGGAGTGCTGCTGCTCGGCTGACGCAATCGACACGCCCACGCCGCGTCACTCGGGCATGCTGCGCGCCATGTCAGACCTCGCCCCGCTGCAGACGACCGAGCTGTACGTTCGCCAGAAGCGCGAGCTCGCCGAGTTCTTCGGCTTCGAGACGCGAAACAAGTACGCCATCAGCACAAGCGACCGGCGCGAGGTCTTCTACGCGGCCGAACAGCGCTCCGGCATTCTCGGCATGCTGGCGATGTACTTCCTCGGGCACTGGCGCAGCTTCGACATCGCCTTCTTCGACCAGACCCGCCAGGAGGCCTTCCGCGCGCACCACCCGTTTCGTTTCTTCTTCCAGCGGCTCGAGGTCTCGGCGGGCGGGCGCTTCATCGGCGCGATTCAGCAGCGCTGGGCGTTCTTCACCAAGCGCTTCGACGTGCTCGACGCCAACGGCAACGTCGTCTTCGAGATGAAGTCGGGCTTCTTCAAGCTGTGGACGTTTCCCTTCTTCCGCGGCGAGCAGCAGGTCGGCGTCATCGAGAAGAAGTGGAGCGGCGTGTTCAACGAGATGTTCACCGACAAGGACAACTTCCGCGTCGCGTTCCAGGACGCAAGCCTGTCGATGGACCAGCGCATGCTCATGCTCGCGGCCGCCGTCTTCGTCGACCTGCAGTACTTCGAGCGCAAGGCGCAGAGCAGCTGAGCGTTCCTTCGACCCGTTCCGCAACTTTCCGAAGCGTGATGGGTTCGCGCGCTCATGCGCGTGAGCTTCGTGGTGTGCGGCGTGATGCTGATGGGTTGCGGCCAGTCGATGATGGTGCCTGGGCCCGATGCGGGCGAGGTGCCTGATGCGGGCACCCGCTTCGACGCGGGAGACCTCACCGACGCGGGCGTACCGGCCGATGCAGGTGAGCGCGTCGACGCAGGCACCACCGCCGACGCAGGCCTTCCCAGCGACGCAGGCGCTCCGCTCGACGCCGGGCTGCCGACTGACGCCGGGCTCGACCCCTGTCCCACGACGGGCATGGGCGCCATCACGCCACCCGCTGCCTGCTTCACACTGACGCCGATGCAGAGCGGGCTGCCGCGCGGCGGCGACGCCCACTACGCGCTCGAGCCGGGCGGAACGGCGAAGGGCGCGCTCGTGCTCTACCTGCCCAGCAGCATCGCCGTGCCCGAGATGCAGGTGCCCGACCCGGTGCGAAACTTCTACAACGCCGCCGCGCAACGGGGCTTTCACGTCATCGCGCTCGCGCACGAGAACCAGCAGGTGCTCGGCATCAGCTGTCGCAACAACGCGGCCTGTTACGGCGCGAGCCGCGAGACGGTACTCACCGGCGTGTACCAGACAGGCGCCGCCGTCGGGCTGCGCTCCATCACGCCACAAGACGGAATCGTCGCGCGCCTCGAAGCAGCGCTTCGCACGCTCGCCGCACGCCGCCCGGGCCAGGGGCGGAGTCAATTCCTCACACCGCAGGGCGTCGACTGGAGCCGCGTCATCGCGACCGGTCACTCCCAGGGTGGAGGCCACGCGGCCTACCTCGGCCAACGCTTCGCCGTCCGTCGCGTCGTGCAGCTCTCGTCGACCTGCGACCTCGACCAGAACGACATGCCAGCGCCATGGACGAGCGCGAGCCTGACGTGGGCCACCAGCCCCGCCACCAGCTTCGTCGGCTTCGCGGCGCCCTCGAACGACTCCATCTGCCCGGGCCACGTCGCGGTGTGGATGAACATGGGCATGGACGCCTCGCGCATGTTCCGTGACGCAGCCACGTGCGGGGCGGCGCAGACCCACAACGTGACCATCAACTGCCTCGACAACTTTCCCCGCTGGGGGCCGCTGCTCGAGTGAACGCTTCGTGAGAAGAAGCGCGCCATGATCCGTCTGGCATGTCTCGCCCTCGCGCTGCTCTCCACCGGCTGTCTGCAGCGCGCGACGCGGCCCGTGCGTGAGCTGCCAAAGCAGGCCTCGGCGCATGTCGAACAACCCGTCGTCGACTTCCGCAGCACCAGCGCGGGCGCCGTTGGTGACGTGAACGCTCCGCTCCGCGCGCAGTTCGAGCAGTTCCTTCCCGCCGACGCACGGCCCCACCTTCGCTACGAGCCGCGCCTCGATGCGGTCGCGAAGGTGCTCGGAGAGACGTTCGTGGTGACGGGTCAGCCTCCTGTCGCTGCGCTCTCGCAGTGGCTGCTGTGGAAGGCCGGCGTCGTCGGCGACCTGCGCGGCTCGTACGTGCTCTCGGGCGAGTCGTCGTCGGAGCGCGCCTTCGATGCACCGCTCGCCGTCTGGGCCTCACGCGTGAAACCCGATGCCGAACGACCGCTCGCGTATTCGCTCGTGCGCTTCGATGGCTCGTTCGGAGACACGATTCAGGTGCTCGTGGCCGTCTCCGATGACGTCGAGCTGTCGACGCTCGCCAAGGCCGTGCACGCGGGTGACGAGCTGACGCTCACCGGCCGGTTCCGCACGCCGCTCTCGAGCGCCGTGGTGTTCGTCGACGATGACGATGCGCGGGTGCGGCAACTCCCACTCACGGTGAAGCCCGACGGCTCGTTCTCGACGACGGTGAAGGCCGCGACGACGCCGGGCCGACGCTTCGTCGAGCTCGCGTACGTGCCGGTGCCCGACGCGCCGGGCGTGCAGCCGTGGCGGCACAGCGCTGCGCTCATTCCCCTCTACGTCGACGTGCCCGAGCCCACGCAGCCCGACGCCGCCATTCGTGCACCGAAGCCGAACCCGGCAGACACCGCGACGTGGCCGGGAGAAGTCGCCGCCCGCTACAACCAGCGCCGTCTCGAGCTCTCGCTGCCGCCGATGGAACAGTCCGACGGGCTCGAGCAGCTCGCGCGCGCCTACGCCACGCAGCAGGTGGAGCGGCCCGAGACGCCTCCCGACGCCGACCTTCCCAGACGAGTCTCGGGCCTTGGCCTCGTCTCGCACGACGTCTCACAGCACCGCGGCCGCTCGGAGTTCATCGACGAGCTCGTGCGCACCAACCTCCAGCGCCCGGGCTTTCGCGCCGACCTGCTCGCGCCCGGCCGCCTCGCGTTCGGCTTCGGCCTCGCTCCACTGAAAGACGGTGAGTGGGAGTCGTCTGCCGTCATCGCCGCCATCACGCCGAAGCTCGACCCCGCCGTCGAGAACGCCGCGCTCCTCGAACGCCTGCAGGCGCTGCGCAAGGCGAAAGGGTTGCCGGCGCTCATCACGCTCCCCGTCTTGTCGACCGCGGCGCAGCAGCTCATCGAGGCGTCGTGCGCGTCAGGAGAACCGCTCAGCACGCTCGAGCCGGTGCTCAAGGCGCTCGAGGGCCAGAGCTATGGGGGCTCGGTGAAAGGCGCGACCGTCGTCGGTTCGTGGATTCGCGCCGACTCGTTCTCGTCCGCGTTCCCCGACGCCGTGGAGTCGAGCGCCACGCACGTCGCCATCGGCTCCTGGCAGTTCTCGAAGGGCCCGTCGGCCGGCCGACAGCTCGTGGGCGTCGTGCAGGGCACGCTGGTTCAGGGCAAGAAACGCTGAGCGGTCGGCCGCGCCCGCGTGCTATCCACCCGGCCTCTGCGGGCCTCCATCGCCCGCGTCATCAGGAGCTGCCATGTCCCTCGAGAAGACCTGCCGCGAGTTCATCTCCAGCCTGCTCGGCCACAAGACCCGTCACACGCTGTGCCTCAACATCGCCGAGCCCAGCGTGAAGGCCGACGACATCGCCATGGCGGCCATCACCGAGGCGGGCAAGTTCAAGCCGACGCACGTGCACGAGCCCGTCGCGAAGGACTTCGGCGCGATGCTCGAAGACATCTCTGGCAAGGCGCTCGTCGTCACCTTCGACGACCTCGACAAGCACCCCAAGTGCATCGACGTGCTCGCGGCCCACGTGCGCAAGCCGCACCCCGGTGGCGTGCTCGTCGTCGTCAGCAAGGCGTGGAACTCGGACAACACCGAGAAGGAGCGCGAGCTGCGCAAGCACTGCCTCTTCTTCCAGCAGAACCTCGCGGTGCCGCCCAAGCAGAAGTGACGCCAGGCCGCCCGTGAGCGAGGCGAGCGACGAGACGAAAGAAGCCGCGATTCGCCGCGAGCCCGACGACGATGGGCTGCGGCTCGCCTACGTCGACTGGTTGCAGCAGCAGGGCAACGCGCGCGGCGAGCTGGGCATGCTGCAGTACCTGCTCGAGCAGAAGAAGCTGCCGGTCGCGAAGCGCTCACACAAAGCGCCCATCGCTGGCCGCGGCGACCTCGAGCAGCGTGAACGTGAACTGCTCGAGAAGCACGCCGAGCTGGCGCTCGAGCTCGACGCCGACGTGCACTGGCGGTTGGGCTTCATCGACAAGGTGAAGGTGCACCTCGCCGAGGTCGAGGCCCTCGACGAGACGTTGACGACGCTCTTCGCGCATCCCTCCGCGCGGCTCTTGCGCACGCTCGAGCTCGAGACCGAGTTCGACGACGGCCTCGACGACGCCATCGCGCAGCTCCTCGAGCTGGAGCGGCCCGAGAGCCTTCGCTGCTTTCACCTGCTGGCCGGCGAGCTCATGGAGCCCGACCCCGAGTTCCCCGCCGACGGCGCGTGGCCGGTGGTGCAGGCGCTGAACGACCTCATCGAAGCGGTGCCGAAGATGGAAGGGCTCCGCGTGCGTGGCCGGCTGCCTGAAATCGAGGCCTGGCCCAACACGCTCCGCTCGCTCGCCATCGAGACGACGCTGCTGTTGCCGAATCAGCTCGAGCCGTTGTTGCGCTCGCCGCGGCCCAACCTGCAGTCGCTCGAGCTGTGGTTCGGCAAGAGCCCCATCGGGCTGACCGAGCTGCAGCCGATTCTCTCGGGTCGCGTGGGAAAGCTCCGGCGACTCGGCCTGATGAACACCGAGCTCAGCGACGTGCTGGTGCCTGCGCTGGCGAAGTCTCCGCTGCTCAAGAAACTCGAATGGCTCTCGCTCGCCTACGGCACGCTCACCGACTCGGGCGGGCAGGCCATCGTCGACGCCGCGAGCTGGTTCGACGACGTGGCGACGCTCGACGTGAGCGAGAACTTCCTGAGCGGCGACGTGGCCGAGGCGCTCTCGGCGGTGTGTCAGACGGTGGTGCTGGGCGAACAGCGCGACGAGAGCTGGGGCGTCGAGCCGGCGTTCATCGAGCGCTGACGTGAAGACCCGAACCGTCGTCATCGTGCTGGCCGTGGTCGGAGTGATGGGGCTGTGCCTCGTCGGCAGCTGCCTGAGCCTCGGTCTGCTCGCTGCCGCTTCGGAGGACTCCAACGCTCCGGCGAACGAGGTGACGCCAGCCGGCGCCGATGACGAGGTGCCGAACAGCGGCACGCGGTACCAGTGCATGGCGACGGGCTCGGTGAACAAGTGCGTCGGGCCAGGGCGCTGCACGTTCATGACCGTCTCGGGTGTCGGTTCCGGAGAAGACCGCTTTCAGGCCTCCGAGATGGCGCGCATCGCGTGTCAGGGTCAGGCGATCGCGATGGGTGGCTCGACGGTCTGCATGGTCGCCTGCACGCCGAAGTGACGCTCCGGGCTAGAAGGCGGCATGCGTTCGGCTCTGTGGGCAGTCGTAGTCCTCGTCGTGTCGTGTTCTCCGCCGCCTGTGTCGATGCCGTGCGGGCCTTCGACGTGCGCAGGGTGCTGCGACTCGAGTGGAACCTGCCAGGCCGGAGTGACCGACCTGCAGTGCGGTGAGCGTGGTGTCTCGTGCCGTCGATGCGATTCGACGAGCACCTGCGTGATTGGCGTCTGCACGTTCGCGAGCGGGTCGGGCGGAGGGACGGCGAGCGCTGGAGGATCCGCGACCGCTGGTGGATCCGCGACTGCAGGTGGCTCCGCGACTGCTGGTGGATCAGCGACCGCCGGTGGATCAGCGACCGCTGGTGGATCCGCGACTGCCGGAGGAGCCCCGACTGCTGGCGGAGCCGCGACTGCAGGTGGCTCCGCGACCGCCGGTGGATCCGCGACCGCTGGTGGATCCGCGACCGCTGGTGGATCCGCGACTGCTGGTGGATCCGCGACCGCTGGTGGGTCCGCGACTGCTGGTGGATCCGCCGGTGGCTCTGCATGTGCTTGCGACGCGGGCTGCTGCGATCAGTCCGGCGCGTGCGTGACGACTTCGGGAGCGCTCACCTACCGCATCTCGGGCCCCACACCCGTCGCCTACCAACCACTCATCGGAGGCCTCTTCCTCAGCGGCTCGAGCAGTTCCACGGTCACCCTGCCCTTCGACTTCGACTTCTACGGCCAGCCGGTGCGCGAGGTCTCGCTCTCGAAGAACGGCTACCTCGTGATGGGCGGTCCTGGAACGGACACGGCGTCGAACCAGGGCCTTCCCCACAGCAGCACGTTCGCCCCTGCCGCGCTCATCGCTCCCTGGTGGGACTCGGTCGGCACCACCGGCACGCCGACGCAGTTCCTCTGGAAGGTCTCGGGTGCGACGCCCTCACGCACGGTCACCTTCGAGTGGCGCGACCTGCCTCTGCCTGGCTCGACCTCACGCGTGAGAATGCAGGTCACCCTCTTCGAGAGCACTGGCGTGATTCGGTTCACCTACGGCAGCGCGCTGCCCGGCACGGTCTCTGGCACGGTCGGCATTCAACGCGCGCTGGGAGACGGCCTCGCCGCGCTCTCCTGTGCCACCACCGGAGCCTGTACCCAGGCGAGCTGGCCTGCGAACCAGTTCATCGAGTTCGTGCCGCGCTTTCAGACGAACGCGACCTGCGGAGCGACGACCTCGTCATGTACCAACTGCAGCGAGGGCCAGTGGTGTCGCGCGGGCCAGTGCGAACAGCAGCCGTGCAACTTCCTCACGTGCGATGGCTGCTGCTTCAACACCATCTGCTACCCCGTGACGGGCCAGAGCACCGCGGTGTGCGGCGTGAACGGCGCCATCTGCGACGCGTGCCCGAGCGGCTCGACCTGCGCACAGGGCGTCTGCCGGCTCGGCACCTTCTGCGACGAGCGGACCTGCGCCGACGGCTGCTGCTCCAACGCGACGACGTGCGTGCGGCACAGCGGCCAGGCGGCGCAGACGTGCGGCACTGGCGGCTCGGTCTGTCGCGCGTGCACCGCGGGCTTCACCTGTCAGGGCGGCCAATGCGTGCCTCCGTCGCCGTGTCTCGTCGTCTCGGAGGAGGCCATCGACTTCGGCAACGTCGCGCCCGGCTGCCGCTCGCTCACGCGCACCCTTCGCCTCACCAACACCTGCTTCAACAACCAGACGGTCAGCAGCATCACCCTCACGCCGAGCCCGGAGTTCCAGCTCGGCACGCTCCCGACGTTGCCGCTCACCGTCGGCCTCGGGCTCACCGCGTCGTTCACCGTCAGCTATCGCCCGGTCAACCTCGGGCCCGACACGGCCACGCTGAGCATCGTGTCGAGCAATGGCACGCAGACCATTCCCTTGAGCGGCGTCGGTGGGTCGGGTGTGAACGTCACGGGCTTCACCGTGCCCTCGAAGACCGACGTGCTGCTGGTGCTCGACAACTCGTGCAGCATGTCTGACAAGCAGCAGGCCATCGCGACGAACCCGGGAGCCCTCTTCGGCTTCGCCTTCGACGCCGGCGTCGACTTTCACTTCGGCATCGCCACCACCGACGAGCCCGACCTGGGCGCGCTGCGCGTCGACCCGAACACCAACACCTCGTTCGTCACCTGGCGCACCGTGCCCTTCCGCACGACGTTCGCGAACCTCGTCGGCGTCGTCGGCGTCGCGGGAGGCCCCGTCGAGGCCGGGCTCGCGTCGGCGTCGCTCGCGCTCAGGCCGCCGCAGGTCGCGCAGACGCCCAACACCGGCTTCCTCCGCCACGACGCCGCGCTCTCGGTGTGGTTCGTCACCGACGCGCCTGATCAATCGTTCATGCCCGCGACGCACTACCTCGACCTGCTGCGACGCGTGAAAGCCGACCCGAACCGCTTCAGCGCGCACGGCGTGTTGGCCACCCTGCCCACCGAGCCCTCGGGCTGCGTGTACGACGGGCCAGCCGACACCTCGCGCTACGCCGCAGTCATCAACCCCGGCAACGGCGTGCTCGACGAGATCTGCACGACGCAGTGGAGCTCGACCCTCGAGCACGTCGGTCCTTCCCTGTTCGGCCGGCGAGAGACCTGGTTCCTGCAGACGGCGGTCGACCCGCTCGTGCCCGTCTCCGTCGCCATCGACGGCGTGACGATGCCAGCAGGCGCACAGACCTGGTCGTTCGACACGCTCCAGAACGCGGTGCGCTTCACTCCCGCGAGCGCGCCGAGGCCGAGGCAGCAGCTCGTCATCACGAGCTCCGCGGCCTGCCTGCCCTGACGCGCGCACCGCTTCGCTGCTAATGATGCGGGCTCCTCGCTGCCCCCGCAGAGGCCACATGTCGACCGACCTTCAGTTTCGCCTGAGCGTTCGCCGCTCGACCCTCGTCGCGTTCGCCACCGGAGCGCTGCTCACCGTGGGCCTCTCGGCCGGCCTCTCGTGGGCCGCGCCCGCCCAGCTCTGCGCCAAGGGCCTGTTCTGCTTCGCGCCCGACACGCCAGCGCACGCAGGAGAAGTGAACGGCAACTTCGCGGCGGTGGCCGTGGGCGTCGGATCCATCATCGCGCACACCACGCACCTCGCCGGCAGCGAGACGGTCGCCGAGCTGCAGGCCCGCGGGTTCGCGCTCTGTGACGGCACCACGCCCGCCTCACAGGGCATCACCGACGCCATCATCACCGCGGCCACGCCCAACCTGAACGGCGGCCGGTTTCTGCGCGGCGGCGGCAACGGCCAGAGCGGCGCGCTCGAAGACGACGCCACCTCGCTCAACGGCCTCACGCTCAACGACCCCGGCCACGACCACCTGACGATGACGACCGACAACTGCAACACGCTCAACGGCTCGTTCTCCGTCGCCGGCAGCACGTTTCGCAACATCGCGCTCAACGGCAACAAGCGCGCCCTCTTCTGGGACTCGAACCAGAACTGCAACTCGGGTCACTACACGACGGCCGGCTCGGGCACGGGCATCACGCTGGGTGGAGGCGACGCCGAGACGCGCCCCGCCAACATGCGCGTGGTGTGGATGATGCGCGTGCGCTGAACGTCACCCTGGCGGCTCGACGGGCACGAACTTGCCCGTCAGCTCGTCGAAGCTGTCGTCGAGCTGGTCGATGCCCATGCGGAACGCGCCGTTGATGGCCTCGATGAGCGGCTGCTCGACGCCCCGCGCGCGAGGGTCTTTCAGGAGCACCCGCAGACAGGCATCTCGTTTGAGCTCGACGAGGTCGATGACCTCTGCGCGCGGAAAGCCGGCGGCGTGGCGGCGAATGGCCAGCGACTCGCAGTGCGCGCGGAAGATGGCGCGCTCCTTCGTGCGCACGGCGTTCTTGAGGTGCGCGAACGTCTGCTGCGAGGCGAGCACGATGTCGGCCTCGGGCAGCCGCTGGTAGCTGGGAAAGCGCTGCTGCCGCTCGGGCGCCATGCACGCGTGCACCGCTTCACGAACGAGGTCTTCTTCGTGCGCCTCGAGCAGCTGGAAGATGCGCAGGTGGTTGGGCACCTGCACGTGCTTCATGGCGGCGAGGTTGCGCCGGTTCCACTCGAGTGACTGCGTCTTCAGGTTCTCGATGAGAAACGGCATGCGGCGCAGCACACCGAAGCGCGGGCTCGGCTCCCACCCGAGGCGTTGCCGCGTCAGGCTCGCGTCGACGGGCATCGCCTTGTCGACGTAGTCCGCCATCCACGGTTGTTCGAAGGGCTTGTCGCCCACCACGCGGCCCAGCAACCCGAGCGCGTGCAGCCCGGGGCGAATGAGCGGCTTCGGCATCAACATCGGCTTGAGGCGATGGCCGGCGTAGGCCTCCATCGACGCGTCGAAGAGCTGCCGGTGCGAAGCGGCCTGGTCGGGGCTCGCGATGAGCACCTCTCCATTGCCGAGGTCGGCCCAGCGCTCGAACACCTTGAGGAAGAAGGCGACCACGTCGCGCACGTGCACGTAGGGCAGCGCCGCGGTGCCACGGCCCGCGAGAATGTGCGCCTTCCACGAGTCGGAGAACCACGTGCGCATCAACGTGTAGAGCGGCGTGAACTCGCACCAGTCGGAGAAGACGGCGCCCAGCCGCACCGACACCGAGGGGAAGTCGCCCGCGAACTCGCCGAGCATCGCCTCGCCCTTCGCCTTCGACACCGCGTACGGGTGTTTGCCGTCGAGCGGGCTTCGCTCGTTCAGCACCGTGCCCGGCGCGGGGAACTCGCAGCCCGCCAGCGAGCTCGCGAAGACGAACAGCTTTGGCTCGAGCGCCTTGCAGCGGCTCATCACCGCCCGCAGCCCGTCGACGTTGGTGCGCTGGTACTCGGGGTCGTCTTTGCCCGCGAAGTCGTAATAGGCCGCGAGGTGCAGCACGAAGTCGACGCCGCCCGCCGCCTTCAGCTTCGCGAACACCTCGTCCATCGGCTTCTCGTCACCGAGGTCGACCTGATGCCAGGTGATGGAGGCACCTTCGGGTGCGCGCGCCTCGGACGGCGTTCGTCGCGCCAGCGCGTGAATCTGAAACTGCCGCTGCAGCGCGGCGACGACGTGGCGCCCGATGAAACCAGAGGCGCCGGTCACGAGAAGACGGGGCTGAGTCATGATGAGTTCTGCTTCAGTGAAGACCGTATCAATATAAGAAAGAGTTACCGCGTCGCGGCACGAAGTCAAGGTGACCTCTGCTCGACTTCGAAGGGGCTTCGAAGGAACGTGCCCACCTCGCGCTGGGTGGAGCGCGCGAATCCGTTCAAAGACAACCAAAGGGGAAATTCGATGCGTCACGTCGTCGCAACGGTGTGTGTCGTGTTGGCGTTGCTGGGCTGTCCCGGGCCTGCGGGCATGACGGGGCCGCAGGGTGAAGCCGGGCCGAAGGGCGCCACGGGAGAGACGGGCGCGCCGGGCATGAACGGCCAGCAGGGCCCGCCGGGTGACGCCGGCCCGCAGGGCCCCGAAGGCCCGGTGAACCCGGTGCTGCAGGCCGCCTTCCCCGACTCGCTCGCCGTCGGTCGCCGCACGTCGGTGCTGGTGCTCGGCGTGGGCACGCACTTTTCCTCGACGACGACGGTGACCGCTGGCGCCGACGTGACGGTGAACTCGGCGCAGACGCTCAACCCGACCGCGCTGCGGCTCGACCTCACCGTCTCGACGACGGCGATGACGGGGCCGCGCAACGTCGTCGTCACCACGGGCACCGAGGTGCTCACGCTCACCGCGGGCCTCACCATCATTCCCGGCTCGACGCTGACGGTGCTCTCGGGCTCGCTCGCGCAGGGCGGCACCTTTCTCGCGCGCCTCGAGCTGTCGAACGGCAAGCAGTTCAGCACCGGCCCCGGCGGCGCGCTCGACGGCGCACGCATCAGCGGCGCGGGAGCGGTCGTTCGTTCGGCCCGCGTCGTCTCGCCCAACGTGCTCGACCTGTTCGGCGTCGTCTCGCCCAGCGCCTCGACGAGCGCGCCCACGGTGCTGACGCTCACCTTCGATGACGGCTCCACCGAGTCGGTCTCGCTGCCCGCCGTGACGGCCAGCACGGCCTCGCCGCTGCCCACCGCGCCCACCGTCGTCGCGTTCGGTTCTCGCGGCAGCGTGGTGTCGAGCCTCACGCTCACCGAGGCGCGCCGCGTGACGCTCGCGCTGGCGCCTTCGGGCAGCACCTTCACGCCGGCCGCGCTGGTCTTCGACGGCTCGGGCACGGTCGTCACGCCGAACGTCACCAACGGCCTCACCTTCAGCCTGCCCGCGGGCACCTTCTCGGTCGTCGTCTTCGACCAGGACCGCGTCAACAAGACGGGCAGCGTCTCGATTGGCTCGAGCTCGGTGCGCACGGCCGCCAACGCCACCTGCGCCGGTGCGACGCCGCTGCTCGTCGGCACGCCGCTGAACAACGAGGCGCTCGACAGCGGTGGCGCGGGCCCTTCGGCCTGTGCCGTCGCCTTCGACCGCGCCCGCTACTACTCGGTGTCGGTGCCGGCCAACACCGTCGTCACGGTCACCGCATCCAACTTCGTCTCGCTGGCGGCCCTCGACTCCTGCGCGGCGACGATGTGCGCTGGTGCGGCCACCTCGACGGGCGTGGGCGGCACGGTGCAGCTGCGCAACGGCGGCATGACGGCGCGCACCTTCGTCGTCGCTGCGGGCACCACCAACGCGGCCACGACCGTGATGAGCCTGAACGCAACGTCGCTGCCGCTGGTGCCCAACGACACCTGCGCGACCGCGGCGACGACGGCCCCGGGCACGCCCATCATCGGTGAAGCGCTGGCCGCGGGCGGAGCACCGCTCGCCGTCTGCCAGCCCGCCACCGGCACGCCCGAAGCGCGCGCGCGGTACTACGCCTTCTCGATTCCCGCGGCGTCGACGCTGCAGCTCGACGTCTCCGGCAACGTCACCGACATGGTGCTCAACGCCGTCTCGACGTGCGGCGCGGCCACGTGCGAGTACCCCACGACGGGCGCTGCGGGCGTCAACGAGCGCCTGCTGGTGCGCAACGACGGCATGACGGCGCGCTCGGTGGTGGTGAGCGTGGGCACGACGGCGTCGAGCGCGAGCTCGGCCTTCTCCCTCGCCTCGGCCGTCATCGCGCAGGCCCCGAACGCCGTCTGCACGGGCGCGACGCCGCTCACGCTCGGCACGCCGCTCTCGGGTGAGGCCTCGAACGCCGGTGGCGCGCTGCTGGCCAGCTGCACGGCCCCTGGCCCCTCGGCGCTGGCCCGCTACTACTCCGTCACGGTGCCGGCCCAGACGCTGGCGACCCTGACGGCGGCGGCGGCGACCCTCGACCCGCTGCTCGCCGTGGTGGACGGGTGCGCGAGCACGACGTGTCAGGTGACGGACTCGAACTCCAGCGTCTCCGAGAGCGTGCGGCTCACCAACGCCTCGGCCATGCCGCGCACCTTCCTCGTGGCCGTCGTCGACAAGACGGGCGCGGGAGGCACCTTCATCATCACGAGCACCTCGCAGGCGCTGCCGCCGAACTCGACCTGCGCGACGGCGACGACGCTCGCGCCCGGCACCCCGCTCACCAGCCAGCCCATTCTCGGTGGTGGCGCGGCGTCGGCCGTGTGCAGCCCCTCGGCCCCGGCCTCGACCGCCTCGGTCTGGTACTCGCTCACCATTCCCACCTCGACGTCGATGCAGGTGACGGTGAACGCCAACGGCTTCAACCCCTCGGTGGTGTTGCTCGACGGCTGCGCGGCCACGATGTGCGGCGGCACCTTCAACGCCGCGACCACCGCCACCGAGACGCTGGTGCTGCAGAACACGAGCACCACGGCCACGCGCACGGTGCTGCTCGCGGTGAATGACGAGAGCGGCGTGGGCACCACCTTCGGCATCTCGGCCGTGGGCACGCCCATCGCGGCGAACGCCACCTGCGCCGGAGCGACGGCCATCACCATCGGCACGCCGGTGACGGGCGAGAGCATCTCGACGGGCGGCGCGGTGCAGCCCGCCTGCTTCATGATGACGCCGGCCCAGGCGCTCGGGCGGCACTACTCGGTGACGGTGCCGGCCAGCACGGTGGTGACGGTGCAGGTCGCGGGCGTGGGCTTCGACCCGGCGGTCTCGGTGGTCGACACCTGCGCGTCGACGATGTGCACGACGAGCGGCAACGTGGTGGGCAACGAGACGGTGCTGCTGCGCAACGACACGATGGCGGCGCGCACCTTCCAGCTCGGCGTGGTCGACCTCGGGGGCGGGGGTGGCACGTACTCCATCACCACCACCGCGACGGCCATCGCCTCGTGCTCGAGCCCGACGGCGCTGACGGTGGGCACGACGCTGGCGAACCAGAGCATCGTCGCGGGCGTCGCGGCGCCGACGGCGTGTCTGCCCGGCAGCACGGGGCCGACCGTCTTCTACAGCCTGTCGGTGCCTGCAGGAGAAGGCCGCCAGGTGCGCGTCAACTCGACGGGCACGCCGTTCAACCCGAGCCTTCGCGCGCTCGACTCGTGCACGGCCACCACCTGCGCGAGCTCGTCCGACGTAGCGGGCTCCATCGAGACGCTCTCGGTCGTCAACACGGGCTCGTCGGCGCAGACGTTCATCATCGCGGTGGGCTCGCCGATGGGCACCACGGCCGGCACGTTCAGCATTCTCGCGACGCGCCCGGCATACGTGGTGACGCGCCCGACGACGGCGTGTGTCGATTTGTCGGCCGCTCCCGACGTGCCCTTCACCATCGGCAACGGGGCGCCGGCCGTCTACGGCGACGACATGGCGATTCCGAGCACCGCGCTGCCGTTCACGTTCACGTACTACGGCCAGGCCATCACCCACGCCTCGTACACGACGAACGGGTTGATGACGTTGTCGGTCGGGCCGGGCGCGAACGCCGTGCAGAACTCGTACGGCGCCGCGATTCCCACGGTGGCCGCGCCGAACAACCTGCTCGCGGCGTTCTGGGACGACATGAACGGCAACGCCGGCACGATGTCGAACCTGCGCATGCTCACCACGGGCGTGATGCCCAACCGCCGCTTCATCGTGCAGTGGGGCAACGTCGGGGCCTTCGTCGGCGGCAACGGCGTCGGGCTCGAGCGCCTCACGTACCAGGTGCAGATCGTCGAGACCTCGAACGTCATCGAGTTCCACTACTGCTCGGCCGCGAACAACGGCGGCACGTCGGGCTTCGAGACGGGCGCGACGGGCTTCGTCGGCATCGAAGACGCGGCCGCGAGTGACCAGAGCATCGGGCTGGGGGCCAACACCGCCGGCGCCATCTCGACGACGCAGGCATACCGGTTCACGCCGCAGCCGTAGTCGGTTCGTCACCAGCCTCCGCTCGACGTCGGAGCGGAGCGCTGGGATGGCCTCTCGAACCCGACCTCGCCACGAAGTGAACTGGTCGGGTGAGGCGTATGAAGCGCGTTGCTGCCCGCGCTCGACCTTGCGCTGCTCTCGCAATTCGTCGCGATTCGCAGCCAGTTGCTGGCCGTGAAGTCGTTCCGCGCGGCCCTTCGCGACCGGCGCTGACTCCACGCTCCAGCCACCTGGATTTACTCGGGAAATCAGCTGATTTCAGACGTCAAAAAGGGCCCATTTCGGAGACCGAAATGGTAGACCCGGAGCCGCGCTTTTGCCCCGCTCTGGAACGTGCATGGAATCGACTTCGCAGCCCGCCGCAGCCCCTGCTCCATCGAACGCCCCCGCTGAGTACAACGCCGCGAGCATCACCGTGCTCGAGGGCCTCGAGGCCGTGCGGAAACGGCCCGGCATGTACATCGGCGACACGTTCTTCCGCGGCCTGCACCACCTCGTCTACGAGGTCGTCGACAACTCGGTCGACGAAGCGCTCGCCGGCTTCGCGTCGCGCGTCGACGTCTTCATTCACGTCGACAACTCCATCACCGTCGTCGACGACGGCCGCGGCATTCCCGTCGGGCCGCACCCCACCGTGCCGGGCATGGACACGCTCGACGTCGTGATGACGAAGCTGCACGCGGGCGGCAAGTTCGAGAACAGCGCGTACAAGGTCTCGGGCGGTCTGCACGGCGTCGGCGTCTCGTGCGTCAACGCGCTCAGCGAGCTGATGAAGGTCGAGGTGCAGCGCGGCGGCAAGGTCTACAATCAGACCTACGCGCGCGGCATTCCGCAGGGCCAGGTGAAGGAGGTCGGCGTCACCGAGAAGCGCGGCACCCGCGTCACCTTCAAGCCCGACGCCACCATCTTCGAGGTGCACGAGTACGACTTCGACACGCTCTCGGGCCGCCTGCGCGAGCTCGCGTTCTTGAACGCCGGCCTGCACATCATCATCACCGACGAGCGCACCGGAAAGGTGAACGACTTCAAGTTCGAGGGCGGCATCACCTCGTTCGTGGAGTTCATGAACAAGGGCAAGCAGTCGTTCAACGACAAGGTCATCTTCTTCAAGACCGAGAAGGACCTGGTCGCGCTGGAGATCGCGATGCAGTGGAACGACGGGTACGACGAGCGCATCTACACGTTCGCCAACAACATCAACACGCCCGAGGGCGGCACCCACCTGTCGGGCTTCAAGGCGGCCCTCACGCGCAGCATCAACGCGTACGCCGAGCGCGGCCAGCTGTGGAAAGACATCAAGGAGCAGCCGACCGGCGAAGACGCGCGTGAAGGCCTCGCCGCCGTCATCTCGGTGAAGCTGCCCAACCCGCAGTTCGAAGGGCAGACGAAGCAGAAGCTCGGCAACTCCGAGATCAAGGGCCTCGTCGAGCAGATGGTGAACGAGCAGCTCGCGCAGTGGCTCGACGAGAACCCGAACCAGGCGAAGAAGATCGTCGGCAAAATCGGAGACGCTGCCCGAGCCCGCATCGCCGCCCGCAAGGCGCGTGAGACGGTTCGCAAAGGCGCGTTCTCGGGTGGTGGCCTGCCCGGCAAGTTGTCCGACTGCCGCTCGAAGAAGCCCGAACTCTCCGAGCTCTTCATCGTCGAGGGTGACTCGGCAGGCGGCTCGGCGAAGCAGGGCCGTGACTCCGAGTTCCAGGCGATTCTGCCGCTGCGCGGAAAGATCCTGAACGTCGAGAAGGCGCGGCTCGAGAAGATGCTCACGAGCCAGGAGATCGTCACGCTCATCACGGCGCTCGGCACCGGCGTGCGCGCGGGCAACGACACCGAGGGCTACAAGCCCGACGACGTTCGGTACCACCGCATCATCTTGATGACGGACGCAGACGTCGACGGCTCGCACATTCGTACGCTGCTGCTGACCTTCTTCTTCCGTCAGATGCCCGAGCTCATCGAGAAGGGCTACATCTACATCGCGCAGCCGCCGCTCTACAAAGTCACCGTCAACAAGAAGGACCGGTACCTCAAAGACGAAGACGTGCGCTCCGACTTCCTGCTCGAGCGTGCGGCCGAGCGTGCGGCGCTCGAGCTGTCGACCGGCGAGCTCACCGGCGATGACCTGAAGAAGCTGCTCAAGAAGGTCACCGTCTACAACAAGCGCCTCGAGAAGATGGCCCTGCGCAAGGACAAGCGCGTCGTCGACGCCATCGTGCAGTCGGCCCACTTCACGCCCGAGATCCTCAAGGACCTCGAGAAGACAGTGAAGGACGACGAGGGCCAGATGATCAGCAAGGCGCAGGCCGAGTTCTTCAAGGTCGAGGAGTACCTGAGCGAGCGCTACCCCGACATCATCGACCGCATGAAGGTCGAGATGAAGGACGACCCGCAGCACACCTCGAAGAAGTTCGTCATCAAGTCCGACGTGAACGGCGCGTTCCGCGAGACCGTGCTCGACACCGACTTCTTGAACAGCGCCGAGTACCGCGAGCTCGTCACGCTGCGCGAGTCGTTCCAGGCGTTCGGCCCGGCGCCGTACACGCTGCGCATCGGCGACCCGAAGAAGGTGAAGGCCGAAGACGGTGAAGAGCTCAAGCGCTTCACCGCGCACACGTACCAGGACGTGCTCGCGCTCGCGTACGAAGAGGCGCAGAAGGGCCTCTACATTCAGCGCTACAAGGGTCTGGGCGAGATGAACCCCGAGCAGCTGGCCGAGACGACGATGAACCCGCTCACCCGCACGCTCCTCCAGGTGAAGGTGAAAGACCTCGTCGAAGCCCAGGACATCTTCACCAAGCTCATGGGTGACGACGTCGACCGCCGCCGCGATTGGATCGAGAAGGAGTCGGTGCGCGTGGTGAACCTCGACATCTGAGGCGTCTCACTCCAGCAAGACCTCGGCAGCGCGGCGCTGAAACGGGTGGAGGTCGCTCGACGGCTTCCCCAGCGCCGCGTTCGTCAGCAGCACCCAGGTGACGCCGGCGTCGGGCTTCGTGAAGACCCACGCCTGCCAGCCGAACAGCAGCCCGCCGTGGCCGATGAAGTCTCCGCCCGGCGTGTGCCAACGCATCAACCCGAGCCCGTAGCCCGTGTGCCCCGGCGCGACGGCCGCCGGCGCGGGCACCTCGTGAAAGACCTGCAGGCGTGGCTCCCGCGTCGCGGCCTCGAGGAAGCGCGCGAGGTCGAAGACGTTCGAGACGACGCCGCCCGCAGGCGACTGCGTACCCATCGTCCACGCGCTCGAGTCGATGAGGGTGCCGTCACCGTGCAGGTCGAGGAAGCCGTGCGCGACGCCGCTCGAAGCGCCGAAGGTGGTGTCGTTCAGCGCGAGCGGCCGTAGCACCTCGCGCTCGAGGGCCTCGGCGTACGACACGCCCGTCACCTGCTCGATGACGAGGCCGAGCAGCTCGAAGTTCGGGTTGCTGTACTGCCAACCTTCACCGGGCGCGAAGCTCGCGGGCCTTCCGCGAATCGCGTTCAACACCTCGAGCGTCGACTTCGAGCGCGTGGGCCGCTCGTACAGCGTGTCGAGCGCGAAGCCCGGGTCGTCGAGCGGCACCGGAATGCCCGTGGTGTGCGAGAGCGCCTGCCGGAGCGTCGCGCGGTCGGCGTTGGCGATGCCCTTCAGCGTCGACGCAGGCAGGTGCTTCGAGAGCGGGTCATCGAGGTCGAGCAACCCACGGTCGGCCAGCTTGAGCACCAGCAGCGCGGTGAAGGCCTTCGTCGCGCTCCCGGCGCGGCTCACCGTGCACGTCTGCATCGGCGTCTGGCGCGCGAGGTCCGAGAAGCCCGCGGCGCCGGCCCATTCGCCTTCACGCGTCTTCGCGAACGCCGCGACGCCTGGAAACCCGGCCGCGTGCATGTCGTCGAGCACCTGCTGCAGCGCGCCCGCCCTGGGGTGCATGGGCATCACCGGCTCGACACACGCGCGCACCGGCTCCGCCACCGGCGCCGGCTGACACGCCACCAGCAGCACCGAGAGCCACGCGAGTCTCATCGCGTCACCTCGCCGACGGGCAGATGCAGTCGAACGCCCGCCATCAACGCGACGTGCGGCAACACCGGCGCCTGAGGGCTCGCGACGACCTGGAACGCGGGCTGATAGCGAACGAAGAACGAGAGCGGCACACCGACGCGCCGGGCGTCGAAGCCAGCGCCGAGGCCCGTCACCAGCAACACCTGCGTTCGCGGCAAGAGCGTCGACGCACCGTCACGCCACGCCGCCGAGTCGTACCACTCGAGCATGGGGCCCGCGCCGAGAGAGGCCTCGAGCTGAAGCCCCGCACGCAGCGTGAAGCGGTAGCCCACCTCGGCCGTCAGCGACGCACCCTGCTGCACGAGCGGCACCCGCCACCACGACGCCGCACCGCCCAGCACCAGCTCGTGCCCATCACGCAGGCGAAGGGGAACCTCGACGCCGAGCGACACGCCGGGGTGCAGGCCCGCGTCGAGGCGCTGCGTCCACGGGAGCGCGAGGCTGTCGTGAAACACGCTGGCCCGCACCGCGACCTGCACCGGGCTGGCGAGCAGCAACGAGCCGACGACGAACGGGAGCACGCCGCTTCGTTGCCACGGGCGCGACCGACGATCCGCGCCTCACTGCCTGGCGCGCTGGGCCACCATCACGCGGTTTCGGCCGCTGCGTTTGGCTTCGTACATCGAGGCGTCGGCGGCCTTCAGCATCTCGGCCGGCTTCTCACCGTGCACGAGCGGAGCGATGCCCATGGAGATGGTGACGCGCGGCAACTCGGCGCCCGTCGGCGCCAGCACCTTCGTCTGCGAGACGATGTCCCTCACGCGGTCGGCGGCCAGCAGTGCCTCGTCGGGCGTCGTGGAGGGAAAGAGAATGACGAACTCCTCTCCGCCGAAGCGCGCGACCAGGTCGGTGGGCCGCAGGTGCTTCACGAGCGTCGCCGCCACCGTCGTCAGCACGAGGTCGCCGATGTCGTGCCCGTGCGTGTCGTTGAAGCGCTTGAAGTGGTCGATGTCGATGAGCGCCACGCAGAGCGGCTCCCGGTCCTTCTCGTGGCGCGTCACCAGCCGGTGGAGCGTCTCGTCGAGCCACCGCCGGTTGTGAATGCCGGTGAGGCCGTCGAACATGGCCGCGCGCTCGTACAGCCGGCGCTTCTCGATGTTCGTCGACACCGTCGCGTTGTTCTTCCGCAGGCGCTCGGCCAGCTTCACGATGAGGTTCACCGCGAAGGGGTGCGAGGTGTGCACCAGCTCCCAGAAGCCCTCTTCGCTCAACGAGAGCAGCTCGCTCGGCTGCTGCGCGACGACGAAGGCCGACGCAGACTCTCCGGTGATGACCCCGAGCTCACCGACCGTCTCACCTGCGCCCAGCACGGCGATGGGGTCGGCGGTCGGCTCACCGAGCGTGACGCCGAGCTGCCCAGTGACCACGAAGTGCACCGCGGCACCGGGCTCGCCCTGTCTGATGAGCACGTCGCCCTTCTCGAGCGAGCGGCGCGTGCCCACCTTCACGAGCGCCTCGCGCTGCTGCGCGGTCACGCCCTCGAGCATCGCGATGTGGTCGAGCGCCGTCATAGCCGCGAACCCTAGTGCACGGGCTCGGGTCGGCCTCGTTCAACGTTCGTGATGGGAGGCACCGACGTCACGACAGGCGTGGGTGGACGCTCGCCTGCGTGACGCCGCTCAACGAAGAGGAGGCGCCGACGCACCTGATGGGTACGGACTCGAACGCTCCGACGCACCTGATGGGTACGGACTCGAACGCTCCGACGCATCTGATGGGTGCGTGGTCGAACGCTCCGACGCATCTGATGGCTGCGTGGTCGAACGCTCTGACGCATCTGATGGGTGCGTGGTCGCGTTCTGCGGCGCTAACGCGGAGCAGGAGCCGACGCATCTGACGCGTGCGTTCGAACTCCCCGGCGCCGCTCGACTTGGTGCAGGAGCAGAGCATCTGAGGGCTGCGTCGAACTCTCCGGCGCCGCTCGACTCGGTGCAGGAGCCGACTCACCTGATGCGTGCGTGGACGAAGTTCCCGGCGCCGCTCATCGCAGCGCGGTGGGCGACACCGCCACCCGGTTGCGACCGCCAAGCTTCGCGTCGAACTTCGCGACGCGTGCGCGCTCGATGAGCGCCTCGGGCTCGGCGCCCCGATGGTGCTCGGCCACGCCAATCGAGACGGTCACCGCGCGCAACGTGCGAACCGGAGTCGCCGCGACGCTCGCGCGCACCCGCTCGGCCGCCTGCGCCGCTTCTTCGAGCGTGGTCGACGGCAGCAGCACGACGAACTCCTCGCCGCCCACCCGCACGAGCCGGTCGTTCACACGCATCGAGCGCCACACCGTCTGCGCCACCAGCCGCAGCGCGTCGTCACCGGCCTGAAACCCGAACTCGTCGTTGAAGTGCATGAAGCGGTCGAGGTCGAGCAGCAGCGCACACAACGGCTCGTGCTCCTGCTCGTGACGTGCGACGAGGCGGGGCAACGCCTGCGAGAGCCACTGCCGGGTCTGCGCGTTGGTGAGCGGGTCGAAGAGGCGCTCCGAGCGCGCGTGGCGCCAGGCCCGCTGCTCGAGGCTCGTCGCCTGACGCGCGACCAACTCGAGCACCCGCCGGGCGAACTCAGCGTCGGTGCGCAGCAACGCCTCGAACGCCGCTGCGTCGACGACGCAGACCTCTGACGCCACCAGCGCAACCACGAAGCCCTCGGTGGGTTCCCTGGTGATGAAGGCCGCGAGGTGGACGAGGTCGCCTGCACTCCAGTGCTCCAGCGTCTCGGCACCCGCCACGTCCAAGGCGAGCGCGAGCTCACCGCGCACCACCAGGGCCGCGAACGCGAGTGACGCTCCCGCGACGTGCAGCACCTCGCCTGCTGCGAGCTGGCGCGACGAGCCCACGCGTCGGAGCACGCTGCCGATGGCCTCGTCACGGGTCGACATGCGCGGCCACCATACGTCAGCAGCGCAGCGGGAATGTTGGTCATCCCTCCCGAGCCAAGCGAGGATTCGCGCCGTGCCGACTCTGACCCGTGCCGTCTGTCTCGTACTGGCGCTCGTGGCTTCGAGCGCGCTCGCGCAGAACAAGTCGAAGAAGGGAAAGCTGGTCGAGCCCGAGCCAGCGCCCGTCACCGCGCCGGCGCCTGCCCCCGTCGTCGAGCCTGCTCCGCCCGCGCCCGAGCCCGTCACGGCCGTCGCGCCCGCCCCGAAGCCCGTCATCGCGTCGACCCAGAAGCCGCGCCTCGCGGTGCTCAACCTGCAGCCACAGGGCGTCGAGCCGGCGCAAGCGGCGGCGTTGAGTGACGCCATCGTCGCGGCCCTCTCGGAACGCGGCCTCTTCGACGTCGTGTCGATGCGAGACATCGAGACCGCGCTCGGGGCCGAACGACAGAAGCAGCTGCTCGGTGTGTGTGACGCGACGCCCGACGCGTGCGGCGTCTCGCTGGGCGACTCACTGGCGGCGCCTTTCGTGCTCTCGGGGCAGCTCTCGCGCGTGGGTACGGTGTTTCAGCTCACGCTGCAGACGGTCGACACCACGAAGGGCCGCGCCATCGGGCGCTCCAACCGCATCGCGGCCTCGCTCGAAGAGCTGCAGAAGCTGGTGCCGTACATCGCCGCCGAAGCGACGGGCTCGCCGCTGCCGCCGCCACCGTCACGGGTGGTGCCCATCACGCTCCTCACGGCCGGTGGCGTGACGGTGCTCGCCGGCGCGGTGTTCGGCGTCATCACCCTCACGCAGCAGCAGCAGCTCAACGACGAGCTCTGCCCCGGCGGTGTTCCACCCGACGGGCGCTGCACGGGCACGGCGCTCCGGGAGCGCGCCTTCTACCTCGCGCAGAACGACAACCTGCTTCGTCAGAAGTGGGTCGCGGCGGGGCTGCTCGCGGGCGGCGCAGTGCTCACCGTCTTGGGGTTCGTCTTCATGCCGCCGACAGAGAATCAGGCGCGGCTCTCGGCGCACGTGGTGCCGACGCTCGATGGCGTGGCGGTGGTGGGAGGGTTCTGGTGATGAAGCGCGCACTGTTGCTCGTTGGTCTGACCTTCTTCGCCTGCCCCGGGGTGCTCACCACGCCCGGCAACGACTTTCCCTGCGACTTCTCGAAGCCCATCGGCGAACGCGACGGCGTCTGCTCTGCCGGAGACGTGTGCGGCGTGAACAACCGCTGCCAGCGCTTTCAGTACGAAGGGCCGCAGTTCGAAGGGCTGCCGACGTTCCCCGACTTCTCCGAGAAGGTCGACGCGGGCGCCTCGCTGCACCCGCGCGTGACGGGCAAGGTCGACTTCGTCGCGAAGGTGCAGGGCAGCGACGCAGTGGTGCTGCACACCTCGCAGGGTGCGTTTCAGGCCAGCCGCGCGGGCGTCGAGCCGGTGCCCTTCACGAGCGCTCCGCAAGACCTCGACGACCTGGTGCTGCAGGCGAGGGCCACCCCGGCACCCAAGGTGACGGGCATTCAGCAGACGACGAACGAGGTCTACGCCGAAGGAAACCCGGGCAACCGCATTCTCGAGCCGGGCATGCCGCCGACGACGCTGAAGGCGCGGCGGCTTCGCGTCGTCGACCCCGAGATGCAGCGCATCGGCCTCGTCGCCGACCCGAACACGCGGGCGGGCCTCCTCCGGGAGCAACCTGGCCGTGACGAGTTCGTTCCCTTCATTCCGCCCGCGGGGGCGGCCGTCACCGTCTACGACCTCGCGCCCGGACCCGTCTTCACCGCGCCGCCGCCGGTCGGGCGCTTTCGCACCGTGGTCGCGCTCGCCTCCGACGGCCTGCGCGTTCGTGGCGTCGACGGGGGCAACGAGCTCGTCTTCCCGCTCGCCATTCCCGAGGGCGCGGTGCTGGCCGCCGACGCGACGGCTTCGACCTTCGCGATGTTCTCGGTGCGCGCGGTCGGCGTGGCCCCGACGTTGTCGGTGTTCTCGGTCTCGCGCACGGGCAGCGACCTTCAAGTCACCACGCCGTGGGGCGACTGCACACCCTGCACGACGCCGCTCGCCTTCACGCCCGGCACCGACCTCGGAGGCGCCTTCGTCGAGGTGCTCTGCGGCGGAGAAGGCATCAAACGGGTACGAGGCACGCTCTCGTCGGGGCCGCTCGCGGGGTGTCTCACCGAGCCCGTCGCCGCTCCGTTCGACACCACGAAGGTCGCCACCACCATGAAGCGCGGCACCACGGGCCAGCGCTACCTCGCGGCCGAGCAGGACTTCTCGTCGGCCATCGGGTTTCTCGTCGGCGGCGAGAATGGGCAGGTGTGGGGCGGCAAGACGATGAGCGGCGCGACGCCCGTCTTCCTCGACCGCGTGCCGCTCGACGTCGCTTCGCTCGGCCTGCGTGGCACCGACGAGCTCTTCGCGTTGACCCAGCCCGGCGTGTTCGTTCACGACGCCGACGCTGGCTTCGTGACGGTGGCTCCAGACGTCACCAGTCACATCGTGGCGCTGGTGAACCAGGGCCAGGGGTGGGTCGTCGGCGAGCAGGGCAACCTGGTGCTCATCGAGAACCTGAAGAAGGCGAACCTGACGACGAAGTTCGGGCCGCGCCTCGTCGATGGCCGCGGCCAGCCCGTCTCGAGCGCGCTGCGTGGAGAGGCCATCACCGACCTCGACGGCGGCATCGTCTCGATGGTCATCGCGGCCGACGACTCGTTGTTCTTCGTGCCCGCGCCGGAGCCGACGAACCAGCCGGGCCGCACCGAGCTCTCGGCGCAGCTCACGCCCGAGCCCTCGACGCTCATTCGCAGCCTCGCGCTCGAGCGTTCTCCCGTGGGCACCAACGGCGTCGACCGCGTGCGCGGCTACCTCGTCACCTCGCGCAACGTGTACGAGTTCAAGCTGGGCGGCGCGCCCCTGCGGTGGGCGGCGACGCCGCTGCAGCTTTCGGGCGCCGAGCCCGTCGAGGTCTGGTTCGACAACCCGCGCGGAGGCCTCGGCCGCGTCGGCTATCGCGACGGCACCATCTTCTCGACGCCCGGCGGGTTTCAACTGTCCGAGGCGCTCCCCCTCGTCGACGGCGGCGTGCCGGCGGCGGTGCTCGACTACGAGAACCTCGGTGGCTGGCCCGTCGCGTACACGTCGGTGGGCATCTTCGTCGCGCGTTACGACAAGCTCGAGACGGGGCGGCTCGACAGCCGCTTCGCCGACGGCGGAGTGAACAAGCCGATGACGTGGCGCGAGGTGACGCTGCCCGATGGCTCGAAGCCGTGGCTGCGGAAGGGCCCGCGCGCCGAAGCCCTGCCGGGGCGGCTGCACGTCATCGCGGAGCCGCAGACGGGCACCGACCGCGCGTACCGGCGCCGGTTCAGGCTGCTGGTGTTCCTGCCAGACGGCGTGCTCGAGCTCGGCCAGCACGAGCGCACGAACATCTCGACCATCGTCGAGTGAGCCACGACCAGCCTGATCCACCCAAAGCGGGCGTGCTCGCCGGGTGTGACGAGACCGTGACCGAACCGAGGTGAACCCGACAGCCGCGCGTGACGAAAACGGGACGAAGTCGTCATCACGCCGCAGAAGTGGGCCAGTACGACGCCGCCCATGTTCGCCGCGGCCCAGCATTCAGCCCTCGATACCGAGCGTGAGAAGCGCCTCGTGTTCGCCGCGCTCGCCGCCGTCGCCGTCGTGGCTGGAGCGATTCTCACCACCGCCTTCCTCGCCTCGCACTACCACCCGAAGGCCGAAGAGAAGACGGTCGACGTCTCGTTCCGCCCGCCGCCGCCTCCTCCTCCACCGGCGAAGATCGAGAACCCGCCGCCGCCTCCGCCGGTCGTGAAGAAGGTGTCGCTGCCGAAGCCGCCGGTGCCCGTCGAGGCACCCGTCGTCGCTGCGCCGGCGCCGGCTCCTGCCGCGGCTGCGATGGTCGCGCCGAAAGAAGTCCCGAAAGAGGCGCCGCCCGAGTCGGCCACGCCCGTCGCCGCCATCGCCGTCGCGGTCGGAGGCAGGGGTGATGGAACCGGCACCGCCGTCGGGGGCCCCATCGTCGCCCCATCGGAAGACGACTCACCCGCGCCCGTCGAGGTGAAGGCCAACACGAGCGGCCCGGTGAACCTGCCCGAAGAGGCCGACGCTCCCGAGCCCGACGAGAACAACGTGCCGCCCGAGTACCCCGAGGCCATGCGCGCGACCGGCCAGGAAGCACGCGTCGTCTTGAAGGTCGTCGTCGAGAAGACGGGCACGGTCGGCCGCATTCAGGTGCTCAAAGGTGACGAGCCCTTCGTCGCCGCCGCCATCGCCGCCGTGAAGACGTGGCGCTTCTCGCCCGCGCAGCTCGACGGACAAGCCATCGCAGTGTTCCTCACCATTCCGGTGAAGTTCTCATTGAGGGAGTAGCCACATGTTCGACTTCGGAAAAATCCTCGGCCACATGGGCATTCCGGCGATGACGGTCGCCTCGGTGCTCCTGCTGATGGCGCTCGCGTCACTCGCCGTCTTCTTCGAGCGCCTCGTCGCGTACTACCGCTCGCGCGCGGCCTCGCGCCGGTTCGCCCTCGAGGCGAAGGCGCTGCTCGACGCCGACCAGGCCGACACGCTCGCGGCGAAGGCCGAGCAGGCCAAACACAGCCACCTCGCCAAGCTGCTCGGCACGGGCGCCAGGACGTACCTCGCGGCGACGAAGAAGAAGGGCTCGGTCGCGCCCATCGAGCTGACGAAGCGCGAGCTCGAGCGAAAGACCGAGCTGCTCCACGCCGACGTGCGCCGTGGCATGGGCGTGCTGGCGTCGGTCGGCTCCGTGGCGCCCTTCGTCGGGCTGCTCGGCACCGTGTTCGGCATCATCACCGCCTTCCAGGGCATCGCGAAGGAGGGCTCGGGTGGCCTCGGCTCGGTCTCGCTCGGCATCGCCGAAGCGCTCGTCGAGACGGCGTTCGGGCTGATGGTCGCCATCCCCGCGGTGCTCGCGTACAACTGGCTCTCGACGCAGGCCGACGGAATCATGCTCACGCTCGAAGACGCGCGCGGTGAGTTCATCGACTTCCTCGAGACGCGGCACTCGGACGACGGGGTCGTGGCCCATGGCAAGTAACGCGAGCTCATCATCGGCGCCGAAGAAGAAGAAGCGCCGCGCGGGCATCGCGCCCGAGATGAACGTGACGCCGCTCGTCGACGTCGTGCTCGTGCTGCTCATCATCTTCATGGTGGTGACGCCGCAGATGGAGGCCGGTGTCTCGGTGACGCTGCCGAGCATCAAGAACCCCGACACCGGCAACGGCTCGCTGCAGCCCACGACGGTGACGCTCACGAAAGACGGGAAGTTCTTCTTCGAGAAAGAAGCGCTCGAGGTCGGCCCGTTGATGGAGCGCCTCAAAGAAGTGCACGCGACGAAGCCCGAAGGCCGCGTGGTGCTGAAGGCCGACAAAGAGCTCGGCTACGGCAAGGTGCGTGAGCTCTTCAAGGCCTGCCAGGACCTGGGCTTCCCGGGCGTCTCGCTGCAGGTCATCGACGTCGCGAACCGGCAGAGCTGAGAGGACTTCGTCATGGGCATGCACGTCGGAGACAGTGGCGGTGGCAAGCGGCGCACGGGCGCGAAGCCCGCGATGAACGTCACGCCGCTCGTCGACGTGGTGCTCGTGCTGCTCATCATCTTCATGGTGGTGACGCCGCTGCTCACGAAGCAGCTGTGGCTGAACGTGCCGCCGAAGCCCGAAGAGAACGCGCCGCCGCCTCCGCCAGCCGAGGTCCTTCCGCCCATCGTCATCACGCTGGGCACCGACGGCGTGACGAAGGTGAACAGCGAAGTCATCGCGAAGGAGCAGCTCGCCGAGCGCGTCGTGCGCCTGGTGAACGCGCGGCCCGACAAGGTGGTGTTCTTCGATGCCGCGAGCGACGTGCCGTACGGGCAGGCGCTCGAGGTGATGGACCTGGTGCGTGGCGGTGGCGTCGAGACGCTCGCGGTGCTGGCCGACGAACTGCCGAGCCACTGAGTCGTCGGCCCCTTCGCCGGAATCGAGTCGGCCTTTCCGATGCGCTGTTCGGTCGTCGCGCCTGACGAGCGCGGAGCCTCAACGTCCCGAAGTGGCGAGCTGGCGAATGTGCTCCACCAGTGCGCCCTCTGCGTTGGTCGGCCCGCCGAGGAGGTGCTCGATTCGCTCGGTGCGGAAGCGCGGCGTCGGGCCGGTGGCCTCCGGCATCAGCACCTCGACTCGACTCCTCGAGTTCAGGCACGCCACCACCGTCTTCGCGACGTGCTCCCTGGTGACGAGCTCGCGGTCGACACAGAGGTAGGTGGAGTGGGGACGCTTCTCTCGAGTGAGGAGCCGCACCGCTCTCGCGACGGTCGACACGTCCGAGAACTGGCGTCCCTCTCCGCGTGTCACGGTGATGGGCTCTCCTTCGATCGCGGCGCGAACCATTCGCGAGAGCGCGTCGGGCGTGTGCAACGGCCCTGATGCGAACGCACGCGGACCGACGATGGGCCCGGGTCGAAGCACGACGCCTGTCATCTGGTGCTGTGCGCACGCGGCCCGGAGGAACAACTCTCCCGCCGCCTTCGTCGCGCCGTAGAGGTCGGTGGTGCTGAGCGGGTCGTCTTCGGTCATCTCGGCAGCAAACGGCCGGTGAACCGCAGCCGACGACACGAAGAGGCAGCGCGCGACCCCAGCGCGCCCTGCAACGTCGAAGAGCTTCGCGCTGGCGACGACGTCTTGCAGCTCGAGGTCAACGCCGGGGTCACCCCAGAGCAGTGCTGCGTGAATGCACGTCTCGTGTCCCTTCAGCATCGCCTCGAAGCGAGCGTGGTCGCGCAGGTCAGCCTCGACGACCTCGAGCCGTGAATCGTTGGCGAACGGCCCGAGCTTCGCCGCCGACCGCACGACCGCAGTCACGCGTTGCCCATCGTCGAGCAGCGAACGCAGCAGGTGGAGACCGAGGTACCCGCTCGCGCCGGTCAGCAGCGTTCTCATGGAGCCGGTCCGTAGCGCAGAGTTCCCCACTTCGAGTGGCACAACCGCGACCATTCGTGTCGTTCGTGTGCCACTCGATTCCCCTCGACGGGGCCTGACACGCAGCCGTGACGCACGAGGAGCGTGGCCGTGACGACCTGCTCGCCGTGAAGTCACTTTCACGAACGCGGGCTGCCACGCGCCAGGAGGAGATCGGCGCCCGTGAAGACGCACCTGCTCCTGCTCGCGCTCGTTCCCGCCCTCGGGGTCGCACAGACCTCGTCCGACGCGGGTGAGGTGCTCGATGCTGGCGTCACCGTCGAGGACGCAGGCGCGCCTCCATCGACCGACGACGCGGGCACGCTCGACGCTGGCGCTGTGGAGCCAGCTCCCAGCACCGACGCAGGTCTCGACGTTCAAGCCGAGGCGCCGAAGAAGAAGCCACTGCCGAAGGGCTTCGTCGGCATCGTCGGCAAGGTCATCGACGCGCAGAACGGCGAAGGTCTCATCGAAGCCACCGTGAAGGTCGTCGCGGGTGGAAAGAAGAGCGCCCTCACCGACGTCGACGGCGAGTACCGGCTCAAGCTGCCGCCCGGCACCTACGACCTGCGCATCTTCTACGCGCTCTACGAAGGCCGCCGCGTGCAGGGCGTCGAGGTGAAGGCCGGTCAGGTGACGACGCTCGACGTCTCACTCGAGGCGAAGTCGACGGCCATCAAGGAAGTCGTCGTCGAAGCGAAGGCCGACAAGCGCAACGAGACGGCGCTGCTGCAGGAGCGGAAGAAGGCCGCGGTGGTGCAGGACTCCATCGGCGCGCAGGAGATTGCGCGCACGCCCGACGCGAATGCGGGAGAAGCCGCGCGCCGCGTCGTCGGCGTCACCCTCGTCGGCGGCAAGTACGTCTTCGTGCGTGGCCTCGGCGGCCGCTACGTGCAGACGCTCCTCAACGGCAACATCATGCCGAGCCCCGAACCCGACGAGCCCGGTGTTCCGCTCGACCTCTTTCCCACCTCGCTGCTGTCGAACCTGAACGTGCTCAAGACGTACTCGCCCGACCTGCCCGCGCAGTTCGGCGGCGGCTCGCTCACCATCGACACCTCGACGTTCCCCACGCAGTTCGAGCTCAAGCTGCGCGCAGGCCTCGGCGTCGACTCCGCCACCACCTTCCAGGCGCGCCCCTCCGCGCCGTCGTCGTTCGGCGAAGCGTTCGGCTTCAAGAACCCCGCGCGCGACTTGCCGAGCGTCTTCCCCACGGACCGCGCGTTCCAGCAATCGGTCGACCCCGCGAAGCCCGGCATCGACGCCGCGACGCAGCAGGCGGGTGGGCGCGCGCTCGTCAACCGGTGGACTCCCGGGTCGGTCGCCGCGTCACCCAACGGCACCTTCAGCGCGCAGGTCGGAGACACGCTCAAGCTCGGAGACGACCGCCGCCTCGGCTACCTCGTGGCCGCGCAGTGGTCGCGCAAGGAGCGCACGCGCCGCATCTCGGTGGCCGACGTCTCCGGCTCCGACGGCATGCTCGAAATCGAGAACCCGACCGACTCACTCATCTCTTCCGTCAATGCGTCGACGTCGGTGCTGGGCAACCTCGGCTTCCAGTTGAACCGCGACAACGAGGTGAACCTGCTCGTGCTCGGCCTCACCAACGCCGAGAACCAGGCCACCACCGCGAGTGGCCCCGAGACGCTCTCGGCCATGCAGGACCAGGTGAACAACCGCCTGCAGTTCACGCAGCGCCAGCTGCTCTTCGCGCAGCTCAAGGGGTTTCACCGGCTCAACGCGCTCGCAGACCTCGAGCTCGAGTGGCAGGGCAACTACGGCCACGTCGACCGCTCCGAGCCCGACATTCGCGACTCGCGCTACTTCGTCTCGCCCGACACGCGCGAGCTGAACCTGCGCCTGCAGCCGAACTCGGCCGAGCGCTTCTTCCTGGCGCTGCGTGAAGACTCCGGCGGCGGCACCGCGACCGCGACACTCCCGTGGCGCAGCTTCCGCTTCAAGGCGGGCGGCTTCGGTCAGTACCAGGCGCGCACGTTCGATGGCCGCCGCTTCCGCTTCTTCGAGGTGCGCCGCCCGACGCCGACGGGCCTCGCCGAAGACGTGCTTGCCACCGACCGCATCGGCCCTGGCGCCGGCACGCAGTTCTTCCTCGCCGAGAGCACGCTGGCGCAAGACTCGTACACGTCGTCGCTCGCCATCTACGGCGGCTTCGGGCTGGTGGAGTGGAAGGCCACCGAGTGGCTCCGCGCGCAGGCCGGGCTCCGGTACGAAGGCAGCGCGCAGACGGTCGCCGTCGCGAGCCCGTTCGCGACCAATACCAACACCCGAGCACCCGTCTCGCGCCAGTACCACAACCCGGTTCCGTCGCTGAACGTGACGGTTTCCCCGCTCGCCAACCTGAACCTGCGCGCGGGCTACTCCTACACGCTCGCACGGCCCAGCTTCCGCGAGCTCGCGCCCTTCATCTTCTTCGACATGGTTCGGCGACGAGATGTTGCCGGTAACCCCGAGCTGCTGCTCACCACGATTCATCACGCCGACCTGCGCGCCGAGTGGTTTCCCTCGCAAGACGAGGTCTTCGCCCTCTCGGTTTTCGGCAAGCAGTTCATCAACCCCATCGAGCGCGTCGTCGTCGGTCAGGGCTCGAACTTCGACTTCGGCTTCCGCAACGCCGACCAGGCTCAGCTCGCGGGCGTCGAGCTCGAAGCGCGCAGCACGCTCGGCCGCATCACGCCCGCGCTCAAAGACATTCGCCTCGGCGGCAACGCGTCACTCATCTGGTCGCGCGTGGTGCTCACCAACGCCGTCGGCCAGCTGGGCAACCCGAACCGTCCCCTGCAGGGCCAGGCGCCATGGCTCGCCAACGCCTTCATCGGCTGGTCGAAGCCCGAGTGGGGCAGCGAAGTGGCGGTCTCGTACAACGTGGCCGGCCCGTCGATCTCCGAGGTCGCGGTCGCACCGCTGCCCGACTTCCTCGAGCAGCCCGTGCACCGGCTCGACGTGACGGCCTCGCAGGCGTTCGGCCCCGGCTTCCAGCTCAAGCTCGGCGTCTCGAACGCGCTCAATCAGCAGCTCCGCATTCAACAGGCAGACGTCGAGGTGTTCCGCGAACAACTCGGCGTGCAGCTCAATGCATCGTTGGCCTGGACGATGCCCACCACCAGGAAGTGACCCATGCGCAACATGCTCCTCGCAGCACTGGCGGGCCTCGCCCTCACGGCCTGCCCCGCTCAGACCACCAACCCCGGCCCCACCGGCGGAGGCACCGCTCAGCAGACGACGCTCGTCGACGTCACCGAGCCCATCACCACCGCGACGACGTGGACGAAAGACAAGAAGTACATCCTCAAGTCCATCATTCACGTCGACGGGGCGGTGCTCACCATCGAGCCCGGCACCACCATTGCCGGTGACCGCGGCTCGGCCCTCATCGTCACCCGCACGGGCCAGCTCATCGCCGAAGGCACTGCCACGGCCCCCATCGTCTTCACTGCGAATTTCCCCGAAGGCATGCGTGGAATCGGGCCCAACAACTGGGGCGGCGTGCTGATGAACGGCAAGGCGGCCATCAACGTCACGGGCGGCGACAACAAGGCTGAGGGGCTCGCGGACGAGCCCCGGAATCGGTACGGCGGTGGCGCCAACCCCGACGACGCGCACTCGTGTGGCAAGTTGCGCTACGTGCGCATCGAGTTCGCTGGCCAGCCGCTCTCGGCCAACAACGAACTCAACGGGCTGACGCTCAACGCCTGTGGCACGGGCACCGTCATCGACTACGTGCAGGTGCACCGCGGCATCGACGACGGCATCGAGCTGTTTGGCGGCTCGGTGAACCTGAAGCACCTCGTCGTCACGGGCAGCGATGACGACGGCCTCGACTGGGACCAAGGTTGGACGGGCAAGGCGCAGTTCCTCGTCGTGCAGCAGCTGCCCGGTCGCGGCAACCACGGCATCGAGGCTGACAACAACCGCGTCTCACAAGACGCGGTGCCGCGCTCGAGTCCTGTACTGTACAACGTCACACTCGTTGGACGGGCGCCCGACTCGAGCGATCCCGGCGAGGGAACGAGCCGGGGCATGGTGTTTCAGGTGGGCACTGCCGGGACGATCCGCAACGCCATCGTGACCAGCTTCAACGACTGGGCGATGTATGTCGCCGGTTCGAATAGCCAAGCACGATGGAACGACGCATCCCTCTCCGTTCGAGACAGCATCTTCTTCAAGAACCCGACGGCGGCTTTTCAGAACGTTCGCCCGCCCAATGTTGACGGCGGCGTGGTGGCCGACAACTTCGACGAAGAGATGGCGCTGCAAGCGCCCTCCTTGAACATCCGACAGGTCGATCCGCTGCTCACGTTCGCGACCGCGGTGACGGCGCCAGTCTTCAAGCCGCTCACGGACTCGCCCGCCCTCACCAACGGAGGCACGCCGCCCAACGACGGCTTCTTCGACGTGAGCGCGACGTTCGTCGGCGCGGTCGGCACCACCGACTGGACGACGGGCTGGACGGCGTACCCCGAGAACTGAAGTCTCACCTCGATGAGCTGCGCTGGAGCCGGCTTCCCTCGTTCGGGTGGAGCCGGCTCCTCGCGTTTGCAGAGCGCTGGTGGCTGCGTGGTAAGCGCGGGGGCTCCCCGCATGCTGACCCGACTCGACACCCGCTCGAAGCTGCTGCTCACTCTCGCCGGGCTCTTCATCACCGCCCTGCTCGTCGGCGACATCATCGGCGGCAAGCTCTTCGCCGCGGGCGCCACCACGCTCTCGGTCGGCATCATTCCCTTCCCCATCACCTTCCTGCTGACCGACCTGCTCAACGAGTTCTACGGCAAGCGCACCGCGCGCGTCGTGACGTGGGTCGGCTTCGGCATGGCGGTGTTCGCCTTCACCATCATCACCATCGCGGTGCTGTTGCCGTTCAGCGACGTGACGCGCGCCGCCGACTGGAAGGGCGTCACCCAGCCCGCGTTCGACGCCGTGTTCGCCGGCAGTCAGCGCATTCTCATCGCGTCGATGGTGGCGTACCTGTTCGCGCAGTTCGCCGACATCTGGGTCTTCAACAAGGTGAAGACGGCCACGCACGGCCGCCTGCTCTGGCTGCGCGCGACCGGCAGCACGCTCGTCTCGCAGCTCATCGACACCGCCGTCATTCAGACGCTCGCATGGCAGGGCACGCTCGACGCGAGCACGCTCGTGAGCCTCATCGCGTCGTCCTACGGCGTGAAGGTGCTCGTCGCGGTCGGCCTCACGCCCGTCATCTACATGGGCCACGCCGTCGTCGAGCGGGTGCTGGGCATCGCGCCCATCAAGCTCGACGCACAGGGCGAACCCGTGGAGTGACGAGAAGGCACGCCAACCGTGCCATTTCCGCTGCCACTGGCAGGTGTCGGGGCGCCGATTGGATCAATCGGCCCCGATTTGCTTCGATGACGCCTGCCGCATGGGGGTCATGAAGCCAAGCCCATCACACGAGATTTTGATCCAGCTCAACCGGGCACGACGAGGCGCGCCTGGTGGGCTCGTCACCCTCGACCGCAGCGGCACCATTCTCTCGGCCGACGAACGCGCGTGCGAAGTGCTCGGCGCCTCTGCCGTCGGCTCACGGCTGGCCGCGCTCGTGCCAGTCCTCGCGGAGCACCCGGCGTGGGTCGAAGCGGTGGCCTCGCTGGGCTCCGGCCTCGTCGAGCTCGAGCCTGGCGCCAGCACCGTTCAAGCGGTCGCCTTCGCGCCTGAAGGAGAGGCGCTCCTGGTGGCGCTGTTGGTGGCCCCGCTCTCGGAGGTCGCCTTTCAAGCAACGCCCGCGGTCGTGCTGGTGGTGAACGAACGCGGCGACATCGTCGAGGCGAACGAGCGCGCGCTGCAGGTGTTCCGCGCGACCGGCCAGCACCCGCTCGGCCGCGCCATGGCCGAGCTCATTCCCAACCCCCTCGTGATGACGACGGTGCGCGCGACGTTGAGCGGCGCCCTCGGCCCCGAGGTCGTGCACATCGACTGGGAGCGCCCCGAAGGTCGGCGCGTGTACGAGCTGCGCAGCACCCGGGTCGGGAAGCTCTGTGTCTTGAAGCTCGTCGACGTCACCGACGCCCGCGCGCTGGCCGCCGAGCGTGAGCGCCTGCTCGAGGCCGTGCATCAGTCGCAGAAGCTCGACGCCATCGGCCAGCTCGCCAGCGGCGTGGCGCACGACATGAACAACGTGCTCGCCGTGGTGCAGACCTGCGCGGGCGCGCTGCGTGACGACGTGAAGGAGCCGCTGCACAAGGCCGACGCCGAGCAGATTCTGCTCGCGGCCCAGCGCGCCAGAGACCTGCTGCACCAACTGCTCGCCTTCGCCCGCAAGACGCCCACCCGCACCGAGCGCTTCGACGCCATCGAGATGGCCCGCGAGGCCGCGAGCCTGGTGACGCGCCTGTTGCCCGCCAACGTGCGCCTCTCGCTGCGGCTGCCGCCCGAGGCCTGCGAAGTGACGGGCGACCGCAGCCAGCTGCAGCAGGCCCTCATCAACATCTCCCTCCACGCACGCGACGCCATGCCGCACGGTGGCACCATTCACGTCAGCGCCCGCTTCGACGAGCGCCGCGTCACCTTCAGCGTGCAGGACACGGGCGAAGGCATGCCGGGTGACGTGCTCCAGCGCGCCTTCGAGCCCTTCTTCAGCACCAAGAAGCGCGGCAGCGGCACCGGGCTGGGCTTGTCCATGGCGTACACCTCGTTGCGCGCGCACCGCGGTGACATCAGGCTCGAGTCGACGCCAGGCCGCGGCACTCGCGTCACCATGTGGCTGCCGCGGGAGTGGACGCCAGCGCAAGACGACCTCGAGCTCTCTCCCCAGGGTCAGCGGCGCGGCATCGCGCTGGTGGTCGACGACGACGAAGCGACGCGCAAGGTGCTCGCCCGCTTCCTCGTGAAGCTCGGCTACGTGGTGCACCCGGCCTCGAGCGGCGAAGAGGCGGTGTCGCTGCTGCAGGGCGGGCTGCACCCGAGCCTCGTCGTCTGCGACCTCGTCATGCCGGGGCTGGGCGGCGCCGAGACGATGGCGCGCCTGAAGACGCTCGAGCCCACGGCCGACGTCATCGTCACCTCGGGCTTCCTCGACGAGTTCTCCATCGACGGAGGGTTCGCCGGAGCCAAGGCGGTGCTGCGCAAGCCCTTCTCGATGGACGAGGTGGCCGAAGCCGTCAGCCGCGTGAAGAGCTGAAGCTGGCCACCAGCCAGTCCAGCACGACGCGCACGCGTGCGGAGAGCGGCTGAGCCGGCGCACAGCGCGCGAACAGGGGTCGCTCTTCGGCCACGTAGTCGTCGAGCACCGTCACCAGCTCGTTCGGGCGAAAAGCGCCCATCACCAACTCGGGCGCACGCGCCAGGCCCAGGCCGGCCATCGTCAGGGCCTTCACCGCGTCGCTCGTGTCGCACTGCAGGCGGCTCACCACCGGCACCGTCACCACGCGGGTGCCTTCACGAAACGTCCACCCGCGCTCCTGACCCGAGCCCAGGCAGTCATGCGTCGAGAGCGCCGAGGGCGACTTCGGCACGCCGCGCCGCGCGAGGTAGGCGGGCGAGGCGAAGACGCGCACCTTCGAGCTCGTCAGCTTTCGCTGAATGAGCGCGGAGTCGGTGGGCCGCCCCCACGAGAGCGCCACGTCGACGCCATCACGCATCGGGTCGAGCTCGCCTTCGGACAGCACGAGGTCGAGCGAGAGCCTGGGGTGTTGCTCGAGCAGCGCCGCCACGTGCGACGCCAGCACCTCTCGCGCCACCGTGCAGGGCACCGACACGCGCACGCGCCCACGCACCTCGTCACGCCCGTGCGCCACCACGCCTTCGGCCTCGGTGACGTCGGCGAGAATGCGTTTGCAGCGCTCGTAGAAGGCGCGCCCGTCTTCGCTGAGCGAGACGTTGCGGGTGGTGCGGTGAATGAGCGTCACGCCGAGCCGCTCCTCGAGCTTCGAGAGCCGCTTGCTGACGGCAGAGGGCGTGATGGAGAGGCTCCGCGCCGCGCCCGACAGGTTCTTCGATTCGGCGACCCGCACGAACACTGCCAGCTCGACGAGAGACTTCATGTGCACCGCTCCGGCTCAAGCGCGCCCGCGTGGTGGCGGCCCCCCGACGGCAGGAGTGTGTCAAAGCTCGCGCGCTGGAGCACCAGCGGCTGCTGACGCAGAGCGAAACGTGGCTGGCGTTCGAAGGCGAAGCGGCTCAGCTGGCGAAGGCGTCACTCATCCAATCGATGATGGCGCGCACTCGCGGTGAGGTGGCATCGGCTGGCGGGTAGCGGGCGTACAGCGCGAGCTCGCCGTCGACGTCTTTGCCCAGCAGCGAGACGAGGCGGCCCCGCTTCACGGAGGCCTGCGCGAAGAGCAGCGGAAGCCGCGCGATGCCAAGCCCCTGCTCTGCCATCTCCATGAGCGCGACCGACGAGTTGGCGAAGAGGCGCTTTCGCGGCGTCACGCCCTCGGGCGCGTCGGGAAACGTCCACTCGAAGGGCGGCTCCGGCTCGGTCATCATGAGCCCGACGTGCGTGCTCAGCTCGCGCGGCGACTTCGGAGTGCCATGCTCGGCCAGGTACGCGGGTGAGGCGAACATCGAGAAGGTGCTCGTCGTCACCAGCCGCTGACGAAGCGAAGCCTCGCTGGGCTGGCCGTAGAAGAGCGAGACGTCGATGCGCTCGGTGAGCGGGTTGATGGCGAGCTCGGAGGCGCGGAGCTCGACCTCGAGCTGCGGCCAGGCCTGCAACAGCTTCCGCAACGCAGGCACCAGCACGCGACAGATGAGCTCGGGCGTCGAGGCGACCCGCACGGTGCCGTGCACGTGGTCTCGCCCGCGTACGACCTCGCGCTCGGCCTCACGCAGCTTCGAGAGAATGTCTTTGCAGCGCTCGAAGAAGACGCGCCCGTCTTCGGTGAGCCGGAACTGGCGAGTCGTTCGGTGAACGAGCTGCACGCCCAGCCGCTTCTCGAGCCGCGTGAGCCGCTTGCTCACCGCAGAGGGCGTGACCCCCATGACGACCGCCGCCCCCGACAGACTCTGCGCCTCAGCGATGCAGGTGAAGGCGTGAAGGTCGAGGAGCGAGTCCATGGGAGGTGTACCGCCGCGAAAAAACTCGCGGAAGTGCGGCACCATCTCCCATGCCCGAACTGGTTGGCAGGTCGTTGTGGGTCTTTTGCTACCCGGGCATGAATCGAGGTTGTCGGGCTTATGGCACGGTGAAGGAGACCGTCGCCGGCATGGCCTGGCACCGGCCACAAGCGTTGCAGGTGAAGGCCGCAAAGAAGAGGCGGCTGCCTGAGACCTGGCCGCGGAGCGACTCGACGTATTGGGTGAACGAGGTCGACAGCACGAGCGAGCCGTCGGTGAGGCTGGCCGGGGCGGAGCCGGCCTTCTTCACGAGCCGCGTCTCGGAGAAGCCGCTCGAAGCCGACGGGTTGGTCCAGTTCACGAAGAGCGCGCCGCTCTGGGCGCTGGCGGTGAGCGAGGTGACGGGCTGGGTCGGCGGCGGCGTGGTGATGCCGGCGTCGAGCTCGACGAGGGCGATGTCGTCGCTCCAGCGGCCCTGCGTGTCTTGCGACCAGAGCCGGTAGCTGACGACGCCGCAGGTGACGGGGGCGGAGCGGTCGACGAAGGCCGACGCGGTGCCGAGGAAGAGCACGGTGCCATCCATTCCAATCGGGTCGCCGACCGCGGGCGTGCCGTCGGGTCTGCGCGCGCGGCCGCCGGGTGGAAACCGGGCGAGCAACGTGCGCGCGAAGTCGCCGTCGGGAGAGCTCGTCCACGAGAGCGAGACGCTGCCGTCAGAGTCGACGGTGGCGCGCTGGTTGGTGGGCGCTCCCGGAGCGCGCGTGTCGGGAGGCGTCGCCGAGGAGCCGCAGGCGAGCGTGAAGAAGAGAGGGCTCCACCACCATCGAGGGCCGGACATGGTGGAAGGGTCTCACACTTCGAGGCTGATCAGCGCGCGACGCAGCAAGGAACGGCTTCGGTTGAACGAGATGACTCAGTGAGGCTCGCTCCGTCTCGACCTGACGGAGGTCGATTTGTCGGGGCTGATCAGCGCGCGACGCAAAGGAACGGCATCGCCGCAACGACGACAGCTCACGGAGCCTCGGCACGTGCCGTGCGGATGGAGGCCGACACCTCGGGCCTGATCACCGCGCGCCAGCACCAGCGGCGCTCCGGTCTTCGACGTCACGCCGAGGTGGGTCGCGTTCTTCGTGCTCACCATCGTCGCCGAGCGGCTCGAGCTCTCACGGCTGGCGGCGGCTCGGCGTTCGCGGGCGACTGAAGCCGACCGACGGCTCGAGGGTCTCGGTGTACGGACATCACGCCGACCTGTTCTTCCTGAGCCCGTCGTCCGTCGCCGAGTGGCAACGCCGAGACGACGCCGACCCGAAGCCCGGCTGGGAGTGGCCGGTGATTCCACGCACCGGCATGGGGAGCCGCACTCCGATGACGCCGGTCGAGGCCACCAGCACCTCGCGGGGCGCGCACCCGACGGCGCCGGCGACGACGCCTACGTGGGCGTGCGCTCGTCGTCGTGTCGGCAGCCCTCGCGCGGACGGCATCGACTCCACGGGAACGGCTCCCTGAGGCTCGCGCCCTCTCGCCCGGATGGAGACCAACCGTCGTGGCTGATCAGCGCGCACTGGGCGCTCGTGCCTCGGCTGGTTTCGTCACTTCCGGGCTGCTGAGTTCTTGCTGCACGGGTAAAGCGCCCGCTCCCGTGAGCGCCATCGAGACCGAGACCGCAGGCATGCAGGCGTTGACCGAGGGCCATGCTCGTGAGGCTGCCGAGCTCTTGAGCCGCGCGGTCGCCGAGTACCGCACCGAGGGCGACCTCGCCGGAGCGATGTCGGTGTTGGGCAACCTCGCCTTCCTGTCGCGGCAGGCAGGCGACCTGAAACGCGCGCTCGAGCTGACGGAAGAGGCGCTCGCGCTGCACGTGGCTCCCGCCGAGTCGGCGATGGCGTTGATGAACTGCGCGGGCGTGCTCGACCGGTTGCGTGACCGTCGCGCGCGCGGCGTGTGGATGCGGGCGGCCCAGGGCTTCACGGGAAAGCAGCCGATGCTGCAGGTCTTCTGTCTCGCCCACGCCATCGGCGCCGAGGTCGCGCAGCAATCGCCCAACGCGGTCTCGGCCGCGCGCGCGTTGCTCTCGCAGGTCGCACCCGGTGCCTCGCCGGCGATGCTCGCGGGCTTCGTCGGCGCCATCGGTGAGTCGGCTGGCCCTGCCGGTGTACCTTTCCTCGCGCAGGCGGTGTGGCTGCTGACGTCCGACCTCACGGCCTTCAACGCCTCGACGCAGCCGCACTGGGCGATGCTGGTCGAGCAGCTCGGCTTCGACGCCGACCTCGCCGTTCCCCTCTGTGTGCTCGCGCTGGGTGGAACGCTCGCGCGGCAGGGCCAGAAGGACTTTCAGGCGCTCACCGCGGCGACGAAGCCGGTGTTCGAGGCGTGTGCCGAAGCGCGTGGGCTCGACCTCGAGGCGTTCTCGACGCTGGTGCAGCAGCAGGTGTCGTCGCTCGACACGCTGCCAGCTGCGCTCGAGGCGCTGGCGCCCGAGGCGTCGTGGGTGTTGCCGCAGCCCCGCGGGCCGAAGAACTGATCAGCGCACGCCCGACAAGGTTCCCGAGTCGTCGTCTTCGTCGAGCACCTCGAAGACGGCCGTACGCACGCGGCTGCCGAGGAGCGGCCGCTCGCCCAGCGGCGTGACGTCGAAGCGCGCGCCGACGGCGGCCAGCGTCTTGCCGGTGATGAGCACCTGCCCCGGCTCGGCCGACTGGCACAGCCACGACGCGATGTTCACCGGCTCGCCGATGGCGGTGTAGTCGAGCCGCGCCTCGCTGCCGACCGTACCCGCGAGCACCTTGCCCGTGGTGAGGCCGACCTTCAGCTGCAGGCGCTCCTTGGCGGGGCGCTTCTGCATCGCGCGCTCCCACTCGGCCTTCATCGCCATGGCCGCGCGCACGGCCCGAATCGCGTCGTCGCCCTTGCCGTACGGCGCGCCGAAGAGCGCCATCACCGAGTCGCCGACGAACTTGTCGACGGTGCCCTCGAAGCTGAACACCAGCGGGGTCGCCACGCGGTACAGCTCGCTCAACAGCTCGGCCACCTCTTCGGGCTTCAGCTTGAACGCAAGGTCGGTGAAGCCCGCGATGTCGGCGAACAACACCGTCACCTGCTTCTCTTCGAGTTGCGAGAGGCGCGCCTTCTTGTCCGTCGCGAGCTCCGAGACGCGGCGCTCGACGATGTCGGGCCCATGGAACCGCTCGAGCGCGCTGCGGAGCCGGTCACCACCGGTGGACGAACGAGCCGAGAACTTGTGCACGGCCGTCTGGAGCAGCTGGGCGAGCGCGGTGCACACGTCGAGCAGCGCCTCGATGGGCTCGTCGTTCACCTGCGTGCGGTTGAGGTAGAGCACGCCTTCGTACGGGGCCTTCTGGCCGATGGGCACGCAGAGCACCTGGTCGATGCCGTAGAGCACCACCGACTCGCGCTCCGAGAAGCGGCTGTCGTCGCGCACGTCGGCCACCGCGATGGCCTGCCCCTGCGTGAGGGCCGCGTCGACGATGGCGTCAGAGACGGGCACCTCGCCCTTCTGCAGCTTCTTCGCGTGACGCACGGCGGCCGGCACCATCACGCCCGTCGCGTGTCGCACGAGCACCACACCGGTCGAGGCGCCGACGCGCTTCATGACGGTGTCGGTGGTGTCGTCGAGGAAGGCCTGGAGCGAGGGCGCGGTGGCGAGGCGCTCGGCGATGCGGAAGAGCATGACGAGCGAGTGGAACGCGACGGGGTACGAGGGCCCGTCGCTGGGCACCTGCACCTCCGACGTTCTGGGCTCGTTCTCGTCGGTGTCACCCGCCGACTTGCGCTTCACCTTGCTCGCCACGGGCGGCGGCTCCGAGAAGTCGGCCTCGAAGGGCATCGAGTTGTCGAGCACCCGCCGAACGATGGAGTCCTGGATGTCGCGGGCCATCAGCACCGCGTGCGACACGTCGACGCCACGGCCGAAGCGGCGCACGGCTCCGCCACCACCGGCGTCGACCATCTCGGTCGCGGCGGTCTCGGCGGTGCTGGGCTGGCGCACCACGAGCGAGTTCTCGCCCACGGCCACCACGTCACCGGGCTTCATCGGCGCGGTGCCGACGACCTTCTCACCGTTGAGGCGTGAGCCGTTGCGGCTGCCGAGGTCTTCGAAGACGAGCGCGTTGCCGGTGACGTGAAAGCGCGAGTGTTTTCGCGAGACGAGGTCGCCCGACAGCACGATGTCGTTCTCGTCGGCGCGGCCGACGTGCGTGGTGCCCTCGGGGAGGTCGTACTTCGTGTCGAAGTACCCAGGGCCATTGATGACGAGCTGCCACATCGGTCGGCCAAGTATGCCGCAAGCCGGCGTCAGCCAGCAGACTCATTGCGGCGCGCCGGGGTCAGGGCGCGATGAGCGAGATGAAGAAGAACCTGCTGTTGTCGACCGATTGGTAGATGGGGCCCAGCGCGCCGTCTCTGAAACGATCGGGAATGGAGTGCCACACCCCCAGCTTGGTTCCGCCGTCGGAGGTGTCGCGACACTCGCGGTCCTCCATCGCGCGGTAGGCCTCGAGGTCGCCCATGCGGTACGCGAAGTATTCGCCCGACGGCTCGATGTAGCCATAGGTGTAGGGCGTGGTCGCGTTCATCACGGACCCATTGAGGCGAACGGTGATGCCCACCTTCTGGGTCATGCACTCGTCGAAGCTCATTCGATAGGTCGGCACGTGGAACTCGAGCTCGAGGGTGGTGGGAATGCCGCCGCCGTCGGACAGCACGCGGTTGTAGTTGCGGGTCATGCGCATGCCGTCGCAGACGTAGATGTCGGCGCAGTTGGGAATGAGCCCCGGCAGCTGCTGACAGCACGCGACGCGGGGGCCGGGGTTGATGGTCGCGTTACAGGTGCCCGTGCGGCTGTACTTCTCGGAGATGCAGCCGGCCGGCACGCCACCGCCCGTGCCTCCATCACCCGTCGACATCGGCTTGGGCGCGAGGCGAATGGCACGGTCGAGCCGCACCGCCGGCTTCGTCTGCCAGAGGAGCTTCAGGTTGGCCGAGTCGACGACGCAGTCGGGGTTCGTGGCGACGTTGCACTCGAAGGTGAAGGTGGCGGTGCCGAACTCGTCGAGCGTCACCAGCTCTTCTTTCACCACACCGACGTCGGTGGTGATGACGACGGTGCCCGCGCCGACCTGCCCATCGGCCTTGGTGGCGACGACGCGCAGCTTGATGGGCGTGCCATCGCGGAACGCGGTGTTGGGCCCGCTGACGTCGAGCGCAGGAGTGCCCGTCTGGCCGCACTGGCTGACCACGACCATCACGACGACGAGCAGCAGAAGACCGAGGGGACGACGGTGCATGCCGACAGCATACCGTCAATCGTCGCCTCACAGAGCGTCGAGCAGCCCCATGCGGTCCTTCAGGCGGAGCACCCGCCGCGTCGACTCCTCGAGGCGCTTTCTGGCCTTCGGGTCAGCCTCGGCGAGGCGCACCAGCACGCCGACGGGGTCGATGCCCTTGTCCCAGTCGGGCGGCGCGGTGGTGAGAATGACGTCGTTGCCCGCGAGGAACGCCTGGGTGAGCACGTCTTCGGCGGTGCCATCGATGGCGTCGGCGAGCACCTGAATCGCGATGTCGTCGGTGACGGCCAGCCAGTCGTGCTCGTGCACCAGGGCGACGAGCGGCGGCGAGAGAATGGCCGGCTTCCCGTCGAAGGCCGTGTAGGCGACGTTCGCGAGCATCACGCCGCCCAGTGACGGCGCGGCGTCGGCGAACACCTTCGCTTCGGCCAGCACGCGCGCCTTCGGCCAGTCGCAGGTGACGAGGTGGTGGTCGGAGTCTCCGTCGATGTCGCCGTAGCCGGGGAAGTGTTTGCCCACGGGCACGACGCCGGTCGAGAGCAGGCCCTTCGAGTACGCCTGCGCCTTCGCGACCACGACGGCGGGATCGCCCGAGAACGAGCGCTGGTTTCGCTCCATGTGGCCCGACGGGGCGACGTCGAGCACGGGCGCCAGGTTCAGGTTGAGCCCGAGCCACTTCATGGTGCGCCCCACCTTCACGCCCCACTCGCGCACCTCGTCGTCGCTCAACGCCGCCATGTCGCGCGCCGACGGCAGCTCGCGCAGCGCCTTCACGCTCGCGAGCCGGTTCGAGCGCCCGCCCTCCATGTCGACCGAGAAGAACGGCGGCACCGCGGCGCGCACGCGGGCGGCGTCGATGCGCTCCTTCGCCTTCGTCGTGTTGCGCAGCATCGTTCCGAGGAAGAGCACGCCGCCGACCTGCACCGGGCCCGTCTTGTCGACCTGCGGGTACGCGAGCAGCAGCTGGGCCGCCCGCGCGCGGGTGTCGAGGCTCGCGAGCACCCGCTCGACCCGCGCCTCGTCGACCTTCCGTTCGAGGGGAAAGGCGTGAAGCTTCTGCGTGGGCAGCGAGACGCCCGCATCGACGACGACGGGCGCGGGCACGACGCCTTCACGAGCGCCGCCATCGTCGGCGAGGGCGAAGGACGAGACGGTGGAGCTGATCAGCAGCAGACGGAAGAAGCGCAGGCAGTGACTCCGAGGTGCGGTGACTTCATCACCGAAACGGGGCTCGCGCCGCTTCCCTTCCCTCGCCGGCGGGTCAGGCCTCTGGCCGCCGGAGGGTGTGCAGCTCGACCTCGTCGTGGTGGCCCTCCCATTCGACCTGGAGCGTCGAGCCGCCATGCGCATAGCCAGCCGTGCGAAAGCGGTCGACGAGGGTGTTCGCCAGCTCGGCGCGCGCGGTCGGCCCTGCCATCACCAGCACACCTCCGGGCGCGAGCAGGCCCGCACCGTGGGCGAGCGCGTAGAGCACGTCGGGTGACGACGCCTCGTAGACGACGTCGGAGGCGAGCAGCAGCGGCGTCGAGGTGGTGATGGGGTCGCTCCACTCGAGCAGACTGGTCGAGAGGCCCACGACGCCGTTTCGTTCGGCGTTCTCGAGGGCGAGCGCGATGGCGAGCGGCTCGCGGTCGGTGCCGTGCGTGACGAGCCCCAGGTGCGCGGCCGTCATGCTCACGAGGCCCATGCCGCAGCCCAGCTCGAACGCTTCGCGGGGCAACGAGGCCGGGGGCTGGTCGAGCAGCCACCGGCTCATGGCGAGCGACGTGGGCCACACGCGCGCCCAGTGGTTGGGGCGCGGCTGCGCGACCGCTTCGAGCAGGCGAAAGACGAGCCCTGGCCGCAGCTCGACGTGCACGGTGCGCACGGCGTAGTCGCGAGGTCGGCGCGTCAGGTCGTCCGCCCGGCGCTCATCGACACGACCGACTCACCGCGCACGACCGACGGCGATGACCGACAGACCTGCGCGCCTGGCGAGCAACCGGTCGGCGAACTTCCACAGCGGCACGAGCCGGTCGAACAGCGTCGCCTCGGCTTTGGGAATCTCGGGGCGCGCGAAGAGCCCACCCGTCACCGCCCAGCCCAGCGTGGCGACGGCGTTGAAGTACTGCGTGTTGGTGACCTCGAGGCCCGCGCGCGTGAAGGCGTCGACGAGCGTCTTGCGCGTGTAGCGGCGGTAGTGGCCCAGCTGCACGTCGAGCTCGTTGTGCAGCCACTCGTAGGCCGGCACGAGAATGACGACGTTGCCACCGGGCTTCACGAGGCGGCGGCAGTTCTCGAGCGCGCGCACGTCGTCGGCGATGTGCTCGACCACGTTGAGCGCGAACACGGTGTCGAACGTGCCCAGCTGGTGCGCGTAGACGTCGGCGAAGCGCGCGTGCACGAGGTCGATGCTCACGACGTCGTGGCCGGGAAAGGACTGCTGCAGGCGCCGCACGTAGGGCGCGCGCAGGTCGCTCAAGACGAGGTCATGGCCTTCGTCGACGAAGCACTGCGAGAGGTTGCCGATGCCGCTGCCGACCTCGAGCATGCGCCCGAAGCAGTGCGGCCGAATGGTCTCGTACATCCACCGGTTGAAGTGGCTCAGGCCCGAGATGGTCTCGAGCGCGGCTTCTCCAACGGGGTCGTGACCGGCCCCGCCTTCGCTCATCGCTTACCCAGCCCGTACTTCACGATGCAGCGCACGGCCGAGACGCCGTCCTTCCAGTTGATCTTCTTCCCCTCGTCGTAGCTGCGGCCGAAGTACGAGATGCCGACCTCGTAGATGCGCACGTTGGGAATCTTGGCGACCTTCGCGGTGACCTCGGGCTCGAAGCCGAAGCGCTTCTCCTGCAGGGTCGGCGCGACCTGCGTGATGATGTCGCGACGCCACAGTTTGTAGCAGGTCTCCATGTCGGTGAGGTTCAGGTTGGTGAACGCGTTCGACATGGTGGTGAGCATGCGGTTGCCCACGGTGTGCCAGAAATACAGCACGCGGTGCGGGTGCGCTCCCATGAAGCGGGAGCCGTAGACGACGTCGGCGTGCCCATCGAGCACGGGCTTCAGGAGCACGTTGATCTCGTTCGGGTCGTATTCGAGGTCGGCGTCTTGAACGACGCAGAAGTCTCCAGTGAAGGCGCTCAACGCGGTGTGGAGCGCCGCGCCCTTGCCCTGGTTCTTCTCGTGCTGGCGGTAGACGAGGTCGACGGTCGGGTTGTCGCGCATGAAGGCGCGCACTTCGGCGTCGGTGTCGTCCTTCGAGCAGTCGTTGACGACGACGAGCTGCGTCTTCACGCCGCCGATGAAGTGCACCGAGGCGACACGCTCGAGCAGCTTGCGCACCGTGCGCGCTTCGTTGAACACCGGGATGAGGATGCTGAGGGTCTGAGCCATCGCGCCGAGGCGCCTAGCACGAGCACGGGGAATGTGGAGTGATACGGCTTCGGGCCGGAAGGGGCTGTCGTGAAGGTGATTGATCAGCGCTGGCTCGTCCTCCTGCTGGTGGGGTGCGGTGGAGCGACAGCGCCCGGCTCGCTCGCGCTCAGCGGTGCGGCGTCGTTCAAGGGCACGACGGCCGAGTGCCCCGAGACGACGACGGTGCGCCTTTCGAACGCTGGCGCCGCTCCGCTCACGCTCTCGGCCGTCACGAAGGAGTCCGGTGACGCCGTTCGCGCCCTCCCCTTCCTCGACGAGCCCGCGCCTGTCTTCACCATCGAAGGGCTGCCCGCGTCGCTCGCTGGCGGCGCTTCCGTCGAGCTGACGGTGCGCTTCACGCCCAACGAGAGCAAAGGCGACTTCGCTGCGACGGTGGCACTTCGCGCGGGTGGCCAGTCGGTCACGCTCTCGCTCGGCGGCCAGCGGATGATTGCTGATGGTCCCGACCTCGGGCCGTTCGACTTTGGAGCCGTCGTGCCAGGTGCGACGGCTTCGATTCCCTTCGAGCTGAGCCCTTCGACGACCCGACTGCGCTACTCGAACGAAGTCATCGAGGGACCAGGCTTCTCACGCCTCGGGACCGCGCTCGTCTTTCGGCCCTCGATGCTCGGGCGCTTCACCGGGCTCGTGCGGCTCGACGCTCGCACCGCGCCGGAGTGTTCCCCTCGCGCCGTGACGGCCTCGCTCCTCGGTGACGCGGTGAGCGCGACGTTGACCACCACGCCGGTGGTCGACTTCGGGTTCGTTCCGCCCGGGCGCACGAGGTGGGTCGACCTGAAGCTCGAGAACGTGGCGTTCACGTCGGCAATCGCTTCGGCCTTCAGCGCCACGCCGAGCGCGTACGCGGTCGAAGCCCCCGACGGCGGGCTGATGGTGCACCGGGCGAACCGTGAGGCGATGACGAAGACGCTGATTCCCGGCTCGGCGCTCGTGCGGGTGGGCTTCTCGCCGACCGACGCCGGCGTGCAGTCGGGCACGCTCGTGATGGCCACTGATGTCGCCGCGCAGCCGCAGGTGAGCGTCACGCTGCGCGGCGTCGGCGGTGGTGGCGTGGTGGCGGTGACGCCCAAAGCGCTCGACTTCGGCCCGCTGACGATGATGTCGAGGCAACAGGTTCGGGTGAGCAACGTCGGCATCAGGCCTTCGCCGCCCGACCCGCGAGGCAACCTCTTTCTCGGCATCGATGGCGGCATGCCGTACTTCGAGCTGCGTCATGTCTCGGGCGCGACGGGCACCGTCTCGGTGACGATGACGTCTCGCTACGACCCCGGCGTCGGCGTGGCTTCGCTGAGCGACGTCACCGTCGAGGTCACCGCGCTCCCCGGCGCGAGCGCCAACGACCTGCATCTCTTCTCGACGGACCTCGACAGGCCCGACGTCGTGGTTCCCATCATCGTGCAGTGAGCTGACGATGGCGTGACGGGGAATGGAGCCGGGACTGATAGGGTGGCTTCACGAGTTCGCCCTTGGTGGCAGTCACCAACATCGCCTCGTCGGAGCGGTTCATGACGAGTCGATTCCTCCCCCATGGTGCGTTCTTCAGAGACCTGAACCTCGGCGTCGACGGCTACTTCGCCCAGGCGCACGTCTCGCGGCAGGCGAACGTCGGCATGTGGCTGAAGACGGCGTTCATTCTCACGTGGTTCGTCGGCTCGTGGGCAGTGCTCGTCTTCGCCGCGCAGACGTGGTGGCAGGCCGGGCTCGCAGCGGTGTCGCTCGGCTTCGCGATGGCCGGCATCGGCTTCAACATTCAACACGACGGTGGCCACAAGGCGACGTCGACGAACCAGGGCTGGAACAAGGCCATGGCGCTCACGCTCGACGTGCTCGGCGGCAGCTCGTACCTCTGGCACTGGAAGCACAACATTCAGCACCACACGAACCCGAACGTGGCGGGGCTCGACTCCGACATCGACATCGAGCCGTTCGTGCGGCTGTCACCGCAGCAGGCGTGGAAGCCGTGGCACCGCTACCAGCACCTGTACACGTGGCTCTTGTACGCGCTGCTCGCGGTGAAGTGGCACTTCGTCGACGACTTCAAAGACTTCGTCACCGGGCACATCGGCACGCAGAAGTACCCGCGCGCGAAGGGGTGGGACCTGTTCTGG
>JAACJQ010000229.1 GCA_016879935.1 Archangiaceae bacterium | reverse complement strand
TCCGGCCGTGCCGTCGGTGCCTTCGCTTCACGCGGTGCCTCAGGCCCGGCCACCCGCTGCGGCGCAAGCCATCGCCCCTCCGTTTCCGGGAGTTGCCCAACCGCGACCACCTGCTGGCCCGCCAGCCATCGCGCCTCCGTGTCCAGGCGCCCCAGCCCAGCCCCGGCCGCCTGCGGCTGCGACCCCGACTGCCCCCCCGTTTCCAGGCGCCGCGCAACCGGCCAACCCCGGAGCGCCTCGCCCTGCGGTGATCGCGCCACCGGTGGCCAGCCGCACCTCGGGCGTCATCGCAGCGCCTGCGCAGGCGGCCGCGCCCGTCGCCGTCGCCACCCGCGCCAGCCCGCTGCCTCCCACGGGTGGAGTCGACACGATCTCTCCGCAGCAGGCTCAGCAGCTCGCGTTCATCGCTGACGCGCTCGACACGCAGGACTACTTCCAGGTGCTCCAGCTGCCACAGACGGCGTCGGCCGCGGAGATCAAGCGGTCATTCTACCGCGACAGCCGCATCTACCACCCCGATCGCATCTTCCACCTCGAAGACGCGGAGCCGAAGGCCAACATCGGCGCGATCTACCGGCGCATCACCGAGGCCTATTACGTGCTGCGCGACGACGCGAAGCGCAAGAAGTACCTCGTCGACATCAACAGCCCCGAGCGGGCGTCGAAGCTCCGCTACACCGAGGCGTCTGAAGCCGAGCTCAAGGCCGAAGCGAAGAAGGTCGTCGAAGAAGAGTTCGGCACCACGCCCAAGGGCCGTCAGCTGTTCAAGACCGCGCTCCAGGAGATCGAACGCCAGCAGTGGTCGAACGCCGAACGCAACCTCAAGAGCGCCCTCATGTACGAGTCGTCGAACGCGAAGTTCAAAGAGAAGCTCGCGCTCGTGCAGGGCAAGCTCGATGAACAGCGCCGCTCCGGCGACTCCTTCAAGATCAAGTGACGCTCGACCTCGTCATTCTCGGCCTCGCCTTCGTCTTCGCCATCTGGGGCTTCTTCTCGGGTGCGGCGCGGCAGATCGCGGCGTTGCTCGCTGGCATCGTCGCGTGGGCGGCGGCAGGCCCCGTCGGTCAGTTCTACGGCCCGGTCTTCGCGAAGCGGCTGGCGACCTCGGCCTTCGTCGGCGTGGTGCTCGCGACGCTCGCCGCGTTCGTCATCGTGCTCATCGCGGTGCAGATCGTCGCCACGCTGATCATTCGCCGCGTGCTCGCGGGGCGCGACCCGAACAGCCGCACGCTCGATCGGGGGCTCGGCTTCATTCTCGGAGGCGGCAAGGTGCTGGCCGTCGTCTACGTCGCCCTCTGCGCGATGAGCTTCCTCGAGCAGAACGTCAGCATCATGGGCAAGAAGATGGCCTTCACCCCGAAGGACTCGCAGCTCATGGGCTTCGTGCGCGAATACAACCTGCTCGAGCAGCGGCAGTTCTCGGGCGCCCACGATCTCGTGCGCGTCGCGCAGCTCGCCAAAGACCCCAAAGCGCAGCAACGCCTCAAGGAAGACCCCGACTTCACCGCCCTCTCGAAAGACCCGCGCTTCGGCAAGCTGCTCAACACGGCCGCCATGCAGAAGGCCCTCGAGACCGGAGACATTCGCGGGCTCATCGGCAGCAACGAGGTGGTCGAACTCATTCAGGATCCAACGTCGGCGCGACGCCTCGAGCGGATCGGCGAGCTCGCTCCTTGAAGCGCGGCTGATACCCACACAACGATTCGCCAAGGGTGGTGGATCGCCGAGCGAGATCCCTATAGTCCGCCGCCACGATGGCGAACACGACCCCGCAGCAGCGCTGGACGATTGGCGACTCCCTCGACACCTACGCGATTCGCAACTGGGGCGCGGGGTACTTCGGCATCAACGACAAGGGCAACGTCTGCGTTCACCCTGGTGGGCCCGACTCGCCGAACTTCGACCTGAAGGATCTCGTCGACGAGGTTCGCCGCCGCGGCATCAGCCTGCCCCTGCTCATTCGTTTCACCGACGTGCTGCGCCACCGCGTGGTGCACCTCAACGAGGCCTTCCGCAAGGCGATCACCGAGCACAACTACCAGGCGCAGTACCGCGGCGTGTACCCGATCAAGGTGAACCAGCACCGCTTCGTCGTCGAGCAGATCGTCGATGCGGGCAAGCCCTACGGGTACGGCCTCGAGGCTGGCTCGAAGCCCGAGCTGCTCGCGGTGATGGCGCTCGTCGAAGACCCCGACGCGCTGATCGTCTGCAACGGCTACAAGGACGAGGAGTACGTCGAGACGGCGCTGTACGCCTCGAAGCTCGGCCGCAAGGTCGTGATGGTCGTCGAGAAGCCCTCGGAGCTTCCGCTGATCGCCGAAGTGTCACGCAAGACCGGCATCACGCCCCGCCTCGGTATGCGCGTGCGTTTGTCGACCCGCGGCGCTGGCAAGTGGGAGGCCTCGGGCGGTGATCGCTCGAAGTTCGGCCTCTCGGCCGCAGAGCTGATGCAGGCGATCGGGTTCATGAAAGAGGCCGGGCTGCTCGAGAGCTTCGAGCTGCTCCACTTCCACCTGGGCAGCCAGATCTCGAACATTCGCAACGTGAAGAACGCGCTGCGTGAGGTGGGCCGCTTCTACGTCGAGGTGCACGCGCTCGGTGCCCCTCTGAAGTACCTCGACGTCGGCGGCGGTCTGGGCGTCGACTACGACGGCTCTCGCACGAACTTCTCGTCGTCGATGAACTACTCGACCGAGGAGTACGCGAACGACGTCGTCTTCTCGGTGATGGAGGCCTGCGACAAGGCCGGCGTGCCCCACCCCGTGCTCGTGAGCGAGTCGGGCCGCGCCGTCGTCGCGCACCACGCCGTGCTGATCACCGAGGTGCTCGGCAACAGCGACTTCGAAGCCGGCCCCGTGCCCGAGGGCCTGCCCGACGAGGTGCCGCAGGTGGTGAAGAACCTGCACGCTGCGCTGCGCGACGTGACGAACAAGAACCTGCTCGAGACCTACCACGACGCGCTCGAGTACAAGGACGAGGTGCTGACGCTGTTCTCGCTCGGCCACCTCTCGCTCGAGCAGCGCGTGCTCGCCGAGAACTTCTTCTGGGCCATCTGTCACAAGATTCTGCGCATGGGCAAAGAGGCCGGCGAGAGCTTCGAGGAGTTCGAGGCGCTCGAGCACAACCTGAGCGACACGTACTTCTGCAACTTCTCGCTCTTCCAGTCGCTCCCCGACTCGTGGGCGATCGATCAGCTCTTCCCCGTGATGCCCATTCACCGGCTCACCGAGCGGCCCACGCGACGCGCCGTGCTCGCCGACATCACCTGCGACTCCGATGGAAAGATCGAGAAGTTCATCGACAAGCGCGAGGTGAAAGACGACCTCGAGCTGCACGCACTCAACGACGACGAGTACTACCTGGGCATCTTCCTCGTCGGCGCGTACCAGGAGATCCTCGGCGACCTGCACAACCTGTTCGGTGACACGCACACGATTCAGGTCTCGCTCGCGCCGGGCGGTGGCTACCTCATCGATCGCGTCGTCGAGGGCGACACGGTGACCGAGGTGCTCAACTACGTCGCCTTCAACAAGGACGATCTGATCGCCAAGGTGCGCATGAAGGCCGAGCTCGCCCTGCGCGCGGGCACGATCACCCTCGACGAGTCGCGCAAGATCCTGCAGGTCTACGAGCAGGGGCTCGCCGGCTACACGTACCTGGAGCGCGAGGTCGACGCGAAGAGCTTCACGGCGTCGAATGCGCAGCTGCGGCTGGTGCCGACCGATCTGACCCCACGCGCGAGCCCGCGCACCGGGACCTGATCAGTCGGGCCACACGAACGTCATCGGCACCTTCACGTCTGGGTGAAGGCTCTTCGCGACGGGGCAGCCGTGGGCGATCTCTTCGAGGCGGGCGCGCTGGCCCGAAGGAACGCCCTTCGGCATTCGCAGCTCGACCGTCAACTCGCCCACTCGACGCGGCGGCCCGACCATGTGCTTCACCACGGTCGCCGAAGCGTCTCCGAAGGTGAGCCCTTCTTTCGCGGCCAGCAACGCCATGGTCGTCAGCGCACAGCTGGCCAGCGAAGCCCCCAGCAGATCGGTCGGAGAGAACGAAGATCCGTCGCCGCCATTGTCTTTCGGGGGCACCGTGTGAATGACGGCACCGCTCGGTCCGTGGTGCAGTTCGCACCCGATTCCGCGAAGCTGCACCCGCATCTCGACACCTGCCATACGATCCTCCCATTCGTTGCACAGCGCCCCCCAGCCGAGGGTCACACCCCAAAACCATGCGCTCCTTCACCTTTCCACTGTTTGCGTCGGCCGCCCTGCTCCTCATCACGGCCTGCCCGACGAAGCCGCCCTGCGCCACCACGTGCACCGGGTGTTGTGATGCGTCTGGCGTCTGCCAGCTCGGCTCGCAGTCGAACGCCTGCGGAAAGAGCGGAGCCGTCTGCAAGTCCTGCTCGGTCACCGAGTCGTGCTCCTTCGGTTCGTGCATGAGCAGCTTCGGCGGCACGGGAGGCGGCAGCAGCGGCGTCGGAGGCGGCTTCGCGACGGGTGGTGGCACTGGCGTCGGCGGCGGTACGGGCGTCGGCGGCGGCACAGGTGTCGGCGGCGGCACGGGCGTCGGCGGCGGCACGGGCGTCGGCGGCGGCACGGGTGTCGGCGGCGGTACGGGTGTCGGCGGTGGCACGGGCGTCGGCGGCGGCACGGGCGTCGGTGGCGGGAGCGCAGTTGCTGGCGACACCTGCGCCACGGCGATCGCGATGACGCCCATCAGCTCGACCCAGTTCACCGCGACGGGCTCTCTGACGTCGGCGAACGATGACTCGTCGGGAACCTGCGGCGGCGCCGGCAAGGACATCGCCTTCACGTTCGTGGTCGCCCAGTCGTCCGACGTGAGCTTCAGCATCACCAGCATCGGGGGCAGCAGCACTCCTGTCGGCTACCTGCGGCGCGACGACTGCACCACCGAGCTGCGCTGCCAGAGCGGCACTGCGACGAGCACGCCCGTCAACCTGCAGCCTGGGAGCTACCGGCTGATCGTCGACGCGCTGAGCGCCACCGCGACCGGAACCTTCACCGCGACCGTGACCCTCTCGACGCCCACTCCGATGGTAGGTGACGACTGCAACAGCGCCGAGGTGCTGACGCTGACGAGCGGCTCCACCACCGTGACCGCATCGACCGACGGGTACATGCAGAACGTGACGACGACCTCGTGCACGGCCGCGGGCCCCGACCGGTACTACCGGCTCACGCTCCCCACCACGACAGCCTCGCTGACTGCGACGGTCGCGCCCTCGTCGGGTTCGCTCGCGAGCGTGATGCTCCTCGGGCCCACCACCATCGCTTCGTGCGCGAGCGCGAGTGAGATCATCTGTGGTGAGTCGGCGACGACGAGCGCCTCGGCCACCCTCACCGCCACGAGCCTCGCGTCGGGCACCTACTACCTCGTCGTGAAGAACGTCGGCGTCGGTACGGGCAACTTCAGCATGACCGTCACGACGCAGACCGCGGGTATCGCCGGAGACACCTGCTCCACCGCAGTTCCGCTCGTCTTCACGGGTGGCTCGGCGTCTGCTTCGAGCACCGTCAGCGGCGCGGCGAACGATCAGGTCTCGACCTGCGCGACCAGCAGCGCCGACGTCGTCTATTCCTTCACCGCGACCGCCGGGCAGGTCTTCAGCGCCTCGGTCACCCCGGGCTCGACGTGGCGCCCGATTCTCACGCTCATGCAGGGCACCGCGTGCAGCTCGGCGACGCAGACGACGTGCAACGCGGCGACGACGGGTGGCTCGAGCGCGAGCATTCCCTCGACGACGCTCACGGCGGGCACCTACTTCCTCTGGGTCGATTCGGTCTCGGGCGCAGGGGCGGGCACCTTCACGTTGAGCGCGACGTTGAGCGGCGGCTCGTCAGGCGGAGAGTCGTGCACTGCGCCCACGCCCCTCTCCTTCGTCGGCAACACGGCGACCGTCTCGGGCACGACCGTCGGGCGCGTCAACGACAACGCCTCGTCGCTCGTCTGCACCTCGGTCACCGGGCCAGACGTCGTCTATTCCTTCACCGTCACGAGCGGCCAGTCGGTGTCGGCGGTGCTCTCGCCGTCGAGCACCTTCCGCGGTGCGTTGATGCTGGAAGGTCCCAGCAGCAGCTGCAGCACGGCCTCGGAGTTCGACTGCCTCGCGGGCACGGCGAGCGGCTCGACGGTGAACTTCAGCGCGACGTCGCTCTCCGCAGGCACCTACTACCTCTGGGTCGATGGCGTTTCGGGAGCCTCAGGCACGTTCTCTCTGACCGTCACACTGAGCGGAGGCACCGTCGCGACGGGCGAGAGCTGCACCGACCCGATTCCGCTGTCGTTCTCGTCGGGCACGTCGGGCACCGCGACGGCGAGCGGCTCCACGACCTCTGCGATCAGCGATCGCACCTCGGCTTCGTGCGGTGGCAGCGGGCCCGACCGTGTCTACTCCTTCACCGTCAGCGGCACGCGCAGCTTCAGCGTCACCTTGACGCCCGGGAGCGGCTTCACGACGCCCGTGCTCGCGCTGACCGGGCCCAGCTCGACCTGCAGCTCGGCGACCGAACTCACCTGCACGGGCGGCAACCTGTCGTTCGGCCCCATCAGCCGGTCGCTCAGCTCGGGCACGTACTACTTGTGGGTCGACGGCTTCAGCTCGTCGTCGGGCACCTACAGCTTCACCGCCACCCTCAACTGACCTGCTTCAGGGTGAAGTGACTCGACTCACGCACCTCGGCGATGGCCGCTTTGTCGGCCTCGTCGTCGGGCGGGTGGAGCCAGCGCACCATCTCATCGGCTTCCCACGCGTACGGCTGCCCGTTGAGCAGCATGCGCCCTTCGGCCACGGCACGGGTCGCCTCGAGCAGCGAGATGCCTCGCACGTCACGGCAGAGCGCCTCGAAGCGGCCCTGCCTCGCGGAGTTGACGAACCGCGCTGACTGCCGCGCAGCCCACGCCATGTGGAACCACGACGGGCGAAAGGCGACGCCGTCGAGCAGCAGTCGGTGCGCCATCAACGTGAGCAGGTGGGTCATCTCCTTCGCCAGCCCGAGACCTGGCACCTCCTGGCCGGGCAGCTGGGGCCGCACGCCCGAGAACCGCGCACGCGGGTTTCTCAGCGACAACCAGTTCACGAACAAGAAGGTGCCGTCACCCACGCGGCGTCGCTCGACCTCGAGCTCGACCAGCACGACGTTGCCACCCGTCGTCGAGTCACGCCCCAGCAGGCGCGCGCGATCGTAGGCACCGGCGCGATCGATCACGACGTGCAGGTTCTCGAAGCCCAGGCGGCGCACCAGCGGCAAGACGCGGTACTTCTCGAGCGCGAATTCGAGGCCCTCGGGCGTGTAGTACGAGACGAGCCGCGCAGGGCCGCTGCGGGGAAGGCCCAACGCCTCGGCGACGTCGGCCTCCGAGAGGAGCGGCGCGCTGCCCAGATTCTCGGGCTTGATGCTGCGGGCGATGCCCTTCATGCGCGCCGCGAGCGGGTCGAAGTCGGAGGGAATCGGCTCGTCGGAGTGCTTCGCCAGCACCAGGCCCGAGCCAGCCAGCACCTTCCACGCGTGCGAGGTGTAGCCGCCTGCAGGCAGCCACAGCTGAGGCAGCTCGGCGAAGTGCTCGAGCACGCGAAGATCTCGCCGCCGTACGCCCGAGAGCGAGAGCCCGAGGGTGCCCAGACGATCACCTGCCAGCACGTCGCCGCCCGCGAGGACGAAGGCAAAATCGACCTTCGGCGCGCGTGACAGCAGCTTCTCGAGTGCCTCGAGGTACACGTCGTCACCCGAGCCCTCGGGCAGCTGCACCTCGTCGACTCCTTCGAGCGGCCCCCACGACGTGCCCGAGATGGAGCCCAGCCACACCGACGCGTCACGACCCAGACACGCGGCGGTTCCATCGGGTGGGTGACAGTCGAGATCGAGTACCGCGATGCGCCCGGTGAAGCCGTCGGAGCGCAGCACCGCGATGGCGACCGCGACGTCGTGAACGGCACAGAAGCCGGCACCGCGAGAAGGCGCCGCGTGGTGAAAGCCGCCCAACGTGTTCAGCACTGCCGAGGTGTGCTCGATCGCGTGGCGTGCGCCCTGAATGGTTCCGCCCGTGGCGAGGCGAACGGTGCGCAGCACCTCGTCGACGTAGACGTCGGAGGGGTCGACCGCGAACAAGTGGGCGATCGTCTCGACCTTCTGCAGCGACTCCAGGTACTCGTCGGTGTGAACACGGCCGAGATCGGCGTAGCTCGCCGGCTGCGGGGTGATCACGTCCGAGGCCGCGATGATCTCCGAGGCGAGCAGGTAGTGAATCGCGTCGTCAGCGCGCCGCGTCTCGAGGTGCGCCGGCCCTGACTCCACGCCGCTCAGCGGAAGCCGGTACGCCTCGTCGTAGAAGACCTTGAGCCGCGCACCGCGATCGAACCAGCGCCGCAGACCTTGAGGGAGCACTGAAGACCGTCAGAAGTCGATGGTGACGACGCTGCCGCCTTCGGTGTTGCTGGCGGGTTCGTCTTTTTCCGAGCGGCGATCGGTCGCGTCGTCGTCGTCGCGGTGGAGCGGGATTTCGACCTGCGGCCGCTGTCGCTCCTGGCGCTGACGCTCCGCTTCACGGCGACGCAGCTCTTCGATGATGTACCCGTCGAGCATGTTGGAGACTCCCGTCGAACCGCCGTGTGAAGCTGCTGCAATGATAACCGGCCCGGCACCACCCACAACCCACGCTGACGCACCGCGAACCACCCGATTTCACTGGATGCGCCAGCCCAGCCCTCCCTGACTCAGTCACCGACCGCTGCAGTGACGTTCACTTCGACGCTTCGATGCGCTTCTTGAAGTTCTCCATGAGCTTCGGAAGCTGGCTGTCGACCAGGGCATTGAGAATCGTCTTCGGCACCAGCGGGCCCACCGTCACTTCGATGTTGTAGGTGCCCTTGGTGGTTCCATTGCCTGCGTCTTCGAGCACCCAGCCGCCCTTGTTGTCCTTCATGAACTCGCCGTCGATGAACGACCAGCTGACGCGGTTGGGCTTCTCTTCCTTCCTGTGCACCGTGTACTTGATGACCTTCACGACCTCGGCCTCGTAGTGCACGTCGACTTCGTTGCCGCGACGGTTCGAGGTGCGGATCTTTCTCACTTCGGGGAGAAAGTCCGGGTAGCGCTCGTAGTCCGAGATGATCTCGAAGCACTTCTCGATGGGAGCGTTGAAGACGATCGAGCGGGTCGCGCCAGGCATGCGGGGAGTACCTCCGAAATGAGAGAGCGCCGGAGCGTACCAGCCCCGGGCTGATCAGCAGGGAAATTGATCCAGGTGGATCACATCGGCTTCTTGTCGAAGCGGTGCGTCGCGGTCACGAACCGAACCGTGCCCGTCTTCGAGCGCATCACGATGCTGTGCGTCTCGGCGCCGTGAGCGAAGAACCGAACACCCTTGAGGAAGTCGCTCGAGGTGACGCCGGTCGCCGCGAACATGACGTCGCCACGCGCCAACTCTTCGGCGCGGTAGATGCGGTGCTCGTCGACGATGCCCATCTTCTTCGCGCGCTCCCGCTCTTCTTCGCTGCGGAACTTGAGACGGCCCTGGAAGTCGCCGTCGACGCAGCGCACGGCGGCCGCGCCGATCACGCCTTCGGGAGCGCCGCCCGTCCCCATCAGGAGATCGACGCCGCTCTCGACGAAGCAGGTCGACACCGCGCCGGCCACGTCGCCGTCTTCGATGAGGCGAACGCGGGCGCCGCACGCGCGCACCTCGGCGATCAACGAGTGGTGGCGCTCGCGATCGAGGATCACCACGGTGAGCTCGGACATCTCGCGGCCCAGCGCCTTGGCGACCGAGCGCAGGTTCTCGGTCGGCGTCTTCGCGAGGCTGATGGCGCCGCGGGCGCCGGGGCCGCAGGCGATCTTCTCCATGTACGTGTCGGGCGCGTTGAGCAGGTTGCCCTTCTCGGCGAGCGCGACGACCGAGATCGCGCCCGGGCGCCCGTACGCGCAGAGGTTCGTGCCCTCGAGCGGGTCGAGCGCGATGTCGACGGGCGGCGCGCTGGTGGTTCCCTTGCCGACGCGCTCACCGATGTAGAGCATCGGCGCTTCGTCGCGTTCGCCTTCACCGATGACGACCGTGCCGTCGATGTTCAGCTCGTCGAAGGCCTTTCGCATGGCATCGACGGCGGCCTGATCGGACTCGTTCTTGTTGCCACGGCCCATGAGGCGCGCAGACGAGATGGCGGCCTGCTCGGTGACGCGCACGACTTCGAGGGCAAGGTTGCGATCCATGGAGGTCTCCGGGAAATTCTTCTCGGCTCAGGCGCTGAGCAGTCGCATCACCTCTGGGGGAAGTCCAGTTGGTTTTCCCCCGGGGCCGATGCAGGCGTGCACGGTGTGACCCGACACGAGTTCGTCTCGATTGGCTTCGCGCCGCACCACGTACTCGAAGCGCATCGACGCGCGTTTGAGCTCGGCGAGCTTCACCTCGATGAGAATGACGTCGTCGTACTTCGCGGGCGAACGATAGCGGGCGTTGGCCTCGACGACCGGCAGCCCGAAGCCCTGCTTCTCGAGCTCGACGTAGCTGCCTCCGAGCGAGCGGAAGAACTCGCTGCGCGAGAGCTCGAAGTAGCGGAAGTAGTTCGCGTAGTAGACGACGCCCATCTGATCGGTGTCGCCGTAGATGACGCGGGTGCGGGCTTCGACGACGCGTGAGGTCGGTTGCGGAGGGGGCATCGCGGCCCGCGTCTAGCGCATCATCTCGCTCGACCGGTCGGGAGAAAGCGACCATTGTTCGCGGCCCATGATGAGCCGCCTCCTCGCGCTCTGTTGTCTCCTCGCGGCGCTCCCGTCGTTCGCGAAGCCCCCTCGCCTGACTGTCTTCATCAGCGTCGACGCGATGGGCACCGACGTCTTCCTGAAGCACCGGCCTCGCATGAAGGCAGGGCTGGCGCGGCTCATCGCCGAAGGCGCCTTCGTGCCCTCGCTGCACTACGAGCACGCCGAGTGCGTGACGGCCGCCGGCCACACGACGCTGGTCACCGGAGCCAACCCGTGGCGGCACGGCATCGTGTCGAACAAGGTCTTCAACCGTGCGACGGGCAAGCTCGAGCCTGTCTTCGTCGACCCGAACCACCCGATGCTCGAGGCGCCGCTCGGCAACGACGACGTCTCACCCGATCATCTGCTGGCCGAGACGCTCTCCGATCGCGTGCGCGCCTCGACGTGGATGAAGGGCAAGTCGATCGCCGTCGCGGGCAAGGGGCGCGCGGCGATCGCGATGGCCGGCCGGCTCGGTGAGGCGTGGTGGTTTCACGAGCAGCTCGGCCGCTTCGTGACCGGCACCTGGTACCGCAAGGCGGTGCCGACCTGGGTGCAGGCGTACAACGACAAGAAGTTCGCCGACGCGTACCAGGCGAAGAAGTGGGAGCTGCTCTCGCCCGCGAAGGACTACCAGGGCGACGACGAGCGGCCCTTCGAGAGCGACTGGTACGGCATGTCGCGCGTCTTCCCCCACCCGCTCTCTGGCGGTCTTCCCTCTCCCGGCCCGCAGTCGTACTCGGCGCTCGCGTCGAGCCCGATGATGAACGACGTGCTCGTCGAGTTCGCGAAGGCGGCCATCGAAGGGGAGCAGCTGGGCAAAGACGACGTGCCCGATCTCTTGTCGATCAGCTTCTCGCCGTTCGACCGCACGTATCACCTGTACGGCCCCTCCTCGTGGGAGATGCAGGACATGGTGGTGCGACTCGACAAGACGATCGGCGACCTGCTCCAGACGCTCGAGCGCACCGTCGGCAAGGGCAACGTCGTCGTCATCATGTCCGCCGATCACGGCGGTGCGGCGATTCCCGAAGAGTGGGCGGCGCTGGGCCTCGAGGGAAAACGCGTGCCTCCCGCGCAGCTCACTGGCGCGGTGAACGACGCGCTCAAGGCGAAGCTCGGCGTCGAGAAGGTGATCGCCGCGAACGAAGAGACCGACGTCTACCTCGACTGGAAGGTCATCGCCGACAAGAAGCTCGACCTCGCGACGGTGCGACGTCAGGTGGCTGAGCAGCTCCGTGCGTTGCCCGAGGTGGCGGTCGCGGTCTCGCGCGACGATCTCTTCGCGCCCGATCCCGGTGGGTTCGTGAAAGCGCTGCAGCTCGGCTTCCACCCCGATCGCAGCGGCGACGTGCTGATGCTGCTCAAGCCCTTCAACGTGCTCGAGAGCGAGCCGCGAGGCACCTCACACGGAACGCCGTACGCGTACGACTCCGAGGTGCCGCTGCTCCTGTGGGGCCGCGGCGTGAAGCCGGGCATCTCGGCCTCGTGGGCCCGGGCCGTCGACGTCGCGCCCACCGCAGCGGCGCTGATGGAGCTGGGCACGCCCGCGATGACCGAGGGGCGAGCGCTCTCCGAGTTGCTCGCGCTGCCGAAGTGAAGCCCCGCGCGCCGTTCGTCACCCTCGTCGAGCCGGCGCTCCCCGCCGCACAGTTCTCGACGTTGCGACGACGCATTCTCTCCCTCGGCGAGGAGCGGCTCCGCGAGAGCTACCAGACGACCTTCTGGTTCGAGCTCTCGACGCCGCCCACCAACGTCGTGGAGCAGGCGGTGCTGAAGCTGCTGCCGCACCTCACACCAGAGCGGCGGCGAGGCGTGACGGGCGTGGAGTGGTGGCTCTCGCGCATGCGCACCTCGAACGTGAAGGTCGACTTCCACGTCGATCGCGACAACGCGCTCTTCGACGACACGGGTCGAACCGTCACGCCCCACACCTCGTCGTTGCTCTACGTGACGAAGAGCGTTGGCGGGCTGCTGGCGGTGACGAAGCAGAAGGCCGACCCTTCACGGCCCGCGTGTGCGCCTGACACCGACGACTTCGACTTCGTCGAGCCTGGGCCCAACCGGTTTGCCTTCTTCGACGCGAAGCTGACGCATGGCGTGCTCGACGCGCGCAACGAGATTCCGCTCAAGCGGCTGCCCACGGAGCCGGGCTGGCGCATCGGCATCGCGATCAACTTCTGGAAGCGGCGGCCGAGGCGGGTCGCCACCTTTTCCGAGTCGACACACTATCGACGCTTGGAAATCAGGGGGCGGGCCGTTTAGGGTTGTCGAACGATGCATCGGGCGCTGCTCCTCAGCGTGATGTTCGCGACCACGGCACTCGCTGGGACGGAAGAGCCGTCAGCCGAACCGTTCACGCTCGATGCTTCGACCGCCATCAAGATGACGGTTGGCCACGCGTTCGAACGCTCGGTCGCCCGCGAGCGCATCGGCTACCTGCTCGAGTACTGGGCGCGCCGCTTCAGCATTCACAGTGAGTGGCACGGCGACCGCGTCTTCCTCACCGGGAGTGTCTGGGGCGTCGAGATCAAAGCGGTCTTCAACGTGCAAGAGAAGGCCGTGTTCGCCATGGCCTACGACCCGGGCACGATGCTGGCGTCGGCGGCGCAGAGCTACGTGAACAAGAAGCTCCGCAAGTACCTGCACCCCACCTACGAAGAGCCCTGAGGCCGGGTGGGCTCTGACGAGGCACTCGCGGCGATGTTGGGCTTCGTCGCGTGCGTGAGCTACGTGCTCCCGTTCGGGCTCATCGGCGCGCTCGTGTGGTGGGTTGGAACACGCAGCTCGCGCGCTCTGAAGACCGGCCTCGCCCAGCTCGAAGAAGGTCGCATTCTCGAGGCGTACGAGTCGTTCGACGCCTGCAACGACAAGCTGCTGCTGCGCGGTCAGGCCTCGATGTGGCTCTGGCGGCTGAACTCGGCGCGGCACGAGCTCGACTCCGCGGCGTCGATTCTGGAGCGGCGTGACGAACTGAAGGTGGCGCCGTACCTCGCGCTCGCGGCCGCGCTGCGTGGCGATCGCGACGTCGAAGACTGGGTGATGTTGTCGGGTGCTCGCTCGTCGAGTCAGTCGGAGGCGCGGCTCGGCCTCGCGGTCATGGAGCTCCGGCGCGGGCACTGGAAGGCCGCGCTCGAGGCGCTCCCGGCGACGACTGGAAACCCACGCGCCCGCGCGCTGCTCGAGGTCGTGAGCGCGATGGCGACCACCCAGCTCGATCGTCAGCCCCGCAAGCTCGACAGCGCGACGCTGCTCGGAGAAGGCAGCATCGACGAGCTGCAGAAGTGGTGGCCTGAGCTCGCCGAAGCGCTGAAGAAGGGCACCACGACCGCGCCTGATCAGCCGATCAGCGAGCCCTGATCAGCGGATCAGCGGTGCGCGCGAGGCCCACATGAGGTCGCCGCTCAAGTCCACGAAAGTCCACTTTTCTTTCATGTCGGACGGTGTGTGAGCCCACCTCGTCGCACATGGACTTCGCTGGCGAGGGTGTGATCGAGATCGCGCCGGTGGCGGTAAATCGGCCTCGGAGAACTCTGGCTTTACAGAGGGGTGTCGACGATCACAATTCGCTCCCCATGTCGGAGATCGCGCGCGGCCTGAGCCGCGACCTCGAGGCCGTTCCCCAACCGCCTCCTCAGATGAGCGTCATTCCCTCGTCCGATGGGCTGACGCGGTTTCATCAGCGCCTGGTGGCCGAGGAGCTGACCGGCAAGCAGGGCGACGCCCAGCAACGCGTGGTGCGTGCGTTGTCGGAGGCGAAGGTCGACCTGAACCCGCACCAGCTCGAGGCGGCCGTCTTCGCCATCGACTCGTTGCCGCGGGGCGGCTGCATGCTGGCCGACGAGGTCGGGCTCGGGAAGACGATCGAAGCGGGCATGGTGCTGAGCCAGCTCGTCAGCGAGGGCAAGTCGCGCATTCTGGTGCTCGCGCCCGCGACGTTGCGTGCGCAGTGGCAGCAGGAGCTGAAGGACAAGTTCGATCTCGAGTCGGCGGTCGTCGACGGGCGCACCGTTCGCGCCACGGGCAACTGCTTCGATCAGAGCGTTCCCATCGTCATCGCGTCTCACCCGTTCGCGGCGAACCGCTCCGAGCTGCTCGCGCAGATCACGTGGGATCTCGTGGTCATCGACGAGGCCCACCGCCTGCGCAATGCGCACAAACCGGGCAACAAGACGGGCAAGGCCCTGAAAGCGGGCCTGCGAAACGCGCCCAAGCTGCTCCTCACCGCGACGCCGCTGCAGAACGACTTGAGCGAGCTGTTCGGGCTCATCTCGCTCCTCGACGAGCAGATCCTCGGGCCCGAAGAGGCGTTTCGCGCGCACTTCCCCATCGACCCCGAGCACGGCGGGCTGACCGAAGCCGCGTCGCGTGACATCAAGCAGCGACTGGCGCCGGTGGTTCAGCGCACGCTGCGTCGGCAGGTGCGTGAGTACGTGCGGTACACGAACCGCCGCTCGGTCGTCGAAGACTTCACGCCGCTGCCCGAGGAGCAGGCGCTGTACGACGACGTCTCGGAGTACCTGCGCCGCAACGAGTGCGCCGCCATCGAGCCCGGCAAACGCACGCTGCTCACGATGGTGTACCGGAAGCTGCTCGCGTCATCGACGTACGCGATCGCGCCGACGCTCCGTCGTCTGGCCGAGTCGCTCGAGAAGCGCCTCGAGTACGCGAAGCTGAGCAAGTCTGGCAGCGCGCTGCTCTTCGAGCCCGAAGAGACGAAGCAGTACGTCGAAGAGGCCGAAGAGTGGTCTGACGACCCGACCGAGAAGCCACACACGCTCGACGCGATGAAGCGCGAGGTGTGGGAGCTGCAGCAGTTCGCCAACCGCGCCGACAAGATTCGGGTGAACTCGAAGGGCGAGGCGCTCAAGCGCGCGATCGATCGCGTCTTCACCGTCGCCCGTGCGCACCAGTGGCCCGAGAAGGCCGTCATCTTCACCGAGTCGAAGCGCACGCTCGAGTACCTCGATCAGCTGCTCTCGGGGCACGGCTTCGCAGGGAAGATCGCCAAGCTCACGGGTGATGCTGGAACGCCCGAGGCCCGCCGCGCGCTCGTCGAAGACTTCCGCAACCGGGCCCAGATTCTGCTCTCGACCGAGGCGGGCGCCGAAGGTCTGAACCTGCAGTTCTGCAACCTGGTCGTGAACTACGACCTGCCGTGGAACCCGCAGCGCGTGGAGCAGCGCATCGGCCGGTGTCACCGCTACGGCCAGGCCCGCGACGTGCTGGTGCTGAACTTCTTGAACCGCTCGAACGCCGCCGACGCGCGCCTGTACGAGCTGCTCGAGAAGAAGCTGAACCTGTTCGACGGCGTCTTCGGCGCCTCCGACGAGATTCTCGGGGCGCTCGAGAACGGCGTCGACTTCGAGAAGCGGGTGCTCGAGATCTACCAGTCGTGCCGAATGCCCGAGGACATCAACGCGGCCTTCGACGCCCTTCGGAAGGATCTCGAGTCGCGCATCGATCAGCGCATGACCGAGACGCGCTCGCTGCTCATCGAGCGCTTCGACGGTGAGGTGCGCAAGCGCCTGCGCCTGGCGACCGAGAACGCGAAGGCGGCGCTGAAGACGCGCAAGGCGAACGAGGAGCAACTGACGGGCGCGGTGCTCGGCAAGGCCGTCACCGGCCGCAAGCAGCTGCAGCTCGCCGCGAAAGAGGTGCGCTCACGCGTCACCGACGCCGCCAGCCAGATCGTCATCGACGGCAGCACCCTGCCCTCGACCCTCGATCACCTGCAGGGCAAAGAAGGCTGGTGGTACGTCTACCGGTTCGAGATCTCGGGCCTCAAACCCGAAGAGAAGCTCGTTCACCTGCTGCTCTACAAACACGGCGAGTCGTTCCGTGTGGTGCCGTGGGCCGACGGTGAAGGCATGGCCCGCGCGCAGGCGAAGGAGATCTCGGGCCGCACGCAGTCGGTGAACAGCCCGACGCTCGTGCACGAGCAGGCCATCATGGCCGCGAAGGACGAGATCACCCGCATCTACGAGAAGAAGAGCGTGCTCGAGTTCGACGCCACGCGAGATCGGGCCGATCGCTTCGCCGAAGACAGCCTGTTCTCGCCCCGCCAGCAGGTCGATCGCGCGCGCGCCGAGTGGGAAGAAGCGCGCCTCGCGGTGCTGGCCATCGAAGATCCCGCCGAGCGCGTGAAGCCGCGCGCGACGGCCGAACGTCTAGAGCGTGAGTACCGCCGCAAGCTGCAGCAGCTCCGGCAGGCGGAAGACACGCGCTACGCCGAGAAAGACCGCACGCTGGCCGCCCAGGCGCAGAAGGCGAAAGTCGTCACCAACCGCGCGCTCGTCGCCAGCACGTACTTCTGGGTGGAGTAGGCTTCGTCGCTGGAGGGGTGAATGACCCGCGCAGCGAAGATTCTGCTCTCGGTGCTGTTGCTGACCCTGCTCGGGTGCAAGAGCGGCAGCGACCGCATGAAGGAGCGCCAGAAGGCGCGCGAGGCCGAGAAGAAGGCCCAGGAGGACGCGGCCGAGGCGAAGCGCAAAGCGGCGGAGCCGAAGATCGACTGGGCCAAGCTCGACGAGTTCTGGGAGCCGCCCGGCGCCGTGAAGATCTCGTCAGGCAAGCCCTGCCCCGAAGGCCTGTGGAGTCTCTTTCCCGTCACGCCCGGTGAAGGCGCGGAGCAGCAGGCGAACGAAGCCAAACGCGAAGCGCTGCTCGAGAAGGTGAAGGGCCAGACGTACTTCGTGCAGCTCCGCCACGATCAGGGCGTCGAGCTGAAGAAGTACAACCCCAAGAAGAAGACGCTGACGGTCGAGGTCGAGGGGCTCGTCGAGTGCTTCGACGGCGCGGGACTTCTGAGCGTCGCGTGGGGCGATCCCGCGAAGCCGTTCCGCCCGAAAGACGACGACGAAGACGACAGCAACCCGCCGCAGTCGGTGTGGCGCGCGCAGCCGCTGCGGTTCCCGATTCCCTTCGAGAGCGCGGCCGAGGCCAAGGCGTTCACCGAGAAGGCCGGCATCGGCACCATCGCGAGGCTCGTGTTCACGCTCGGCAAGCCCGACGTCGACTCGAAGTTCAAGAAGACGATGAAGCCCAACGGCGAAGAAGGCGAAGACAACCTCGATTGGGGTGCTGGCCGGCTCGTGCGCGTGAAGCTCATCGGCGCGCGCATCTCGACCGACTTCGAGAAGAACCTGCTCAGCGAGAAGCGGTACTGACCTCGAGCGCGTGAATGCGCGCCTTGAGCTCGTCGGTGAGCGGCGTCTTGTTGCCCGCGCCGTCGAGCAGCACGATCACCGAGTCTCCTTCGGCGACGACGCGCTGTTGCGCAGCGCTCGAGAGCCGGTAGCCCATGACGAAGCTCGTGGTGCCGAACGACTTCGTGGTGGCCTCGACGGTGACCGTGTCGGGGAACGTGACGGGTGCGCGGTAGTCGATGGTCGAGCGCGCGAGAATCGGGCGGAGCTTCGGGCTGCCGTCGAGCTCGATCGCGATTCCGAGTGCCGCGAAGTACGTGATGCGCGCCGACTCGAACCAGCGCAGGTAGTGCACGTTGTTCACGTGGTGAAACGCATCCATCTCGCCCCACTGCACGGGCAGCGTGAGCCGAACGGGAAAGGCACCGAGCACGCTCATACCTTCAGTCGAATCGCCGCCGGGAGGATCGACACCTTGCACGGCAGCCGGCCGGGCTGCTCACCGTCACAGTCGATCAACACCTCGCCATCGGACTCGGCGATCAGCTCCTTGCACTGGCGCGTCGACGTGCCGGGGTAGTCGAGGTGTTTGCCGTTGTAGATGCCGCCCTGCTTGAAGATGAAGTCCGAGAGCGTGTAGCCGCTCCAGTAGGTGACGTCGAAGATGCCGTCACTCACGTCGGCGTTCGGAGTCACCTTCATGCCTCCGCCGAAGAAGCGCCCGTTGCCGACTGCCACCACGGTGATGGGCAGCGTCTCGGCGGGCTTGCCATCGAGAGTCAGCTTGACGGCGTGGTCGCGGTACTTCGTGAGGGCCCGGAGTGACGCGAGCGAGAAGCCGATGCGCCCGCCGAAGCCCTTCATCGCCGCGACCTCACGATCGACCAGCCCCGAGATGCCGAACGAGAGAATGTTCGCGAAGTACCGCGTCACCTTCTGGCCCTGGTGATCGACGAACTCGCACACGCCCACGTCGAAGGGCCGCGTCTCGGGCGTCTTGAGCCGCTTCACCGCTTCTTCGAAGTCGGTCGACCACTCGAACGTCTTGCGAAAGTCGCCGCCGGTTCCGCGAGGCAGCACGCCGAGCGCCGCGTTCGCGTTGATGGCCTTGCCGCCCTCGAAGAAGCCGTTGGTGACCTCGTTGATGGTGCCGTCTCCGCCGACCGCGACGATGCACTCGTAGCCGGACTTGATGGCGTGACGGGTGATGTTCATCGCGTCCATCGGCTTCTGGGTGAACTCGACCCCGAAGTCGGACAACGAGCGCGCGATCGTCGCCGCCAATTCGCCCCAGCGCTTTCCCGTCGAGCCGTTCGCGCTCTTCGGGTTCACGACGAAGAAGGTCTTCATGGTTGGGTCACCCACTGCTCGAGAACACTGATGAGATCCATCGCACGCCGGCCAGCGCGTTCGAACATTCGAGTCGAGGTTGGGCAGCCGGTCACCATCGTGACGTTGGCGTCGTCCGAGATCTCGAGCGCCTGACGGCGCGCCATCTCGACCGACGTCTCGACCATCGTGCGCGGCAGCAGCCCGCCTCCGCCCGCACAGCCCCCTTCGCGACGCACCGATGGCGCTTCGACGATGGTGATGACGGCCCTCGCCAGCAGCGCGCGCGGTTCGTCGTACAGCCCCAGCCCGCGGCCGAGGTGACAGGCGTCATGGTAGCCGACCCGCTGCGGCAGCGGCTTGCGCTCGGGAGCGTGCGGCAGGTTCTCGTGCAGCACCTCGATCACCGTACGAATGCGCGTGGGCAGGCGAACACCGAACTCGGGGTAGAGCTTTCGGAAGGTGAAGGCACAGCCCGCGTCGAGCACTGCGACCTCGGGCGTCTCGACGAAGGCCTCGGCCACCGACTTCGCGTGGGCAGCGAACGCGTCGAACGAGCCCGCGGCATAGAGCGGGTACCCGCAGCACTTCGACGCCGACTTCGCGACGCCCATGGGCGCGCCGAACGCATCGGACACGGCGATCGTCTGCTCGAGCAGGCCGGGGCGCTTCACGAGCGTGGAGCAGCCTGGAAAGAGTGGGTACCGGACCGGCCGCTGAGCCCGCCACGAGGCCACGAGTGAACCGAGCTCACGACCGAACGGGTTCTGTGCCTGATGAAACGTCGCGAGCGTCGAGGCGGCTCCGCGTGGCTGCAGCCCGGCCTTCACGGCCTCGCCCCGCGCGGCGAACAACGTCGGGCCCACGTCGTTCTCGTGTTTGCAGAAGCTGGTGCAGCGGCCACAACCCGTACACGCATGCACCGCGGCAGAGACCTCGACGTCGATGGGCTTCTTCTCGGCCACGACGTGATGCGCCGCCGACATCTTGCCCCACGCCGACAGCGACTCGTTCTGCGTCGCCTCCGAGACGGGGCACGAGAAGCGGCACGCCTTTGGGCAGTACGAACAGGTCGACGTGGCCTGCTCGAGCCGGCGGTGATCGGTCACGGCAACCTCCCCAGCACTCGTGCGCGATCGAAGACGTCCTTCAACGAGCGCATGAGCGGACTCGGAGGGACGAAGGTGCGCACGCCGACGCCACGCGCGATCACCGTCGAGAGCGAGACGCGGAAGAGCTCGACCGACGCGCCCTGCGCCAGGGCGCTCGCGACGTCTGACCACGTGACCTCATGCGCGGCGCCATCGACCTCGGCTTCACGACCCTGGCCTTCGAACCGACCCGAGGTCGACTCGGCGCAGCGACCGATCAGGGCCAGCTCGCGCTCGACCTGCCCCGCGGAGCCACGCACCGTGACCTCGACGATGATTCGCCCTGCCCTGCCGCGAACGACGACTCGCGCGAACGACGCTCCAGCCGACAACGACTCGCGCAGCGCCTCGAGCGCGTCGGCGTGGCTCGCGAACGAATAGAGGCGGCGCTGCTCGTCCTGAGGCAGGGGCATCAAGCGCAGGGTCGCGCTGGTGACGAGGCCCAGCACGCCACCGCCGCCGATCAGCAGCGACGCGAGATCGGGCCCGACGGCGTGCCGAGGCCCCGGAGACGACGTGACGACCGCGCCATCGGGCAGCACACCGGTGACGCGCACCGCGAGCGGCTCCAGGCGGCCGGGGACGATCACTCGAAACCCGAGCGACGGATCTTCGACGAGCGACCCCACGGTGGCGTCCCACGCGGCCGGCGCGAGCGCACCCAACGTCAACCGCTGAAGGTTGATCCGGGTTTCGAGTTCACGCACGGGCACCCCCGCGCCGACGTCGATCGTCATGCTGCGATCGTCGAGCCGGCCGAGCCGATCGAAGCCGCCGCGATCGAGCGTCACGCCTTCACCGAGCGCCAGCTGGCGATCTCGAAGCACCATCAACGCGCTGGCGAGCTCGCGCTCCGACCGCGGCCTCAAGACGAGCCCGTCACCGGCCTGGCGCGCGATCGAACCGAGTGACTCGAGCAGGGTCTTCACAGGCCGAGCTTCCCCGGGTTCATGATCCCATCGGGATCGAACAGTCGCTTCAGCGTTGCCAGCGCGTGACGGCCTTCACCCAACGAGTCCTGGTAGGCGCGCGCCTTGAGCAACCCGATGCCGTGGTGGTGACTCACGTTCGCGCCCGCGCTCGTCGCCGCGCTCAAGGCCGAACGCCACAGCGCCTGGTAGCGCTCTTCGATCGCCTCTTCACTCGGAGCCGAGCCGACGAAGCTGAAATAGAGCGAGCACCCTTCTGCGTACGCGTGGCTGAAGTGGCAGAGCACGAGCGCGTACGACGACGCCGCGGCCCGCACGCGCTCGTAGACGTCCTGCACGACGTCCCACGAGGCCGAGACCTCCATGGTGTCGACGAAGGTGCCTGACTCCATCAGGCGCGGCAGGCGGAAGTTCACGTCGTAGCGCTTGTGAAACCACTCGCGCGCCGGGCCTTCGCCGAGATCATGGCCGCCCATCGACAGACACGCCGCAGCGGCCGCGCGATCTTCCGCGTCGGCGTGTTTCGCCTCACCCTCGAACATGAAGACGAGCCGGCTCTTCTTCGCCAGCTGCGCGAGCGGGTTGAGCAGCTTCGGCCGGCCCAGCGTCTGCGAGGCGAGCGTCTTCAGCAGCCCCGGCAGCACCGTCGCCTCGAAGCCGGAGCGCCGTGACGGGCTGCGGTGCGCGCTCGCCGGTTTCTGTCGCCCGACCAGCACCGTGTCGAACGGGTCGTAGAGACGTACGACGGCGGGTCGCAGGCCCTCACGCAGCACGCGCCGAATCAGCTCGAGCCCACGCTCCACCGACGGCACGTCGAACGCTCGAAACACGCGTGCCTCGGCTCGAGGGTGAACGCGCAGCCGAACCCCGGTGAACGCACAGAGCGTGCCTTCGGAGCCGATCAGCAGCTGCGACAGGTCGGGGCCGTCGAAGGGACGCTCCGGCGTCTCGAAGCGCTCACCGGTGCCGAGCACGCCACGCACCGACAGCACCATGTCTTCGATCTTCCCGTAGCGGGTCGAGAGCTGGCCGGCCGAGCGCGCCGCGAGCCAACCACCCACCGTCGACATCGCGATGGAGGAAGGGAAGTGCCCCAACGTCCACCCGCGGGCTTCGAGCCGCCGCTCGAGCGTCTCGCCCATCACGCCCGCGCCGACGTCGACGCAGCGCCGCGTGGGATCGATCTGACCGATGCCGTCGAAGCGCTTGAGATCGAGCGAGAGCCCACCGTGCAGGGCGACGGTGCCGCCACACACGCCCGAGCCCGCGCCGAACGGAATCACCGCCAGCCGACGTTCACGCGCGAGGCGAATGACCTTCGCCACCTCGTCGTCGGTGCCAGGCCAGATCACGGCGTCGGGCGGTGGCGGAACCCGCCCCTGTCGGAGCCACACCATCGCCAACGGCCACATGTCTCGGGAGTACGAGACGCGATCGAGCTGCTTCGTCGAGAGCCTGCCCTGAACGATCGCCGCCAGCGCGGCCTGGGCATCGAGCACCCCGGCGCGCGGGGGCGGGAGCGCATTTCCGGCGAGCGGCGCGATCGTCACGGCCTGACGGTTCTACACGGCCCCCACGGCGACACGAGAGGAGATTGGCGGACGGCCACGGCTGTCCTACACGGGCTGCATGGCCTCGCGTCGCCGTCGCATCACCCTTGGCCTGCTCTCCGTGGTGGCCTTGCTCGTCAGCTCTGCGCTCGGCGTCGGCTGCGCCCTCTCGGGGCCGCGATGGGCCGGCCCGAAGTCGGAGCACTTCGACGGCGAAGCGTTCTTCACTCCGAACGGCCCGAAGATGCCGGGCGCCTTCGGCTCGCTCGAAGGCCTGTCGAACCTGCTCAAGTGGCAGGCGAACCGCGAACGAGGCCCGTGGAAGCCGTACCGCGAAGAGCCGTTCGGCCCACCGCCGCCTCGCGACGTCGCTCCGGGCGCCATGCACGTCACCTTCATCAACCACGCGACCACGCTCATTCAGCTCGACGGCGTGAACGTGCTCACCGACCCGATGTACTCGCGACGCTGCAGCCCGACCGACATCGCTGGGCCCGAGCGCGTGCGGCCGCCCGGCATTCGTTTCGAAGATCTCCCCCGCATCGACGCGGTGGTGCTCAGCCACAACCACTACGATCACCTCGACGTCGCGACGCTCAAGCGCATCTCGGACACGTGGCCGCGCGTGCAGATCTTCGCGGGCCTCGGCAACAAGGCCTTCCTCGCGAGCAAGGGCATCGAGAGCATCGAGCTCGACTGGTGGGAGTCGCGGCAAGTCGGCGACGTCACCGTCACCTCGGTGCCCAACCAGCACTTCTCGAATCGCGGCCTCACCGACGCGAACGGCACCTTGTGGAGCGCCTGGGTGCTCGGCGGCCGCAACGGCAAGGCCTACTTCGGCGGCGACACCGGCTACGGCCCGCACTTCGCGACGATCGCCCAGAAGCTCGGGCCCATGCGGCTCGCGGTGCTCCCCATCGGCGCGTTCAGGCCCGAGTGGTTCATGTCGGCGATTCACATGTCTCCGAGCCAGGCGGTGCAGGCCGCGATCGACCTCGACGCCCGGCTCGCCGTGCCCATGCACTTCGGCACCTTCAGCCTCGCAGACGACGGTGAAGACGAGCCCGTCGAGGCGCTCAAGACAGCCCTGCTGACGAAGCCCGCCCCTTTCAAGGTGCTGGGCTTCGGCGAAGGGGTCGATGTTCCGGAGGGAACGCCATGAAGTCCTGGATTGCGGCAGCCCTGCTCGTGATGACGGCCTGCAAGCCCCGCGAGACCGAAGCCGGTCTGGTCGCCAAGGTGAAGATCGACCCGAACCTCGTCTCGAAGTGCATGCAGCTCGAGATCGGCGCCAACGGCTCCCGCCGCAACAGCAACCCCGTGCTCCTCGCCGGCAAGAGCGTCGTCTTCGTCGGCATCGCGCAGGGCACGTTCCCCGATCAGGTCGAAGTGCGGGCGCTCGGCTACGCCGACGAGGGCTGTCAGACGCGCGCCAGAGAAGAGAGCCTGCTGGTGAGCGCCACCTTCGACAAGAAGGCCGTTCGCGAAGTGATGCTGACGCTCAAGAAGGTGCTCCCGAAGACCGAGACCGAGTGCAGCGACGGCCGCGACGACGATGAGGACGGCACCAAGGATTGCGAAGACTCGGACTGCAACGACAAGCCGTGCACCAGCTCGGCCCTGTGTCTCGTGTCGACGCGCTGCTCGAGCGGCTCCTGCGGTGGAGGCGAGATGAAAGCCTGCCTCACCCCACCCTCCACGTGCTTCCAGCCCTCGGGCTCCTGCTCGCCCAACGACGGCACCTGCCGGTACTCCGTGGCAATGGCCGCGCAGTGCGACGACAACGACGTCTGCACCACGCAGGACAAGTGCGAGCTCGACGGCGGGTGCCGCGGAGCACCGGTCAGCTGCGTGCAGAGCGGCAACGTCTGCCTCGAAGGCGTCGGCAACTGCGCCGATGGCGGCTGCACCTTCGCGCCGAAGATCGACGCCGGCTGCGACGACTCCGACTCGTGCACCATCACCGATCGCTGCAGCGCGCAGGGCACCTGCTCGGGCTCGCGCGTGTCGTGCCAGCCCACCTCGTGCCGTTCGTTCACCAACCAGTGCAACGCCGACGGTGGCTGCATCTTCGCGATGGTCGACGCAGGCACGAGCTGTGACGGCGGGCTCTGCACACTCGCCGGCGACTGCCTGCCGCGTTTCCCGTACCAGCCGGTGAACTTCGACATCACCGATCTGCGGGCGCCGCCGCCGATGCCCACGGTGCTCGACTGCGGTGAGACGACCATCGACACCAGCGCGACGGGCAACATGCGCCTCGACAACTGGTGCCGCGGCCAGCCCTTCGAGGCGACGGTGCTTCGGCAGGCGAACGGGCCCGAGGTGCTGCTCGTCTCGATGTCGGGTCTGACGATCTCGAACGACGCAGGCCTCACCATCGTCGGCAGCCGCCCCATCATCTTCGCGGTGTTCGGCGACGTCGACATCACCGGGCAGATCGTCACCCGCGCGGGTGCGCCGCTGTGCACGGCTGGCAATGGCAACGATGGCGCCTCGGAGGCGTTGGGCAACTCGGGCGGCAGCGGCGCAGGCTTCTCGACCGCGGGAGGACAAGGCGGTGCGGGCTCCTTCACGTCGACCACGTCGGCTGGGGGTGCCGAACCGCAGGTCGGCCCGACGCCGCTGCGTGGCGGCTGTCGCGGTGGCCGTGGCGGAGATCAGTCGGGCGCTGGCGCCGAAGGTGGTGGAGCCGTTCAGATCTCTGCGGGTGGGACGATGAGCATCAATGGCGTCATCGCCGCCCCCGGCCGTGGTGGCGCGCGCGGCACCTATCAGCTCGTGAAGGGCAAGGCGGGCAATGGCGGCGGCTCCGGCGGCATGGTGGTGCTCGAGGCGACGACGCTGGTCATCTCGGGCGGCGCAGTGACGGCCAACGGCGGCGGTGGCGGCGAAGGTGGCGGCATCGTCATCGGCGCCGACGGCAATGCGGGAGCCGATGGAGCACTCGCCTCGTCGACCCCCGCGAGTGGCGGCAGCGGCGGCGCAACGGTGGGCGGCGAAGGCGGTCAAGGTGGAGCGCTCGGCCCGCCCACGGCCGGTACGGCCTCGACGTCGGGTGGTGGTGGCGGAGGCTCATCGGGTCGCCTCTTCTTCCGCGGCCCGGGCAGCTGCAGCATCGGCCCACAGGTCATCTTGAGCCCAGCGCCCGCCCTCGACGCCGGCTGCCCTTGAGCCCTAGCGGCCGAGCGTGAAGCGCAGCGCGTCTTCGAGCCTCGAGTGCAGGAATCGGAAGCCCGACTTCTCGAGCACCGTCGGCTGAACGCGCTGCCCCGCGAGAATGGTCGCCTCGGCCATCTCGCCGAACATCGCCTTGAGCGCGAACGAGGGAATGGGCGCGATGGCGGGCCGATGCAGCACCCCGCCCAGCGCCTGCGCGAGGCCCTTCGACGTGACCGGGTTCGGCGCCACCGCGTTCACCACGCCCGAGATCGAGTCGGTCATCAGCACGTGATGGAGCGCGCCGATCAGATCTTCGCTCGAGATCCACGACATCCACTGGGTGCCTGGCCCGGTAGGCCCGCCTGCCCCTGCGCTGAACGGCGGCAGCAGCTTCGCGAGCGCGCCTCCGTTGGCCGTCATCACCACGCCGATGCGCATGAGCGCGACGCGAAGGCCGAGCGCTTCGGCGGCGCGCGCCTCGTGCTCCCAGTCGGTGCAGAGGCCCGCGAGAAAGGCGGCGCCGTGCTCCGAGCGCGCGCCGACGGCAGACGTCTCGGTCAGTACCTCGTCGCCGCGATCACCGTAGATGCCGATGGCAGAGCCGCTCACCAGCACCGAGGGTCTGCGCTTCGCCTTCGCGATCGCGTCGATGAGCTGGCGCGTGTACGCGATGCGACTGTCCACCAGCAGCTTCTTGCGTTCGGGGCTCCAGCGTTCGTCGGCGACCCCGGCGCCAGCGAGGTGAACGACGACGTCAGCGCCATCGATGGCCGAGGCGTCGAGCCGATCGCCCTTGCGCGTGACGCGCCGAACGGTGTGCCCGCCCGTGGTGAGAAAGGGAATGAGTGACGACGCCAGGAGACCACTCGCCCCAGTGATGGCGATGATCTTCGGCTGGGTGCCGGCGAACTGCGAGTGCCGCTCGAGATCGGCCAGGGTCAGCGCGTGGCGATACGCGAAGACGTTCTCGAGCTTTCCCTTCGCGAAGCCGCCTCCGAAGAGCGAGCCGAGCGCGCCCATCGGCAGCTCGTACTCGATGCGATCGTCGAGCACCGAGCGGTTCGCCGACACCGGCACGAAGCGGTGCGTGTGAATCCACGTCTGGAACGGGCCCGAGCGCATCTCGTCTCGAAAGAGCCGGCCCTTCTCATAGGCCGTGTGCTCGGCGATCCACCGCTGGGGCACCGGCCCGACCTTCGCCTTCATCACGGTGCGGGCGCCGACCTCGAGGCCGCCCGTTCGCTCCTCGATCTCGACCGGGTCGAACGGGGGGTTCAACCGCTCGAAGGCCCCAGGCCGCTCGTGCCACGCGAACAGCTCGTCGGCAGAGACCGGTACCTCGGTGCGCTTCTCGAAGATCGGCATGGGACAGTCGAGGTAACGAGCCCGCCTTCACGACGCACGGGGCGATTCGCGACGAGTCGTGGCGCCGCGCGTCGGGAGCCCTGCTTGTGACACGCCTCGCTCCTGGGCTAGTGCGTGCGACCTCTTCGGGGCCCGGCCCGAAACTCTGGAGTGTCGATGTCACATCAGAAGCTGTTGGTGGTGGTGGCGGTCGTCCTCACCTTCGGGTGCGCGAAGCCTGCGGCAACCCTCGACACGGGAGCCGCTCCCGTTCGCATCGAGCCTGGCACGCCGCCCATCGATCTTCGCGCCGACGTGAACCGCAATGGCGTGGTCGATCTCGACGCGGCGAACGAAGACGACGGCGAAGCCACGTGGGACTCGACGCACGGCGCGATCTTCTTCGCGAACGTCGATGACGACTCGGCGCGCTGCAAGGGCACCGACGCTGCCGGCCGTCCGCTGCCCGACGCCACGCTGCCCGACTGCAACGACGCCACCGACGAGGTGATCAACGGCGACGACGATCTCGCCGATCTCTCGACGCTGGTGATCAAGGCGTGGCCTGAAGCTCCGGCCGGCACCGTCGCCCGCCTTCTGCTCGACCCGACGCCTGCCTCGAAGGTTCGGCTCTTCCGCGGCAACACCCCGGCCGCGACGCCGATCAACCCTGATCTGCCCCTCGCGCTCGCCGATCTCACGAAGGGCGTGACGGTGCTGCTCGAGGGCAAAGACATCGTTCGCAACATGGGTACGTGGGACGGCTTCGTCGACGTCACGCTCCAGGTGACGGTGCCCGAGAACAAGTACTGGAAGCCCGGCACGTACACCGACACCGTGCGGCTGCGCGTCGCGCCGGTGCTGACGTTCCACCACCTGCAGCCCGTCGAGACCGCCTACGCCTCGGCCGTTCCGCGCGACGCCGACTCGGTGAAGTTCCTCGCCGACGTTCGCACCGCGCTGATGGCCGCGAGCCCGAACATGACGCTGGTCACCGCCAACACGCAGGATCAGTGGGCCCAGGACTTCTTCGAGACTGGCTACGCGACGATGCCCGGAGCCAACGGCGCTCAGCGCGTGATGCGCGTCTTCTTCCGCTCGGCGAACATCGAGAACCCGTTCGACCGCAGCTTCCCCATGCGTGACGCGGGCCGCATCGTCTTCACGCGCTTCCGGGGTAAGGACGTAGCCGGCATTCAGCAGATCGATCTCGGCAGCCCCGAAGACAGCCAGTCGCTCAACTCGTTCGGCAACTTCGAGACGATTCCGCCGTACACGAACGGCGGCAAGCAGTGGCCGTTGGGCCGGGTGATTCGCGGCAGCATCACCGGCTTCGCGCCCGACCAGAGCTTCGTGTCGATGACGGAGGCGCAGAAGTACCAGGAGCCTTCGGTGAACGTCGACACCTCGTGGCTGCTCGTCGGCCACATCGACGAGACCATGTCGTTCCTCAAGGCGTCGACGCCGCGCGGGTGGATTCTGCTCGTCAACGACGCGCGGCTGGCGAAGTCGATGCTCGAGGCCGAGGTTGCCCGCGGCAACGGCGCCACGCCGATGTTCGTCGGCATGAACTGGATGGACGATCAGGGCAACGAGCAGCCCGCCCGAACCACCATCTCGGCGCTGCTCGCGAAGACCGACATCATGATGGCGAGCGCCGAGGCCGCGGTGAAGGTCGACGAGCAGCTCGCGATCTTCAAGCGGGAGACCGGCATCACCGACGCCGAGATCATCAAGGTGCCGTTCCTTCACGAAGACGTGCAGGGCACCTCGCTGGCGCACATGCCCGGCACGGTGAACATGTTCGTGCTCGACGACAAGACGGTGGCGGTGCCCAACCCGCACGGCCCGATCATCGACGGGAAGGATCTCTTCCAGAAGCAGCTCGAAGACGCGCTCGCGCCCTACGGCTACACGGTGAAGTGGGTCGAGAACTGGAACCTGTACCACCGCCTGGCCGGCGAGGTGCACTGCGGCACGAATGCGATGCGGGCCATTCCGTCGACGAAGTGGTGGGAGGTGACGCCGTGAAGACGCTTGGACTCGTGGTGGTGGTGATGGCGCAGGTCGCGATGGCGCGTGGAGCCATCGAGGTGAAGCTCGCTCCGGCCGACGCGGCGGCGATGCAGAAGGAGATCGCGGCGGCAAAGAAGTCGTCACCGCTGGCGTTCTCGGCGGTGCAGTCGGTGCGCGCGCAGATGGCCACCCTCGACGCGAAGAAGCGGGGCCGGTTCGCGCCCGTGACGCCGCGGCTCAACGCCATTCCCGATGCGACCTGGGCGCTCGCCGAAGCCATCGTGCTCGACGGCTCGCTCGACCCTGCCCTGCCCCGCTCGGCGCAGATCGCCTGGCAGACGGGTCTGCTCGAGTCGCTCGGTGGCCGTCGTGACGCGAAGACCGAAGCGGTGCTGGTCGCGGCGCTGAACGCCAGCGTCGAGCCCGAGACGCTTCGTTCTGCGGCTGATGGTCTTGGCCGCCTGGGAACCGATGGGGCGGCTGCGGCGCTGATCGCTGCCGCCAACCAGCGAACGGGAGCCGAACGTGCTGCCGTGTTCGCGGGCATGGGCACCTGCCGCCGCGCCGTGGTCGCCGACTTCCTCGCGAAGACGCTGGCCACGACGGTGCTCGAGAAGGAGCAGCTCGCGCTGGTGAAGTCGCTCTCGATGATCGGCAACGAGTGGGCGCTCGAGACGCCTGCGGGAGCGCCGGTGCGCGCCGAGGTGCCGCAGCTTCGCGCCGCAGCCGCCGGAGCACTGGTGAAGCTCTTCTCGGAGTCGCAGGGCAACGTTCGCCAGCAGGCCTCTGACGCGATCCTGATCGTCAACGCGCCCGAGACGAAGGTGCTGCTCGCCCAGGTTCGCGTGAAGGATCCCGCGGCCGTCGACGCGCTCCTCTTGAAGACGCACTGAGCGAAGCGGTGACGACGAGGGTGCTGTGGCTGCTCCTCGTCGTCAGCGCCTGCAAGGCAGAGCCGCGGCTCGAAGCACCGAAGTTCCCCTCGAAGTACGCCGTTCACGGCATCGATGTCTCACGCCACAATGGGGCGATCGATTGGAGCGCGGTCGCAAGCGCAGGCGTGAACTTCGCGTGGGTGAAGGCGTCTGAAGGCGCCGACGTTCGCGCCCCCCGCTTCATCGGGAACGTGACCGCCGCCGAAGCCCCGCAGGTACGCTCGGGGCCGTACCACTTCTTCACCTTCTGCCGGCCGGGAGCGAGCAGGCCGAGAACTTCCTCGAAGCGATTGCTGGCACGCCGCGTTCGCTGCCGATCGCGGTCGACGTCGAGTTCGTGGGCAACTGCCGCGAGCCACCGGCGCCGAACGCGATTCGGGAGCAGCTCGAGGTGTGGCTGAAAAAAGTGGAGGCGCAGACCGGCTCCCGCGTCGTCGTGTACTCGACCCCCGACGCCGTCACTGCGCTGCTGCAGGGAATCGAGCGGCCGCTGTGGATTCGCTCCATCGCGCGTGAGCCTTCCGACCCGTGGCGGTTCTGGCAGTTCGACCCTTCGGGGCGAGTACCGGGCATCGAAGGCCCGGTCGATCTCGACGTGTTTCGCGGCGGGCCGAACGAGCTGGAGTCGCTGCTCCAACCCGCCCGTTGAACCGCCTCACTTCTGCGGCGGCGTGCTCTTCACGTACAGATCGCGCAGCTGCTTCTCGTCGACGTCGCCAGGAGCGCCCGTCATGAGATCGGTGCCCTTCTGCGTCTTGGGGAACGGAATCACGTCACGCAGCGACTCGGTCTCGGTGATGAGGAAGGCGAGCCGATCCATTCCCAGCGCGATGCCACCGTGCGGCGGGGCGCCGAACTTCAGCGCGTCGAGCAGGAAGCCGAACTTCGATCGCGCGTCTTCGTCGCTGATGCCGAGCGCCTTGAACACGAGCGACTGCGTCTCGGGGTTGTGCAGACGAATCGAGCCGCCACCGATCTCGAAGCCGTTGAGCACCACGTCGTAGCGGTAGCAGTACACCTTCGCGGGATCGAACGACTCGGGCTGCAGGTACTTCAGGCACTCGTCCATCGGGCGCGTGAAGGCGTGGTGCGCGGCCGCCCAGGTCTTGGTCTCTTCGTCGTACTCGAAGAGCGGCGGGTTCACGACCCACAGGAAGTTCCACTTTCCACCCGAGCCGTACTCGGGAATCAGCCAGAGCTTCTTCGCGAGGTACACGCGCAGGTTCGCCATCACCGTGTGCACCTTCGCCTCGGGCCCGAACTGGAAGAGGATCAGGTCGCCAGGCTTCGCTCCGGTGGCGTCGAGAATGGCCTGTTTGAGCTCGGGCTTCGCCGTCTTGAAGAGCGGCGCCTGCGTCCAGTCTCCGTTCTCCGCGATCTTCGCGCGCGCGAGACCCTTGGCGCCCATGCCCATGACGTAGGCCTCGGTCTCTTCGATGTCCTTGCGGGTGAGCTCGTGCGGCGGCGGAGGCACCTTGGCCGTCTGGTTCGGGTTCGCGCGACGAAACGCTTCTTCCTTCGCCTTCACGACCGACTGATCGTGCTGCCCCGGCTGCACGGGCGAGACCACGAACGCCTTGATGAGGCCGCCCTTCTGCTGAATCGCCTCCCACATCGGAGCAACGCCACCCTCGGCGCCGAACTTCTCGATCACCTTGTTCAGCGTGACGTGCGCCATGCCGAAACGAAGGTCGGGCTTGTCGTTGCCGTACTTCTCCATCGACTCGTCGAAGTTCAGCCGCGGGAACGGCGTGGGAATGTCGAGGCCGTGCACTTCCTTCCACAGGCGCTTCAGCAGGCCTTCGATGATGCCGAAGATGTCGTCTTGCGCGACGAAGCTCATCTCGACGTCGATCTGCGTGAACTCGGGCTGGCGATCGAGGCGCAGGTCTTCGTCGCGGAAGCACTTCACGATCTGGAAGTAGCGCTCGAAGCCCGCCACCATGAAGAGCTGCTTGTAGAGCTGCGGTGACTCGGCGAGCGCGTAGAACTTGCCGGCGTTGAGGCGCGAGGGAACGAGGAAGTTCCGCGCGCCACCGGGCGTGTAGCGGCCCATGAACGGCGTCTCGAGCTCGAGGAAGCCGTTGTCGACGAAGTAGCTGCGCGTGGCGGCGTTCATCTTCGCGCGGGTGATGAGCGCCTTCTGGAGCGGCGGCCGGCGCAGGTCGAGGTAGCGGTGCTGCAGGCGAAGCTCGTCGTTCGCGCTGATGTGCTCGCTGATCTCGAACGGCGGCGTCTCGGACTTGTTGAAGACCTCGATCGCGGTCACGTAGACCTCGATCTCGCCCGTCGCGAGGTTCGGGTTCGCGGCCGAGACCTCTTTGTTCTCTTTCTTCGAGAACTGCGTGCCGCGCGAGGCCACCTTGCCCGAGATGCCGATCACCCACTCGGGCCGCAGCTGCTCGGCGAGGTCGTGCGCCTCCTGGGCGATCGACGGCGCGAACTTGATCTGCGTGAGCCCTTCACGGTCGCGCAAGTCGATGAAGATGAGATCGCCGTGATCGCGACGGTTGTTCACCCAGCCGAACAGCACGACGTCTTTGCCGATGTCCGAGGCGCGGAGGGCGCCGCAGGAGTGGGTGCGCTTCACCTTCGAGATGAACTGGGGCGACATGTCGAGTGGCTCTTCCTGTGATGAGTGAGCTGCAACAAACGCGGGCACCGTAGAGGACGGGAAAGGCCCCATCAACGACGGCGTGGCCGCTCGTTTCCTGCCTTCTCCCACATCGCGATTGAGCGTCGTCAGCCGGCTGGCGTGTACAGCCCGAGAGCGCTGGCGCTACGCTCGCGCTTCACCGCAGCCCACGGAGCCAGCCTCATGACGACCCGCCGCCTGCCGCTCGTGCTGCTCGCCTTCTCCGCCTGCACCGACAGCTACCTGCACGACGAGCGCCGCGACCTCGACATTCCCGTCGATCGCTCGGTGTCGATCATCGCCGACGTCTGCGCGCCGACGCCGCTCGAAGGCAACCGGCCGATCAAGATCCTCATCGCGATGGATGCCTCTCAGTCGATGACCATCAGCGACCCCGACAACAGCCGCGCGAGCGCCGTGCTCCAGCTGCTGCGCTCGTTGCCTGCCGAGCGCGAGGTGGAGTTCGCGGTGATGGTGTTCGCCGACACCACGACGGCGTGGCTCACGAAGAGCGGGCTCAACGAGTTCGAGAAGGTGATCGACTACGACGAAGGCGACCTCGACATTCTCCAGCAGAAGATCGTGCGCTCCGGCACCAGCACCACGCAGCGCGGCGCGACCGACTTCCAGAAGCCGATCTCCCAGCTGTACCAGATGATCAACACCGACCTCTTCAGAGGCCGTGGCCGTGCGCCGGCGCGCTACTCCGTCATCTTCCTCACCGATGGCCACCCCACGGTGAATCAAGACAACGTGCTGCTCTGCGACGGAGACCCGCCGAACCTGGTGAAGCAGATTCGCCGGCTCCGCGAGGCCGCCGATGACGTGCAATTCCACACCGTGCACGTGTTCCGGCCCACACAGCCCATCGACTCGTCGAAGTGCAACCAGCCCGCGCCCCCGCCGCCCGCCCAGTCCGACTGTCGCATTCGTGATCTTCCGTCGGACTCGTGCCCGCTGCTGATCATCAACCAGAACATCGAGCGCCTGCAGATCATGGCGAGGTACGGCGGAGGCACCTTCCGCGACTTCCGCAACGACGAGCCCATCAACTTCCTCAACTACGATCTCGGCCGCGTGCGCCGCGGTTATTCGCTCACGAACGTGGTGGCCACCAACCTCTCCTCACCGGCCGGCAGCCCCGAAGACCGCGCCGACTCCGACAGTGACGGCCTGCTCGACGCCGACGAGCTGCGCGAGCGCACCAACCCCTGGCTCGTCGACACCGACGGCGACGGCTTCAGCGACGGCGTCGAAGTCGAGCTGCGCGCGACCGGGGCGCCGCTTCGCCCCACCCTCATGGACACGGGCTGCCCCATCGAAGCCATGCGCGCCGACAGCGACTGTGACGGCCTGCTCGACTGCGATGAACAGTTGCTCGGCACCAACGCCCGCGCCTTCGACTCCGATCGCGACGGCGTCGCCGACCCCATCGAACACCAGCTCGGCACCAACCCCGCCTCGAACGATCTCGACTTCGACTCCGACAATGACGGCGTCGCGCATCAGGTCGAGCTGGCGCGACACACCGACCCGATGGTGAGCGACAGCGCGATCTCGACCCGCGGCGCCTACCGCACCGAACTCACCGACGTGGGCAGGAATGAGCAGGGGCAGCAGTGCTGGGCCGTTCGCATCGACAACGTGCTGATGGCCAGAACGCGCGCGAACCCCGACCCGATGGCGCCTGCCGCAGAGCGCCTGCCCGGCCTCAACGACCTGCTCTTCACCGCTTCGTTCCGCGCCGATGACGCAGAGACCTCGCAGCCGCTCATCGCGCGCTTTCGCACCCGAGACCTGCGGTTCCCCGTCGGTGGAATCCGCTCGCCGCCCGACGGCATCGTGCGGGTGAAGGCGTCGCAGCTGTCGACGACCTGCGCGCCCGCCCTGCCGGCCCCGTGAGGCACTGATCGCAGACCGCAGGGCCACCCCTCCGTACTAGGCTGCGCGCCCATGCGTGTGCTTCTGCTCGCCCTCTGCTCCGTCGCCGTCTCGTGCGGCCCCACGCCGCCGTTGCCGGTGCGCGTGATGGCCATCGTCCCCGTCGAGACCGGCAGCTACGAGACGCGCGAGGTCTCGATTCAGACCTTGAGCAACCTCGCCACCCTCAAGGGGAGCGTCGCCGAGCTCGTCGGCGCCAATCGCCTCATCGTCGACCCGAACGATCCGCTCCAGCGCGGCGGCATCGAGAACCTCAACGACGAGCAGCGCTACGAAGTCATCGTGAAGGACAAGGGCACCGACGTGCGCGGCAACTTCCTCGAGCGCTCGGGCGTGTACTGGCCGGCCGACTTCCACACGTGGAACATGGTCACCACGTACTGGAACTTCGAGAACGCGTACCTCTACTTCCAGGATCTGCTCGCGTCGCAGCAGCCCACCAAGACGCCCGACGAGCTCAACAAGATGAAGGTGATGTACTGGCCCGAGCTGCGCATCAACTCCGAGACGCCGATCACCGACAACGCGCTGTACCTCTCGTTCGTCAAAGCGTTCGCCATCGCGCCCTTCTCGAAAGAGAACAAGGTGCCCATGGCCATGAACCTCGGCATCGTCGGCCACGAGGTCGCGCACAAGGTCTGGGGCAAGCGCGTGTACAACGACGAGGGCGTGCCCGCGCCCCTGCGCACCTGGAGCGGTGAGGCATTCAACCTGCTCAAGTCGCTCGACGAAGGCCTCGCCGACTTTCACGGCTTCGGCGTCAGCTGCCGCGCGCTCTCGGGCTGCCGCCCCGACATTCTCGCCCCGTCGATCGCCGACCAGGACTACGCCCACCAGCGCGACGTGAGCCGCCCCGACGCCTGCATGGATGAGGGCCTGCGCTCGGCCCTCAAGTCGTTCAGTCAGGATCAGTGGGTGCGCGGCCGCGAGCTCTACCTCTACGGCAACCTGTGGGCCGTCACGCTGTACCAGGCGGGCTCGAAGACGGGCGGGCTGCAGAAGGTGAAGTCGCTGCAGGTCGCGCTGCTCGCCGCCTACGACGACGACAAGGCAGGCACGCCCGGTCTGAACCAGATCATCAACCGCAACGTGAACAACCCGATGGCCTTCACACCCGAGGTCGTCGCCGAGTCGATCGCCAGCCACATTCCCGACATTCCACTGCGCACCGCGTTCTGTGGTGAAGCCATCGCCCGTCTGCAGCTCCAGTGTGCGCGCCCCGACTGCGCCGACAAGATGCCCAGCTGCCCCGGCACGACCCGCCGTGCGACGACGCCCTGCGCCGTCCTGCCTCCGCTGCCGTGATGACCGCGCCCATGCCCAGAGACATCGCTTCCCAGTTCGCCTCCGCCAGGCTGCGCCTCACGCTCCCGCTGCTGCTGATCGCCCTGCCCGCCCTCGCGCAGAAGGACGACGCGCCGATTCCCTACGACGACGAAGGCGCCACCGAAGAGCCGGTGAAGCCGAAGAAGAGCCGCAAGAGCGAGCGCCTTCGCGAAGAAGACGAAGACGCCGCCGAACGCGACGAGCGCCTCGCCTCGACCGACGACCCCAACTACGGCGTCGGGGCCGAGCTCAACGCCGGCCTCATGCTGCTCGACGCGAGCCGCGGCGGCGTCGACCCGCGCTTCTCGTTCGGCGTGCGCTTCACCTGGGAGTTCGGCCGCCTCTTCTCCGATGAGTACCTGCGCGAGATGTTCTTCGCCGACGTGCAGTGGCGCTTCGCCGTGACCACCGACGGCACCGCGCAGATCAGCAGCTGGGGCAGCCAGCACGACTTCAGCCTCGCCCCCGCCATCGTCTGGGCCTTCTCGAAGACGCTCGGGGCCTACGCGCAGCTGGGCCTCGGCGTGAACGCGGCCTTCACCGGCGTTCGCATCGACACCACCGAGGTGCAGCTCCAGGGCGCACGCTTTCTCTTTCAGTACGGCATTGGCCTGCGTGGCCGGCCCGCCGTCACCGAAGACGAGACCATTCGCATCACCTGGCGCGTCGAGATCACCCGCTACCTTCGCGGGTACATGCACGACACCTACTTCGGCGCCGGCATCGGCCTCCTCTTCTAGCCCCTACATTCACTGACACTGGCAGTGCATGAGGGCAGCAATCTGGGTTGACGGGTGAGGGGCCCCATCGCTAGACGCATGGGCCGACAGAACCGAATTTTCAATTCGTCACGAGGGGTTGCCGTTCTCACAGGCCCCTCTTCAACTGCTCAAACGAGGCGAGACATGAAGCTCCGTCTTGGGGTCGTCCTGGCCCTGGTCGTTTCCGTGGCGTGCACCACGCCCGAGAAGCCCAAGCCCCCGCCGGAGCCGCCGGCCATAACGTCGTTCACCGTCGACAAGCAGGCGATTCGCCGCGGCGAGATGGTGACGTTCAACTTCACCGTGCAGCGCGCGACGAGCGTCGAGCTGGTCGATCAGAGCGGCGCCACCGTGATGATGAACTTCGACGAGCTCGCGCAGACGGGCAGCGCGAAGGCGAGCCCCGATCGCACCTCGTTCTACGTCCTCCGCGCCCAGGGCGAAGGTGGCCGTGACTCGGCCTTCGTGCAGGTCGCCGTCGACGAGGGCCTGCAGTCGGTCTTCCTCGTGGTGGTGCCGCAGCAGATCCGCCCCGGCCAGCGCGTCGATCTGATCTGGTCGGCCGCCGGAGGCCGCAACGTTCGCCTCACCGCGGGCGCTCAGATGCTCTCGATGATGGAGAGCGGCGCCGTCACCGATTCGCCGATGAAGACGACCACGTACACGCTGACGGGCGAGCGCACCGATGGCTCGCAGTCGACGCAGAGCGCGACCGTCACCGTGGTGCCCGTCGTCGAGTCGTTCACCGCCACGCCGCCTGCCGCCAAACCCGGCGACAAGATCACCCTCACCTGGAAGACGGCAGGTGCCGAGCAGGTCGTGGTCGAGGAGTCGACCTTCGGTCAGCTCGTCTCGACCAGCACCGACGTCGCCATGGGCACGGTCGACTTCATCGTGCCCAACTTCTTCGCCGATGCCGGAGTCGTCGACGCTGGAGTCGTCGACGCCGACGCTGGCACCACTGACGGTGGCGTGGCCGATGCCGGTAGCTCGCTCCCGACGGTACCCATCGTGCGCGATGGGTTCCCGCTGCGTTTCACCGTCACCGCGAAGACCGTCACCCCGGCGCAGCAGGTTCAGCGCTCGGTCGACGCACGCGTGGGCCAGGGCCCCGTGATCGACGTGTTCGAAGCGCCCGCCTTCGGCACCCGCGGCCGCCCGCTCCGTCTCTCGTGGCGCACCAGCGGCGCCGCCCGCGTTCAGCTGCTCGCCAACGGCCTGCCCGTCTACAGCCCGCTCGCCAACGTCAACACCACCGGCAGCTTCCAGCTGGGCGCCTTCTCGGCCGAGACGACGTTCACGCTCGTCGCGTTCGACTTCAACGGCCTGCAGGTCTCGTCGACGAAGACGGTCAAGGTCGTTCCGCCGCCCCGCATCGTGAGCTTCATGGCGCCGATGGCGACCGCCACCGCGGCGATGCGCATCACCGTCACCTGGACCACGGCCGACGCGGCCTTCGTGCTGCTGCGCCTCAAGAATGGCCCGGCCTTCTTCCGTGAAGACGGCGTCAACAGCGTCGCCAATGGCACCACCCAGTTCACGGTGCCCATCAAGGGCACGTACGTGTTCGAGGCGTGGAACGCCGCTGGCGACTTCGTCAGCGAGGAGCGCGTCATCGACGTCGGCGCGCCCGTGGCGTTCAACATCAGCCCCGAGTTGCTCGCTCGCGGAGAGCTCACGACGATGACGTGGGACGTCGGCGTGATTCAGCCGACCGACATGCCCGGCCTCATCAACCCACCTCCCGCCGTCGCGATGAACGCGAACTCCTTCGACGACCTCACGATGGCGCCCACCGCGCGCCAGCTCTTCTTCTCGAACCGCGACGACGGCACCGCGACCATCACGCTGCCCAACGGCTTCGTCTTCCCCTTCGTCACCCGGCAGGCCAAGCAGCTCACCGTCTCGACCAACGGCTTCGTGGCCATCGGTGCGCGCACCGACTCGCTGCCCACCAACGCCGATCTGAGCGACGTCGGCTACTCGGGCCCTGCCCTGCTCGCCCCCTTCTGGGACGATCTCGAGCTCGGCGTCGACGGCAAGGTGTTGTGGAACGTCGACGAGGTGACCTCACCCCGCCGCCTGACCATCTCGTGGCACAAGATGAAGCGCGTCGGCGTGCCCGGCAGTGAGCTCACCTTCCAGGTGCAGCTGTTCGAGACCGGCAAGTTCATCTTCAACTGGAAGACGCTCGACGGCCCGGGTGCAGACGGTACCGACGCCACCATCGGTGCGGTCGACGCGGTCGATGCCTACCAGGGGCTCGTCTCGTACAACTCGAGCACCTCGGCCGAGCTCGCCGTCGACACCGAGCGCGTGTGGTTCTCGGGCAACCTCGAGAGCGCCGGTCAGCGTCAGCTGCGCGTGCGTGGCCCCTCGGTGCTGGGCTTCGTCGTCGAGACGCCCAACGAGCGCATTCCCGTCTACGGCAAGGCCCGCGCCTTTGGGCCGAACGACCTCGTCATCAGCGAGGCCATGCCCGCGCCGCTCGCCGGCATCGCGCAGGGCCAATGGGTCGAGCTCAACAACCCCGGCACCGACGATCAGGACATCGCGGGCCTGCGCCTCGAGTCGACTTCCGGCGCCATGAACCCGTTCGTGCTGCCGGCCGACACCGTCGTCACCGCCAACGGCTTCTTCGTGCTCGGCCAGTCGACCGACTCGTCGCTCAACGGAGACGCTGGCGTTCGCCTGGAGTGGACCGCTGGCGCCGTGCCGCTCGCGACGCCCGACGCCGTGCGCCTCGTGCTGCCCACGCCGCTGGCCGACGGCGGCACGCTCGTGATTTCCCGACTCGCCTGGGGTGGCACCAACTCGAAGCTGCCCGACGGCGGCCTCGCTCCCGACGGCGGCGTCGAGCCCGGCGCCAGCGTGCAGACGCCCGAGAAGGTGCTCGTGCGCTCCGGTCAGGTCTTCTCGTGCGTTCGCACCAGGACCTTCGGGCCCCTCGCCCAGATCGGCACGCCCGGCGCGCGAAACGAGGAGTGCTTCGAGTACGTCCTCACCGAGATTCCGGGCAACTTCGAAGAGATCGCCGCAACCACCATCGGGCTCATTCCCGGCACCAGCGGCTGGGACGACTCCTCGGTCGACGTGACGGTTCCGCCCTTCACCTACTTCGGGCAGACCTTCACCAGCCTGCACATCGTCTCGAACGGCTGGATCTCGTTCGTTCCGACGACCTCGACCGAATACATCAACAAGACCATTCCGACGAGCTCGGCGCCCTTCGGCACCATCGCTCCGTTCTGGGACGATCTCGGCGACAACGTCTCGGTACCCACCTCGAACGTCTATTGGACCCGTCGAGCCGGCGTCACCATCGTCGAGTGGTATCGGGTCGAGCAGCTCGGCGACAACGACGACATGAGCTTCGAGGTGAAGCTCTTCGACAACGGCGTCATCGAGTTCCACTACGGCACCATGATCTCGGGCAGCACCTCGAACTGGGCCAACGGCAACGGCGCCACCCGGTGGATCGAGAACCCCGCCGGCACGGCAGCGCTGGCCATCAGCGTCAACGAGCCCACCGTTCAACCCAACACGGCCTTCCGCTTCACGCCCCGCAGCCTCCTGTGGACCACGCCATGAACGTTCGCCACCTCTTCGCCTCGGCCCTCACGCTCGCCGCGCTCACGGGCTGCCCCGTGGCGCCTGCCCCCGACCCGCTGCCCGAGCCGCCGCGCATCGTCTCGTTCACCGCCAGCCCCGCGACCGTGCTGCGCGGCGGCACCACGACGCTCAAGTGGGAGACCAGCAACGCGACTACCATCGAGGTCGTCGACTTGAACCGCGGCGCGATTCCCGGCGTCGCCGACAAGAGCGCAGGTGACGTGCAGGTCGTCGTGAGCCAGCCCACCGTCTTCGTGGTGTCTGCGAAGAACAGCCGCGGCGCTCGCGTCTCTGCCGTCGCCAGCGTGAACGTCGAAGGCGTGCAGGCCGCCGCCATCGTCTTCACGGCCTACCCCCCCGTCGTGCGCCCCGGAGAGAAGGGCCTGCTCGTGTGGAACGCGCCCAACGCCCAGCAGGTGCAGATCGCGCCCATGGGTGGGCAGGCGATCGATCTGAAGGGTCAGAAGACCTCGGGCAGCATCGAGGTCGACCCGACCGCGACCGAGACGACCTACGTGCTCACCGCCGACGGCGTGACGAGAAACGTCGTGCTCGTTCGCGGTCAGGGCATCAACGAGTTCAAGAGTTCGCAGACCCAGGTCAAAGAAGGAGACTCCCTCGCCCTCTCGTGGAAGACGCAGAACGCCTCGAAGGTGCGTTTGAGCAGCCCCGGCCGTGGCGTCCTCAAAGAGACGACTGACGCCGCCGAGATGAGCATGGGCTCGGTGATGGATCAGCTGGGCGCCCAGATCGATGGCTCGGCCGTCAACTACGTGCTCGAGGTCGAAGGTCGTGGCCCGGTCGAGACGAAGGTCGTCACCGTCTACTTTGGCTCCGCGCCGCAGGTGCTGACCGTCACCGCGCCCGACTTCGTCAAAGAGAACCTGAGCTTCACCGTCGCCTGGACGACCGTCGGAGCCGATCGCGTCGAGGTTCGCACCGGTCAGCAGATCGTCTATCGCACGCCCGATGGCATCAGCGTGGCGATGGGCAGCGTCTCCATTCCCGCGCCGGCGATGGCCACCGATTTCACGCTCGCGGCCATCTCGACCCCGAGCGGCGCCACGGCGACCCGGAACTTCAAGGTCACGCCCGTGACGGACGTCGGAATGCCCACCTTCACGGCGGCGCCTACGACGATCGCCACCGGAGGCACACCCGTGACCCTCACCTGGAGCGCTCCCGGGGCCGTGCGCGCCCGCATTCTCGAGAATGGTGAGACTACCGTCGCCGCGTTCGAAGGAGCTACGGCCGGCGCGGGAACCGTGACCGTCTACCCGAACCGCGCGAACACCTCGTACGAGCTGCGTGCCACCAACACCCTCGAGCCAGAGGTGAAGCGCGCGACGTCGGTGACGGTCACCACGCCTGCTACCCTCGCCGCAGCCGACGGTGGAACCATCTACCAGTCACAGAACTCGGCCCAGCTCTCGTGGACGGTGGGCGGCGCGGCCTCGAAGCTCATCGGCTTCGGAACACCCACGGCCGAGGTTCGCGCGACGTCGACTGGCTTCGTCGACATCGTCACCACTGGCACCAGACTCGAGCTGCTGCCCAACACCAACGACGCCCTGGTGAGCTTCACGCCCGTGAACTTCGAGACTTTCCTCGGGAGTCGTCGGGTCGAGAACACGGTGTGGGTGTCGACCAACGGCTTCCTTCAGTTCTCGGGCGTGGCCGTGACGAACGCACGTGCCGCTCCTGCGACGATTCCCAACGCCAGCACCATTCCCGAAGACTTCATCGCGCCGCTCTGGGCCGACCTCGAGCTCGGCCCGACAGGCAGCATCTGGTGGGCGGTGACGGGCACTGCGCCCCTTCAGGAGCTCGTCGTGCAGTGGAATGAGCTTCAGGTCCGCGGCCAGCCGGGGTCGAGCCTCACGTTCCAGGCCCGCGTCCACCAGGCTGGCGCTGTGACCTTCGAGTACAAGACCGTCACCACGACCGCGCCGGTCCCCGTCTCCATCGGGTACCAGGGCCCGCCCGGCCTGGGCTACGCCCACGCCTTCCAGGCAGCGGCAGCCGATGGCGGCATGTCGGTGGTGTTCCCTGCGAGCGGGTCGGCGCTGGCGTTCGGCGGCGCTTCGAGTTCGCCGGCCGTCGTCTCCACCCTCGCCGCCCCCGGCAGCGCCCTCGTCACCATCGGCACGGGCGCCATTCGGGTTCAGTACGACCAGATCGTCAAGCCGACCGACATCTTCATCAGCGAGATCATGCACCGCCCCAACCCCGCCGTGCCCCAGGGGCAGTGGCTGGAGCTGGCGAACTTCTCGAACGCGACCATCGACGTCACAGGCTGGCAGGTGAGTTCGAGCGACGGTGGCGTCCTGACGACGCTCAGCGGCGGCACCTCAATCGCCCCCCGCGGCTATCTGGTCGTCGGCCAGACCTCGGATCCCCTCCTGAATGATGGCCTGCCGGTCAACCTCATCGCAGCGCCCGCGCTCTCGCTCGTGCCGACCGGCTCGTCGATTCGGCTCTCCAATGCACAGGGGTTCTCGAACACGCTCACCTACCCTGCTGGTACCCAGGGCGTGTCGCTGACCGTCGATCAGGGCCCCTTCGTCTTGCGAAACGCGGCCTCGACGGCGCCGTTCACGTCGGGGCTCTGCAGCTCCCGACCGAGCCAGACGTTCGGAAACCTCTCGCCCAGCCAACGAGGCACGCCTGGCGCCTCGGGCAACGGCTCGTGCCTCGGCTACACGATGTCGACCATTCCCGTTCGGTTCAAAGACATCGCGGCCAGCGGCCGTGTCGTCGCCCTGTCGAGCCTCGATGAGTCGGTCGCGGCGGTCGACGTGACGATCGCGCCAGTCTCGGTCTACGGCGTGTCGACCAACGTCGTCACCGTCTCGACCAACGGCTGGCTGGTGCCCAAGGCGTACAGTGGAAGCTCGAACTTCACGAACAAGGTGTCTCCCAGCAGTGGGGAGCCCGACGTGGGCGGAGTCATCGCGCCCTTCTGGGACGACCTTCGGTTCCTCACGTCTCGGCCCGGCTCGACGCTTCTCTCTCAGCGCTTCGCTGCCGGCGACGACCCGAACGAACCTCGCGCCCACTGGATCATTCAGTGGAACCGCGCCGAGCGGTTCTTGAACAACGATGACTTCACCTTCCAGGTGAAGCTCTTCGACAGCGGCGACATCGAGTACCACTACGCGACGATGACGAGCGCCACGACGGACAACTACGGCAACGGGAACTCGGCCACCATCTGGCTTGAGGCGCCCGAAGCCACGCCTGCCCGCGCGCTGGTGTTCAGCATCAACCGGCCCACGATCACCTCCAACATGGCCATCCGCTTCACCCGGATTCCTTGAGGACCGCGTCATGACGACTTCTCTGTCGAAGCTGCTTCTGTTGTCGGTGGCCGCCCTCGTCCTCGGCTGCCCGGTTCGATCGCAGGCCCCCCTGCCCGCGCCTGCCCCAGCGACCGTCACCTCGTTCTCGGTTCAGCCGGCGGTGTTGACGACCCCCGGTGACGTCGTCGTCGAATGGGGCACCAGCAACGCCACCGGCGTCACCATCGAGCAGGTCGGCAAGGGGCCGCTCGCCCTCGGCGACTCGATCACCGAAGGCCGCCTCAAGCTCGCGGTCGAGGCTGACACGATCTTCCTCATCACCGCGCAGGGCGCTGGTGGCAGTGACGTCAGGGCGTCGTCCGTCACCGTCACCAAGAGCGCTCGTTCGGTGTTGTTCAGCGCCGTGCCGTCGACCGTCGAAGCCGGAGCTTTCACCACGCTGGTGTGGAACGCGCCCGGCGCCCGTTCGGCGAGCCTCGAAGAAGTCGGCGGAGCGCGAATCGACATCGGGCAGCAGATCGAGTCGGGCTCGGTTCGGCTGGCGCCCAGGAAGACCACCACCTACCGGCTGGTGGCCGACTCGGTGGTTTCGACGACGCAGGTGACGGTGGCTCCCACCATCGTCGCGTTCGCGGCGCAGTCCACGTTGCCGGCTGCCGGTGAGCCCGTGGTGCTGACGTGGCAGACGGCGTCGGCGACCTCGGTCACGCTTCGTCGCGTTGGCCTCGCGACGCCCCTGCCGCTCCCCGCCGGCCAGGAAGCCGCTGGCACCTTCACCGACACCGTGCCCGCCACTCTGCCCGCCGATGCCATTCTCACCTACGTGCTCGAAGCGAGCGACGGCACCACGACGGTCTCGCGCGCCATCGAGGTGCCCGTGGGCGGCGGCGTGCAGATCTCCAGGTTCCAGGCTCCGGCCTATGCCCTCACGGGAAACACGTTCTCGATCTCGTGGGCGACGATCGGCGGCGACTCGGCAGAGCTCGTCGTCGACGGGCAGCGCGCATACCTCGCTCAGACTGCCGCCGAGGTGGCGAGCGGCAGCTACACCTTGAGCGGACCGACCCAGAACACCCGGGTCGAGTTCATCGTTCGGAACCGCCGGGGCGCTGAAGCCCGCGAGTCACGCACGATTCAGGGAGTCGGCCCCATCGCCTACAACTTCTTCCGCAGCAACAAGCCGGCGATCGTTGCGGCCGGCGAGCCCGTGACCCTCGAGTGGAGCGTCACCAACGCCCGCGCGGTGCGAATCACCAGCAACACCGGCGCCGGCTTCTATCGGCAGTTCACTGGAAACGTCGACTCGGGCTCCCTCGTCGTGCTGCCCAACGTGCGCACCGGCATCACGCGCGTGACGTACCGGCTCGAGGCCGACAACGGCACCGGAGCGGCGCCCATCGTGCGCACCGTCGACGTCGACGTGGCGACCGGGGCTGCGTTCACCTTCTCGAGACAGCTCCCGGTTCGAGCCCCCACCACCGTGACGGGAACCACGCTCGGCACCACCACCCACGTCCTCGGCTTCAAGAACGTCGAGAAGAACCCCGCCCAGGAGGCCTTCATCGACATTCGGCGCACGGGCAACCCGGTGGCGTTCTCGGCAGACGCGACCAACCTGGCGCTCCCAGCCCCGTTCGAGGCCACGGTGTTCGGCACCCGATTCAGCCGCAGCCAACTCAACATCTCGAAGTTCGGTTGGTTCAACCTGTCGACGTCGACGACGGCGGTGCCCGGCCGCCCGGACAACGACGTTCGCCTCGGTGATGCGCTCGAGCCGCTCGCCATCTCGCCGTACTGGGCCAACCTCGTCACCGCCAGCAACCAGGTGCACTGGCAGGTCGACGCGGTCGGCGATGCCCGCCGCCTCATCGTTCAATGGACGAACGTTCGGCCGACCAACGGCCCCATCGACGCGCGCCTCACCTTCCAGGCGCAGCTGTACTCGAACGGTCGCGTGATCTTCGCCTACCGCGACTTCTTCAAGGTGCAGGGCAGCGGAACGGCGGGCGTGGTGAACAACTCCGAGTCCGACGAGATCGGGCCCACGACTGCAGTCGCCGCGGGAGAGGTCTACCGGCTCTTCGGCCCGCAGCCAGTGCCCGCGCCGCTCCGCATCGAGCTCACGGCCTTCGCAGCGAGCGCGATCGTCGGAGGCATCACGATGGAGGCCGAAGGTGCCGCCAGCTTCGCGCCCGGACTCTTCGGCGTGACCGAGGTGCACTACCGGCCAGCCGCCTCAGTCACCGGCGGCCAGTGGATCGAGGTGGGCAGCAACTCCGACGCAGGGCTCGATCTCGGCGGCTGGGACGTCGACTTCGGTGGGGCTCAGTCATTCCAGATTCCCATGGGCACCGTGCTGCCGCCGTTCGGGCGCGTGCTGCTGGGCCAGAACAGCGACCTCGGAGACCCTGACGGAACGCCGAGCGCCTTCCCGTTGCGAGACGGCGGCACCGAACCGCGGCAACCCGCCAACGCCACGTTCCCGTCGACGCTCGGGCCTGCGGCCGGAGGCATCGTGCGGCTGAGCATCGGAGGCAACGAGTACTCGCGCTTCCCCAACACCAACCCGCCGTCGAACCTGCCGGCTGGCACCGAGGGGCGCTCCTACGGCGTAGAGGACATTCGAGCGCCGTGGACGATCTACGACGCACCGACGACGCGGTACGTCTGTCAGTCCTTCCGCGTTGGCTACGGCTCGGCTGGGCAGCGTGGCACGCCTGGTGGCTTGAACCCGTCGTGTTTCCCCTACGAAGCGCCCGTGGCCACCGGTAGCACGTTCACCTCGCTGGCAGGCACAGGCACGGCCCTGACGCTCTCGAGCCTCGACGACGGCTCGGCGGTCGTCACCCTCGCCCGGCCAATCACGCTCTACGGCGCCCAGATCACCAGCCTCGCGGTGGGGTCGAACGGCGGCATCATTCCCAACTCCACGAGTTCGTTGACGCTGAGCAACAAGAGCCTGCCGTCGTCCAGCTCGCCCGTCTTCGTCATCGCCCCCTTCTGGGACGACCTGCACGGTGGGCGCAACGCCGGGAGCACCATCTACTTCTTCCAGAGCCCCAGCGGCGACGTGACGGTCTCGTGGGAGAACTGGAGTCTCTACGCAGCCGACTCCACCAACACGGCCAACCTCAACTTCCAGGTCATCATCAGGGCGAATCAGGAGATCGAGTTCGTCTACGGAACGATGACGGGGACGGGATCGGTCGCGACGCGGGCGATCGGAGACAGCGCGACGACCTGGATCGACCTCGGCCTCGTCGCCGCGCCCATCAACATCAACTCGGCCACGCCCGGCATTCAGTCGAACACGGCCTTCGTGTACCGGCGCCACCCCTCGTTCTGAGGTGAGCGCTGAGGCTCAGGGCGTGGCTTGCAGCGCCTTGAGCTTCAACCCCACACGCTGGTGGCCGAGGTACTCGTCGACCGCCACCTGAAACGCGAGATCGACCGGCGCCTCAGTGAGCGGAGCCAGCTCGGCAAACCCGAACCCGATGCAGTCGAGCTGAGGCGCTGCCTCGAGTGACAGCTTCAAGTGCCCCGGCAGCCCGGGCTGCTTGTTCTCGAGCACCCGCGGAGACGTCACGATGCGCCGCGAACCGAGCACGGGCTCGGGGTTGCCCATGCCGAACGGCGCCAGGGTCTGCAGCGCTTCGACCGCCTGCACGTCGAGCTCCTTCGGCGTCACGATCGCATCGACGCGCTGCCGTGGAATCAGCTGCTCCTCGGACAACCGCTCACCCGTCACCTGCTCGAACGACGCGCTAAACGCCTCCATTCGATCAGGGTCGATGGACAACCCGGCCGCCGCCTTGTGCCCGCCGAACTTCGTCAGGTGCCCGGCGCACGACTTGAGCGCGTCATAGAGATGAAAGCCCTCGATGCTCCGCGCCGAACCGCGCCACGCGCCCTCGAAGGACCCGACGATGACGGTCGGCCGGTGAAAGCGCTCCACCACGCGAGAGGCCACGATGCCGACGACGCCGGGGTGCCAGCCCTCTTTGGCGAGCACGAGGCCACGAGCGCCGCGCGCGACATGTTCCTGCGCCTGCTCGACGGCGCCCTGAATCATGTTGCGCTCGATTTGCTGCCGCTCGGCGTTCGCCGCGTCGAGCTTCTGCGCCAACGGGCGCGCCGACTCGAGATCACGAGACAAGAGCAGCTGCAGCCCGATGGACGCGTCATCGAGCCGGCCCGCAGCGTTGATGCGGGGCCCGAGCCGGAACCCGACGTGGCCCGACGTGATGCGAGAGCCCGACAGCTGCGACACCTCTTTGAGCGCCCGCACGCCCGGCCGCGTCGCCGAGGTCAGAATGTCGAGGCCGTGCCGCACCAGCACGCGGTTGGCTCCCGTGAGCGGAACCACGTCGGCCACCGTCGCCAAGGCCACGAGATCGAGCAGCTGCTTCAAGTTCGGCTCGGGCCGCTTCGTGAAGTGCCCACGCTCGCGCAGCGACTTCCGCAGCGCCATGCACAGGTTGAACGTCACGCCGCCCGCGCACAGCCACTTCGTCGGGTACTCGCACCCGGGCTGGAGCGGGTTCAGCACCGCCACCGCGGGCGGCATCGTCTCGGGCACCGCGTGGTGATCGACGACGATCACCTCGAGCCCGCGCTCGTTCGCCTTCTGAATCTCGGCATGCGAGGTGATGCCGCAGTCGAGCGTCACCAGCAGCTGCGTGCCCTCGGTCGCCAACTTCTCGATGGCGGTGTGATTGAGCCCGTAGCCCTCGCCCAGCCGGTGCGGGATATACGTGCGCACCTCGAGGCCCACGTCGCGAAGAAACGTCGTCAGCAGCGCGGTCGAGCACACCCCGTCGACGTCGTAGTCGCCCCAGAGCGTCACCTTCTCCTGGCGATCGATCGCGCGCAGCAGCCGCTCCACCGCGGCCGGGAGGCCCTTCATGGTGAACGGGTCAGGCAGCGTCGTCAGCGCGTCAGACAAGAAGCCCTGTGCCGCCTCGACCGTCTGGTAGCCACGGTTCGCCAGCACGCGGGCCGCGATGGGGTGCAGGCCCAGCTCCTTCGACAGGCGCGCAGCAGCCTCACCATCGACATCGGCCGCCGGCCAGACCCACTTCAACGGTTGAGCGAGGTCCCTCACGAGGAAACGAGTACCACACCGCCCTGACACGCGGTCGAGAAGCCAAGCTATTCCCACGCCTTATCGACGCCTCGAGCTGGCCAACGAGTTGGCAGTGGCCTCTCCTTCGCACAGGATTCCAAACGCCATGGCGCGCCGTGTTCTGCAGCCCCTCGACATCACCCTTCGCTACGGCCGCCGCTACCAGCTCGTTCGCAAGCTGTTCCTCGGCTTCTCCGTGTCGCTCACCTTCGGGCTGCCGCTGCTTCACCTGCGCGCACTGTCGATGGAAGGCGCGGGACTCGCTGATGATTCGCCGTGGGCGCGGCTCATTCGCTGGCTGCCCGTCGCGAAGGTTCCCTTCGTCGGAGCCCCCACCTCGATCGAGCTGTTCGGCATCGAGCTGGTCGATCCCCTCGAGTGGCTGGGCGTGACGATGAACCGCGGCCTGTCGCCCGGCATGGTGTGGACACTCCTCCCCGGTCTGCTGCTCGTGGTCGCGCTCGGCCGGTTCTTCTGCGGGTGGGCGTGCCCCTACCTGCCCATTCTCGCGGCGAGCAACGCGGCCCGCTGGTTCCTCTCGAAGCTGGGCGTTCCGATTCGAGACGTGAAGGTGCCGCGCATCACCGCCCGCGTCGCGTTGGTCGGCGTGCTCGTGGGGAGTGCCCTGCTCGGAACGCAGCTGCTCCCGCTCATCTACCCGCCCGCAATCATCGGGCGTGAAGTCTTCCGCGCGCTCTTCTACGGCTCCCTCGGCGCAGGGGCGTTCGTGGTGCTCGGCGCGTTCCTCTTCGACACCTTCGTCTCGCGCGCGGGCTTCTGCCGCTCGTTCTGTCCCGGTGGTGCGATGTTCTCGACGCTCGGAGCGCTGTCGCCGCTGCGCGTCCACCGCGACATTCCGAAGTGCACCGACTGCACGATCTGCGACGTCGTCTGCAACCTCGGCCAGCTGCCCATGACCGACAAGCTCGACGGCGGCTGTGAGCGCTGCGGCAAGTGCATCGCCTCGTGCCCGACGCAGGCGCTGACGTGGAAGTTGGGAACGCCCTCGGCGTTCCGCAAACCAGAGGAGAAGCCCGGCACATGAACCGACGCGGCCTCATCGGAGCGCTCGCTGCCGCGGTGTCACTCGCGGTGGTTCCCAAACGTGCGCGCGCGAACCCGAAGAAGATTCGCCCACCCGGAGCCCTGCCCCCGGGCCAGTTCGAGCAGGCCTGCATCGGCTGCTTCCGCTGCGCCGAGGTCTGCCCGACGTCGTGCATTCGTTTCCCGTCGACGTTCTCGCTCGATCAAGGAACGCCGCACCTCGAGCTCTCTGATCGCGCGTGCGTGCTCTGCATGAAGTGCACGCAGGTCTGCCCGACCGACGCGCTGCTCCCCATCGCGGCCGATGCGCAGGTGATCGCCAAAGAGGTGCGCATGGGCGTGCCCGTGCTGACGCGCTCGAAGTGCCTGCCGTGGAATGGCTCGGGCGTGTGCCGGCTCTGCTACCAGGTGTGTCCGTACCCCGACAAAGCGGTCGAGCTCGTCGGCCCTCAGAAGGCACCGCTCTTTCACGTCGACGCCTGCGTGGGCTGTGGTCTGTGTGAAGAGGCGTGCCCCGATCAGGCGAGCGCGATCATCATCGAGCCACTGGGCACCGAGATTCCGAAACCCGAGCCGATTCGCCGCGGCCCGATGCGCCGGGGGCCGGCATGAGTCGTCAGCCCATCAACACCATCGTTCGCCGGAAGTTCACGCGACGCGATCTCATGAAGGCGGCTCCCATCGGAGCGGCGGTCGCGGGCGTCGGCGTGCTGGCCGCGGGAGGGCTCTCGAAAGAAGCCGAAGCCGCGACGAAGGGCACCTGCCGTTTCTGCCTGATGCACTGCGGAATCATCGGGCACACGAAGGGCGAGCGGCTCGAGAAGGTCGAAGGCGATCTCGCGTCACGTACGCGCGGCTTCATCTGCGAGCACGGGTTTGCCTTGCGCGAGATGGTGCACTCGGGCGCGCGGCTCAAACACCCGATGATTCGCCAGGGCGACGCGTTTCACGAGGTCTCGTGGGACGACGCGCTGAACGAGGTCGCGAAGCGGCTCGACGCGGTGAAGGCGAAGTACGGCCCCGAGGCGTTCCTCATTCAGACGGGCTGGCCGATGGTGCGCCACCCGCTGGTGAACTGGCTGCACCGCTTCGCGCGCGCCTTCGGGTCGCCCAACGTCTCCACCGTCGCGAGCCTGTGTGAAGCCTCGCTGCGCATGGGCCAGGCGCTCACGGTGGGCAGCAAGTACTCCTCCGACGTGCGGCGCGCGAAGACGATGGTGATCTGGGGCTCGAACCCCGGCGTCACGGCGCCTCCCTTTCTCCACGTCATCGCCAAGAAGGCCGACGGCGGAAACCTGATCGTCATCGACCCGGTGAAGACGGGGCTCGCGCGGGAAGCGACGCTGTGGGTTCCCGTTCGGCCCGGCACCGACGGAGCCCTCGCCCTCGGACTCATTCGCGTAGTGCTCGAGAACGGCTGGTACGACAAAGCGTTCATGGAGGCGAACACGCTGGGGCTCGAAGAGCTCCGCGCGCTCGCCGCGACGTACACCCCGCCCGAGGTGGAGCGGCTCTGCGGCATTCCTGCGGCCGACGTCGAGCGCATCGCGCGCATGATGGCGCAGGAGGGGCCGACTGGCGTCTGGGGCGGCCTCGGCGTCGAGCATCACGAGAACGGCGTTCAGACGTTGCGGGCGATGAGCTCGCTCGAAGTGCTGGTGGGCCGCTTCGATGGCACGCAGGAGCCGCGCTCCATTCTCACCCCGCCCGGGCCGCGCTTTCGCGACGAGATCCTTCCCGCGCTCTACGACATGGCGACGCCGGAGCCGGTGCCTCCAGCCCCGAAGGCCCGCCCCATCGGCCGCGACACCTTCCCGCTGTACGAGATGTTCAACCGTGAAGCGCAGGGCCAGCTGCTCGCCGACGCCGTGCTGCGCGACACGCCCTACCCGATTCGCGCGGTGATGCTGGTGGCGAGCAACGCGCTGGTGACCTCGCAAGGTACGCAACGCCTCGAAGAAGCGGCCGACAAGCTCGATCTGCTCGTCGCCGTCGACCCCTTCTTCACGCACTCCGCCCGCAAGGCCGACGTCATTCTGCCGGCCACCACCTTCGCCGAGTCACCCGACATCGACGACGACGATCGCGTCGCCGCGCAGAGCATCGTGCAGCCGCAACACGAGGCGTGGCCCGACTGGAAGGTGATCGTCGAGCTCTCGAAGAGGCTGGGGCTCGGCCAGTACTTCCCCTGGGCGACGATGCACGAGGCCTCGAAGCAGAAGCACGTGCCGTGGATGTTCGACCCCGAGCAACAACCGAAGCCGCAGCCGACGGTCGAGACGCCGAAGTTCTCGACCCTCTCCGGCCGCGCCGAGTTCAAGAGCCAGCTGCTCGAGCGTGCTGGCCACCCCGGCCTCCCCGTGTGGACGCCGCCGACCGAGAACCTGACGCCCGAGTTTCCGCTGCGTCTCGTGACAGGCCCGAGACCGCGCGCGTACATCAACTCGCAGTTCCACGACGTGCCGAGCGTCAACGCCCGCATGCGCACGGCCGAGGTGACGATTCACTCCAGCGTCGCGAAGCCGCTCGGGCTGGCGACGGGCATGCCCGTGAAGCTCACGTCGCCCTACGGCTCCATTCAGCTCACCGTGGTGGTGACCGACGACGTGCAGCGAGAGTGCGCGGTGATGGCGGCGGGCTTCGCCGACGCGAACCCCAATCGGTTGATCAGCCCCGACAAACGAGACCCGATCAGCGGCTTCCCTGCGTTCCGCTCTGGCATCTGCCGCATCGAGAAGTCGTAGCCGATGTTCCGCTCACTCCGACTCTCGCCCATCGTCATCGGACCAGCCGAAGAGGCGGCCCGCCGCGACTACCGAATCGTGCGCGCCGAACACGGCTTCGTGCTCGAGACGACGGGCGCGGTGGTGTCGGTGCGGCGGCGGCTGTCACAAGAGGTGATGGTGCCGAGACAGACGCGGTACCTGCTCGAAGACGGTGACGTGTTGTGGGGGCCGGGTGACGGGCTGGTGCTGGAGCCGGAGCCGACGCACCGCGAGCCCGACCTCGAACGCCGCGCCGTCGACGACTGGAATCACACCGCCCACTGGGGCGTGCTCGCCGATCGCCTGCTCGATCACGGCGACCCGCTCGGAGAACGCATCTCGTCGGCGCTCGGAGAGACCGCGGCCACGCCCCTCTCGCCCCACACGTGGGTCGGAACGAACTGGCGACACGGCGTGCTCCGGCGCGCAGCGATCACCCGGCCCGAGTGGGCCTCGCGCGTGCCCTGGAGAGAAGCGCTGCTCGAGATTCTCTGCTCGCGCAGCTCGCGCTTTCTCGAAGAGCTGTCGATCGATCTGCCGCGCCTCGAGCCTGACGCGACGCCGCTCGAGCTGACCGTCGTCGCCCGCGATCTGCTCGCCCTGCCCTGGCCCCCGTGGCTCGTACGCCTGCACTTCGGCGTGCTCGCCGATCCCCCGCTCCTGGTGACGCCACAGAGCTTGATCGAGCACAGACCGCGGCTCTCCCGCGCCCCGCTCTTTCAACGCGCCGATCGCGCGAGGCTCACGCTCGAGTCGGTGACCGATGCGTTTCAGGTCGAAGGCGTGACGGCCGACGCGCTCGAGCTCGACGAAGGCCTGCGGGTGCGCGTGTTCCCGAACAAGGTGCTCTTCGAGCGGCCGGTGTGGCCGCGTTACGACTCGTGGCCCTCGTGGGACTTCGCGTTTCACGACGGCCGTTGGTTCCTCATGTGGCGGCATGGCGCACCCCGCAGCGACGACGTGAAGATCAACGGCATGGAGTTCTTCAACGCCGCGCTGGTGCCGGGCGATCGCATCGAAGTGATGGAGCGCCTCGTCATGCGCTTCGAGTTGCACGACTGACGGGGGGCTGTTGCACGGCTCCACGGCATTGCTACACGCCTCACCCATGCGCGTGCGCCTGCTCGTCGTTGGTCTGCTTCCCGTCGTCCTCGCCTGTCCTGGTCCGACTCCGAAGCCTGACGGTGGCACGCTGCTGCCGCCGACCATCAGCTCGATCTCGCCAACCACCGGGCCCATCGCAGGCGGCACCAACGTCACCGTGAACGGCTCGCGCTTCGTCGACGGAGCGACGGTGAAGTTCGGCGACGCCCCAGGCCTGCAGGTCGTCGTGCAGAACGCGCTACGCCTGACCGTGAGAACGCCTGCCGTCACCAACGCCGGCCGCGTGGCGCTCACGGTGACGAACCCTGACGGCACCTCGGCGACGTTGCCCGACGCGTTCACCTTCGAGGCGGGCACCACGCGCACCATCACGCAGGCGCTCGTGACGAACGCCGCCGAGGCGACCGATCGCTCTGGCGCCGCGATGATCACCGTCGCCATCACCGCGCAGGTCGAGGTGCCGAACGTGACGAAGGGCACCGGCCAGGGCTCTGGCGTGAAAGGCCAGGTGGGCTTCGCGACGACGCTCTCGGCGACGCCGGCCGAGTCCGACTTCACGTGGAGCGACGCCACCTACAGCGCCGACGCCGATGGCGCGATGGCCGGAGACGCCGCGCGAGACGTCTACGGCGCGATGGTGACGGTGCCGGGCGCGATGACGATGTCGAAGACGTACCGGCTGGCGGCGCGCTTCTCGGTCGACAACGGCGCCACGTGGAAGCTCGCCGATCGTGACGGTTCGTCGAACGGCGTGCAGGAGCCGCAGCTGCCGAAGCTCATCGTCGAGGTGAAGGGCGTCGACTGGTGCCGGCTCGGCGGGCAGACGGTGGGTACGGCGCCTCCGACGGTGAACCTGCGTGGCACGCAGATGGGTCCGACGATCTACGCGCAGGTCTTCGTCATGGGCCGCACCGAAGCGGGTGGCTCGGGCACCGGAATCAAGGGGCAGCTCGGCTACGGCATGATGGGCGCGAACCCCAGCACGTGGACGTGGGTCGACGGCGCGTTCAACACCGACGTGGGCAACAACGACGAGTGGCGGGCCACGCTGCCGAACCCCGGCGAGGGCAGCTACCGCTTCGCGTGGCGCTTCAACCTCGACGACGGCACGTACGCGTACTGCGACAACGACGGCCTCGCGATGAACGGCTTCACCGAAGATCAGGCTGGCACGCTCGTGGTGACGGCGCCCGGCGTCGACAACTGCGTGCTCCAGTTCCCGAACAACGCGCAGGCGCTGGTGGGTGCCGCAGGCCCGCTCGTGTACGGCCGCGTCTTCGCGGGCGGCATCACCGATCGCCTCGATGGCGGTGCTCCGCCGATGGCGCTGAGCATGGAGCTCGGCATCGGGCCCGGGGGCGTTCAGCCTGATCAGAGCTCGTGGTCGTGGCAGGCCGCGGCCTTCAACGTGTCGGTGGCCGGTGGTGGAGCCGAGTTTCAGTCGCGCCTCCCCGCGTCGCTGCAGGGCACGTACGCGTACGCCTGGCGCGCGAAGCTCGGGAGCGGTGCGTACGCCTACTGCGATCTCGACGGCAGCCAGAACGGCTTCCAGACGACGCAGGCCGGTGTGTTCACGGTGGCGCCGTTCAACTTCGACGAGTGCCGCCTGCAGTTCCCCGCGACGCTGACGAGCGCCGAAGGGCGGCCGACCTCGCTCGTGTACGGGCAGGTCTTCGCGACGGGCGTGACGAACGTGGCCCCCGACGGTGGCGCGCCGGCTGGCATCGATGCCGAGCTGGGCGTGGGGCCGTCGAGCTCCGACCCGCAGCAGCCTGACGCCGGCTGGAGCTGGACGGCGGGCGCCTTCAACACCGGCGTGACGGGCAACGGCGCCGAGTACCAGGCCTCGCTCACGGGGCCTGTTCCCGGCACGTACGCCTACGCGTGGCGCGTTCGCTACATGGGCGGCGTGTGGACGTACTGCGATCTCGACGGCAGCGCGAACAGCTACCAGCAGGCGCAGGCCGGCGTGCTGACGGCGGGCCCGTACGACGTCGACGAGTGCTTCGTCGACACCACGTCGCAGCAGAGCACGCCGATGACGGCGTTGCCGGGGCCGTACCTCGCGCGCGTTCGGGTGCCGACGCTGACGCAGGCCGCGGGTCAGGGCATGGGCGTCACCGCCGAGATTGGCTACGGCCCGACGGGTTCGACGCCTTCGACCTGGAGCACGTGGACGGCGGCGACCTTCGACGCCGACTCGATGGCGTTCGATCGGTACTCGGGCACCTTCACCACGCCGAACTCGCTCGGCACCTTCGACGTCGCCTTCCGCTTCCGCGTGGGCACGAAGCCGTTCGTCTATTGCGACCGCGACGGGCGCGGAAATGGGTACACGAGCGCGCAGGCCGCGCAGCTGCAGGTGACGTCGGCGTTGGTGAGCGCGTGCCAGCTGCTGACGCCGAGCGCGTTCTCGGTCGAGAGCGGGTCTCCGTTGACGGCCTCGGTGAACGTGGCGGCGACGGGTACGCCGACCGCGGGTCAGGCGCCCAACATTCGCGCGCAGATCGGCATGGGTGTTCCTTCGCCTGATGACGCGAGCCAGAGCGCGCTGTGGGGCTGGGGTGAAGCGACGTACGTGAACGACGTGAACGGCCGTGACGTGTACGAGCTGACGTTCCAACCGTCGTACATCGGAGCGCGGGCCGTCGCGGCGCGCGTCTCGACCAACAACGGCGTCTCGTGGACGTACTGCGATCTGAACGGCTCCGATCAGAACGGCTTCGAGCCGAGCCAGCAGTACAACGTGACGGTGACGCGCCACACGTCGGTGCAGTTCTGCAAGCTGCAGTTCCCCACGACGGTGTCGCTCGACGCCGGCGTCTCGCGTGTCTACGGCCAGGTGTTCCAGTCGGGCGTGACGCCCGATGCCGGAGCTCCGATTCGTGCGCAGTTCGGCATCGGCGCGCGCAACGCCGAGCCGTCGCTCGCGTGGCAGTGGGGCCCGGCGGCGTTCCTGGGCTTCGGCCTGCCGCCGACGATGAACAACAACAACGAGTACTTCGTGGACTACCGGCCTGATGGAGGCAACCCCAACTACGCGTTCCGGTTCTCGCGCGATGACGGCGGCACGTGGTGCTACGCCGACAACGACGGCAACGGCGCGAACGGCAGCGGCCAGGCGTGGGACGGGTTCCGTGGAGACCTGAACGGGCCGGTCAATCTCGGGCAGGTCGTTCCGTAGTGAGCGAGCTGCTGGTCCACAATCTGCTCTCGCCCATGGTGCTCGCCTTCGTGCTGGGCGCCATCGCGGTGCTGGTGAAGAGCGACCTGCGCATTCCCGACGGCATGTACCAGGGGCTGTCGATCTACCTGCTGTTCGCGATCGGTCTGCGCGGTGGAGGTGAGCTGGCCGAGACGCCGCTCGCTGCGCTCTGGAGGCCGGCGCTCATCACCGTCACGCTGGGCTTCGCGACGCCGCTCTGGGTGTTCGCGATTCTCAAGTACGTGGGGCGCTTCAAGGGCGTCGACGCGGCGGCGCTCGCAGCGCACTACGGGTCGGTCTCGGCGGTCACCTTCACCACGGCGCTGTTGTTCCTCGAGGCGGCGGGCGCGAAGGCCGAGGGCTTCATGCCGGCGCTGGTGGCGTTGCTCGAGTTGCCGGCCATCTTCGTCGCGCTGTTGCTCGGGCGGCGGGCGCAGACGCACGTGGCGAGCACGGCGGTGAGTCTGAAGGAGATCATTCGCGAGGTGGTGGTCGGCAAGGCGTCGCTGTTGCTCCTCGGCGGCGTCGCCATCGGCTGGGCGTCGGGGAAGCACGGCGTCGAGCAGGTGGCCCCGTTGTTTCTCACGCCGTTCAAGGGCGTGCTCGTGCTGTTCCTGCTCGAGATGGGCATGGTGGCGGCGCGGCGGTTTCCCGACTTTCGGCAGGCCGGCTGGTTCTTGATCGCGTTCGCGGTGGTGATGCCGATCATCCACGGTGCGTTGGGCGTCGTGCTGGGCCAGGTCGCGGGGCTGTCGATCGGTGGCGCGACGGTGCTGGGCACGATGGCGGCGAGCGCGTCGTACATCGCAGCGCCCATCGCG
>JAACJQ010000228.1 GCA_016879935.1 Archangiaceae bacterium | reverse complement strand
TCAGGCGATCGTCGGGGTGGCCCGACATGAAGAGCACCTTGAGTGACGGCCGTTGCGCCAGCAGCGCTTCGGCCAATCTCGGGCCGTCGAGCGCCGGCATCACCACGTCGGTCAGCAGCAGATCGATGTTGGGCCGCTCGGCCGCGAGCGCGAGCGCCTCGGCGCCATCTTTCGCGACCACGACCTGATAGCCCGCGTTGGAGAGCGTGGTGACGACGACGCGGCGCACGGCCTCTTCGTCTTCGGCGACCAGCACCACCTCGTAGCCACGCAGCGGCGTCGGCGCCGGCTCGGCTCTGCGTGGGCCGGGCTCGAGGTGGGTTCGCGGAAACCAGATGTCGATGGTGGCGCCGCGGCCGGGCTCGCTCTCGACACCGATGTGGCCGCCGCTCTGCGTGACGACGCCGTGCACCATCGAGAGCCCGAGGCCCGAGCCCTTGCCCACCGGCTTGGTCGTGAAGAACGGCTCGAAGATGCGCTGGCGAACGCTCTCGTCGATGCCGGGCCCGGTGTCGGTCACGCGCAGCCGCACCCACTGGCCGGGAGGCACGCCCGCGAGCCCATCGCCCTGCGCCCGCACCTCGGCGTTCTCGACCGAGAAGGTGATGGTGCCACCCGTTGGCATCGCGTCGCGGGCGTTGGCGGCGAGGTTGAGCAGAATCTGATCGACCAGCGTCTGCTCCGAGAGCACGAGCCACGGCTCCGACGTGAGCTGGAGCACGAGCGTGATGTCTTCGCCGAGCATCGGCTGCAGGGTGCGCGCCGCGCCGCGCACGGCCTGGGTGAGATCGAACGGCCCGCGTGAGGTGCTCTGCTTGCGGGCGAACGACAGCAGCTGGCGGGTCAGCCCCGTCGCGCGCCAGGCCGCATCGGCGACGGCGTCGAGGTGCTCGGGGTTGGTGGGGCGATCACGCCGCACGTCGTTTCGCATCAACTCGACCGACGACAACACGACCGTGAGCAGGTTGTTGAAGTCGTGGGCGACGCCACCGGCGAGGCGGCCAAGGCTCTCGAGCCGCCTGGCTTCGAGCTCGTGCTCGTCGAGGCGCCGCTGATTGGTGACGTCGCGCCCGTTGACCACGATGCCGCCGACGGCCGGGTTCGAGAGCTCGTTTCTCGCCACCACCTCGAGCGTTCGCCACGAGCCGTTCTTGTGCCGCACGCGGTAGGCGATGCGCGCGACGTCGAGCGAGTCGCTCAGGAGCGCCCTGAACATCTCGGAGACGACCGGCACGTCATCGGGGTGCGTCAGCTCGAGCGCGCGGAGGCTGGTGAGATCGGCCTCCGTCCACCCGAGGATCTTCTCGATGCCACTGCTGACGAAGCGGTAGCGGCGGTCGGCCCCGACGACCATCGCGATGTCGGGTGACTCCTGCAGCACGGCCCTGAAGAAGGCCTCGCGCTGCGCCAGCCGTTGGACGGGGTCGTCGGGGTCGCCGCTCGTCACGCACGAAGCATCGCAGACTGTGGTGACCGCGTGCACGGGCTGTTTCATGCTGCGCGCTCCCCCGTTTCCAGGAGCCTCGATGCCGAACACTTCGTTGAACCGCCGCACCGTGATGAGTGGGCTCGCGCTCTTCGCCGCCTCGAGCTGTGGCTACGTGCTCTACCCGGGCCGTCGGGGCCGCACGGGTGGGCGCATCGACATTCCCGTGCTGATCATCGACTTGCTCTGGTTCATTCCCGGCGTGCTGCCCGGTGTCATCTGCCTCATCGTCGACTTCACCAGCGGCTGCATCTACGGCGGCGGTGGGCGTGCTTCGACCTCCTCGTCTCCGAGCCCGCTCGACTCGCGCGTCACCACGGTCGAGATCGAGCTCGATGGAAAGGTCGTCGCGACGGGTGAGGTGGCGGCCGATCGCAAGGCGAACCTCACCTGGAGCCAGCAGGTCGACGACGCCACGCTGCGCGCGCGCGGCAAGGTGCGGGTCATCTCGAGCGACGGCGCCTCGGCAGCGGGCGAGGTCAGCGCGCTCGTATGAGCAGCCGCGCGACGCCCGTTGGCCTGACGTTCATCGCTTCGAAGGAGTCGCGTTCGTGAAGACCGTCGACGAATGGAAGGCGCAGCTTCGCGCGGCCCTGAAGGACGAGCTGCGCGCGCGACGTCCCTTCGCCATCACCGTGCTGCGCGAGACGCTCGCGGCCATCGACAACGCCGAGGCCGCCGAGCTGAGTGCCGCGCCGGCGGTCGAGCACGGCGTCATCGCCGGTGGCGTCACGGGGCTGGGGGCGGGTGAAGTCGCGCGTCGAGCGCTCACCCCCGAAGACGTGTCGAGGCTGCTCGCTCGTGAAATCGACGAACGCCGCGCGGCGCAGACGCAGTACCTCTCACTCGGGCGCACGGAAGAAGCTGCGACGCTTGGCCTGCAGCTCGAGCTGCTGAACGGGTTGATGGCGTGACCTTCGCGCAGCGTTTTCGGCGCGTGCTGTTCTGGGCGCTCACCGGCGGAGCGTTGGCCCGGCTCTACGTGCTCGGTGACGCAAGGGGCTGGGCGATCGTCGGGCCCGTCGCGCTGCGCATCACCGGCCTCACCCTGCTCGCCTGGTACGGGCACCTGCTCATTCACGAAGCAGGTCACCTGGTGGCGTCGCGGCTCATGAAGTTCCAGGTCGACGGCGTCACGCTCGGGCCCGTGGAGTGGAACGCCAGAACGCGCGAGTGGTCGTGGGCGGGTCTCTCACTGGGCGGAAAGATCGCGACGCTCCCCATTGGCGCGAAGGACCTGAAGCGCCGGCTGAGAGTCGTCGCCGCGGCCGGCCCCGTGATGACGCTCTCGGCGCTGGCGGTGCTCTCGGTCGTGTGGGTCGCACGCGCAGAGCCCATCACCTCGAACCTCGGCATCGCGATCGTCACCGGTGGGCTCGTGTTGCTCTCGGCAGCAACACCAGGGCGATTCCGCGCGGCCACGGCGGTCGCGGGCAACGACATCGATCAGGTGCTGGGCGGGCGGCAGGTCATCGCCCACTGGACCTATCTGGCCGTCGTGCAGGGCGTGCTCTCTGGCGGCCGGCCGAAAGACGTGACCGAGGGCATCGACTTTGGTCCCCTGCTCCCGCCGAGCGATGAACCACCCGCGGCCATCACCCTCATCTGCGCGATTCATCACCTCGAGCGGCAGGACTTCACGGGCGCGAAGGCCGTGCTCGACGACGCGGCGCTGCGAGCAGCCGAGGCCCTGCAGTGGGTGCACACCGACGTCTTTCATCAACGAGGCGCCATCGCGGCGCTGGTCGATCACGATCTCGATCGCGCCATCGCGTGTCTCGACGTGGTGAAGAGGCGCCAGTCACTGCCCTGGTACGCCGACCTGCTCGAGGCGTGCATCGCGAAGGCGAGCGGTGACGAGCCGATGGCGCAGCAGCGAACGACGCGGTGGGTGAACGAGGCGCGCGCCGCAACGGGAGGCAGGCTGGCGTTCGGCGGCAACGAGTGGATCCTCGATCGCCTGCGCCCGGACTGGCGCTGCTAGACTCGGAACCGGCGAATCTCGCCACGCAGCACTTCGCCCTGCTGCCGCAACGTCTCGATCGCCTCTTCGAGCTGCTTCACCGAGCGGTTCTGCTGCTCCGAGACAGACTTGATGGTCTCGATGGCCTTGAGCACCTGCTCCGAGCCCCGCGTCTGCTCCTTCTGCGCGCGGTTCAGGTGGGTGACCATCTCGTTGATGTTCTCGATGGAGCGGCTGATCTGCTTGCTGCCGTGCGCCTGCTCCTGCACCGAGCGCGTGACGTGCGTCGTCAGCCGCTTCATGTGCTCGGCGCTCTTCATGATCTGCTCCGAGCCGCGCGCCTGCTCGTTGGTCGCCTTGCTGATCTGCTCGACCGTCTCACGAATGCGATCGACGGCGGCGGTCACGTCTTTCGAGCCACGGGCCTGCTCGACGGTCGCGCGCGCGATGGCCTTCACCATCTGCGTCGAGCGGTTGGCCGACTCCTGGATCTTCTTGAGCGCCCCTTCGGTCTCACGGCCGAGCAACACGCCCTCTTCGACGTGCTTCACGCCCTGGTTCATCGTGCTGACGGCGTTGCGCGACTCGTCCTGCACGGCGCGAATGAGATCGCCGATCTCCTTCGTCGAGGCACCGGTGCGCTCGGCGAGGTCTTTGATTTCTTCGGCGACGACCGCGAAGCCCTTGCCGTGTTCACCCGCCTGCGCGGCGATGATGGCGGCGTTGAGCGCGAGCAGGTTCGTCTGTTCGGCCACGTCGTCGATGACGTCGACGATGTTGCCGATCTCGAGAATGCGACGGCCGAGCTGCTCGATGACCGTCGACGCCGCGCGAGAGCTGTCCTTGATGTTGTCGATGCCGACGATGGTCTTCTGAATCGACTCGGCGCCCAGCTCGGCGTCCTTCGACACCTGCTCCGACAAACGCGCCGTCTCGTACGCGTTCGTCTCGACCTGGCTGATGGCGACGTCCATCTCGCGAATGGAGGAGGACGTGAGCTCGGCGCTCTTGAGCAGGTCCTCGACGTTCCGCGCGACCTCCTTGATGGAGTACGTCGTCTGCTCGATGGCGCTGGTGGTCTCTTCGACCGACGCGGCCATCTTCATGACGTTCTCGGCCACCTCGTCGTTGGTAGTGGCCATCTCGAGAATGCTCGAGCTCGAATCTTCGGCGCTGCCGTAGAGCGTCTCGACGTTCTCGGCGATGCCCTTGAGGCTGGCGAGCATCTCGACCATCGCGCTCGAGGTCTCCTCCACGCGCGTGAGCACGGTCGCCGAGCCGCCCGAGGTCGTGGAGGCGGAGCGTGAGATCTGATCGATGACCTGCGCGACGCTCTCGGCCACGCCGCGCACGCGGCCGATGGTGTCTCGTAAGCCCTGGCCGATCATGTTCAACGCGTCGGCGAGCTCCTGCAGCTCTCGCGTGGTGGCGCCTTCGACTTTGCCCGAGAGGTCGGCCTCCGACAGCCGTGCCGCCTGCGCGCGCATCTGCCGAATCGGCGCGATGAGCAGCACGCGCGACAAGACGCCGACGAGCGCGATGAACACCGCCACGCTGACGAGCAACGCGACGAGCAGAATCTGCCGCAGGCTCGAGATGGCCTGCCGAATACGAATCGTGTCGAGCACGACGATGACGTGTGCGCGGCCCGAGCCGGTGCGCGGGGCGACCTCGTCGGAGACGAGCAAATCGCCCGAGTCGAGCATGAGCCGCGTCTTGCGGCCGCCGGCGTTGAAGGCGTCGAGCACGCTGCGGGTCAGCTCGGGCTCGGTGTTCGGCTTGAGCGCGATGAGATCTTTCGGGCCGCACTCGGCGTCGGGGCACACCAGCACCCACGCGGAGCGAATCTCGGGTTCGGAGCCGATGATGGTGCGAATCTCGGCCGACGCGTCCTGGTCGATGCCGTCGCGCGCGCCGATGACCATCTTGCGTTCGATCTCACGCGCCACCGCCTTGCCGCGATCGAACAGCGTGTCTTCGAGCGGCCCCTCGGCCTGTCTCGGCAGCACGATGAAGAGCACGAGCACCAGCACGACGAGCGCGATGGTGAAGGTGCCGAAGATTGCCCAGGTCAGCCCCACCCTTTGAGATCGCGCCGCCACGGCGGGGGACTGTATGGAGCACGTCAGGAGGCTTCAAGAATGACGACCCGGCTCTGGGCCGATTCCCGCTTCGAGCAGCACGTCGCCGGGCCCATGCACCCCGAGTCTCCCGGCCGGTTGCGAGCCATTCTCGACCTGCTCGACCGGGTGAAGATCGCCGGAACGAGCCGCGAGACGCCGCGTGAAGCGACGCGTGACGAGCTGCTCACCGTGCACGACGCCGACCACGTCGACCACGTGCTCTCGCTGAAGGGCCAGTCGGCGCAGCTCGACCCCGACACCGCGATGAGTCCGGGCAGTGCCGAAGCGGCGTTGCTGGCGGCTGGGGCGGCGGCGCAGGCGACGGTGGAGGTGCTCGAAGGCCGCGCGACGAACGCGTTCGCGCTGGTGCGCCCACCCGGGCATCACGCCGAGCGCGACCGCGCGATGGGCTTCTGCCTCTTCAACAACGTCGCCGTCGCCGCCGAGGTCGCGCGAAAGCACGGCGCCGAGCGGGTGCTCATTCTCGACTGGGACGTGCACCACGGGAACGGCACGCAGCACACCTTCGCGGGCCGCCGCGACGTCTTGTTCTGCTCGTCACACCAGTTCCCCTACTACCCGGGCACCGGCGCTCCCGAGGAAGTGGGCGAAGGCGACGCACGCGGCTTCACGGTGAACGTGGCGCTGCCCGGTGGCCAACGCGACTCGGAGTATGGAGCGATCTTTCACGACGTGTTCCTGCCCATCGCGCGGCAGTTCAAACCCGACCTCGTGCTCGTGTCGGCGGGCTTCGACCCCCACCTGGCAGATCCGATCGGCGGCATGAACGTGAGCGAGCGGGGCTTCGCGGCGATGGCGACCGCCATGAAACAGCTCGCGAACGAGGCGTGCGGCGGCAAGCTCGTGCTGCTGCTCGAGGGTGGCTACGACCTCGACGGCCTCGCTCAGTCGGTGCATGCGTGTGTCGAAGTGCTGAGCGGCGCGCGCACCGACGAGTTTCCCACCGGCGTCGGCCCCTCGACGAAGCGCGCCATCGCCGACACGTGGAGCGCCCAGCGCGCGTTCTGGAACCAGGGCACATGACTCGCGTGATGTACGTGCACGGCCTCGAGTCGGGGCCGACGGGCAAGAAGGCGAAGCTGCTCGCCGAGGCGGGCTTCGACGTCACCGCGGCGCTCATGCCGTGCTCGCGAAAGTACGCGCTGCGAGATCCACTCATCGCGCTCTGGGCCATCGTCAGCCTCGCGCTCGTCATCGCAGCGGCGCTGTCGTCGTGGCCACTGCTGGCAGCGCTCGCAGCCGTCGTCGCGTACGGCGCGTTCTTTCCCGTGAAGGCGCTCGTCACCCGGCGGGTGCTCGAACGCAGCGTCGAGGTGCAGCGTCGCCAGCTCGAGCTCGCGAAGCCCGACGTGGTGCTCGGCTCGTCGTTCGGCGGAGCGGTGTCGCTCGAGTTGCTGCGTCGCGGGCTGTGGCGTGGCCCGACGGTGCTGCTCTGCCCGGCGCACGAACGCGTCACCGAGCGCGGCTGGCAACGCCGTCACCCCGGGTTCGCTGGCGTTCCCGACGAGGTCGTCACCAACGTACTCGTCGTGCATGGCACGAAGGACGAGACGGTGCCCATCGAGCACTCACGCCGGCTCGTCGCAGGCACGCGCGCGCGGCTGGTGGTCGTCGACGATGACCATCGGCTCACGGCGACGGCGACCGCCGAGAACCTCGCGTCGTGGGTGGCGCTCGCACGTTCAGCCGCCACCCCGCGCTGACGGCGACTACACTCGCGGCGCCGCATGGCCACCCGACGAGTCGCCTCCATCGACGTGCTGCGCGGAGTCGCCCTGCTCGGCATTCTCGTGATGAACATTCAGGCGTTCGCGTTGCCGCACGCCGCGTACATGAACCCGAGCGCGTACGGCTCCCTCGCGGGCCTCGACGGCCTCGCCTGGTCGCTCAGCCGCCTGCTCTTCGACTTCAAGTTCATCAGCCTCTTCTCGACGCTCTTCGGGGCCTCGCTCGTGCTCGCCGGAGAAGCGTCGAACCCGAAGCGGCGGCTGGCGTGGCTGATGGTCTTCGGCTGTCTGCACGGCTACCTCGTGTGGTTCGGAGACGTACTCTTCGCCTACGGCGTCACCGGGCTGGTGCTGCTCGGCGTCGGCGCGAAGCGGTGGACGGTGCGGCGCCAGGTGACGCTGGGCTTCGCGCTCCTGCTCGTCTCGCCCCTCGTCGCCGCGCTCGGCGGCGTGCTGCTCGACCACCTGCCCGCTGCGCTCGTGGCCGACGTGCACCTGCACTACGACGCCTCGACGACGCAGGCCGAGCTGGTCGCGTTTCGGAGCGGGTGGCTCGCGCAGCTGCCGTTCCGCGCCGCCATCTCGTTCGACCAGCAGACGACCAGCCTCGTCCTCGAGACGGGGTGGCGCGCCGCGGGCTGCATGCTGCTGGGCATGGCGGCGGTGCGCGCGCGCGTCTTCGAGAAGGACTCACCGATTGCGTGGTGGCCGTGGGCGCCGCTCGCGCTCGGCTTCGGGCTGCTGGTGTCGGGTGCCGGCCTGTGGCTCCAGTGGGCGTCGAACTTCGACTTCCGCACGTGGCTGTACGCGCAGTCACTTCACGAGCTGGGCTCGATGGGCGTGGCTGCCGGCATCGGGCTCAGCGTGCTGGCGTGGGCCCATCGGAGCGCCGGCTCCATCGTCGTTCAGGCCGTCGGCAGGCTGGGCCGCGTCGCCTTCAGCGCGTACCTGATGCACTCCATCGTCGGCACGCTCGTCTTCTACGGCCACGGACTGAACCAGTTCGGCACCTGGAGCCGCACCGCGCTCTTCGTCGCGCCGTTCGTCTTCTGGAGCCTTCAGCTCGTGATGGCGTGGTGGTGGACGAATCGGTTTCGCGTGGGCCCGCTCGAGGCGTTGTGGCGCGGGCTCTCGCGCGGAGACTTCTCGCTCGGCCGGGTCACGCCTGAAACGACACCTTCGTGAGCTGCTCCGACAAGGCCCACAGTTTGGCGGCCACCGCTTCGTCGTGAGACGCCGCGTTCGACTCGACGAGCTTCGGGAACCCCGCCTGCGCCATGAACCCGTCGGGGCCGAAGTACTGGCCGCCTTTCACGTCCGGGTGCACGGCGGCGTAGACCTGCGGCAGCGAGCCCATCTCTGCCGATTGCGCCAGCAACGAGTTGCCCAGCTTCATGAACCACTCGCCAACCGACGACTTCTCCATCTTCGCGCCGACCGTCTGCAGGTTCGTCGACGAGTAGCCGGGGTGCGCCGCCACCGCGATGCTCTTCTTCCCGTGCTTCCGCAGCCAGCGCTCGAGCTCGTAGATGAAGAGCAGGTTCGCCAGCTTCGACTGCCCGTACGCCGGCCACTTCGAATACGACTTCTCGGAGTTCAGGTCGTCGAGCTTGATCTTCCCGATGAGGTGCGCGTTCGACGAGACGCTCACGATGCGCGGCGCGGGTGCAGCCTCGAGCAACGGCAACACCTGCGCGGTGAGCGCGAAGTGGCCCAGGTGGTTGGTTCCAATCTGCATCTCGAAGCCATCGGCCGTCTTCGAGAACGGCAGCGCCATGACGCCGGCGTTGTTCATCAACACGTCGATGACCGGGTACTTCGCCGCGAGCGCCTTCGAGAACGCCGCGATGCTCGCGAGTGACGAGAGATCGAGCGCCATCACGTCGATGCTGGCCGTCGGAACCTTCGCCCGTACGCCAGCGGCGGCCTCTTCACCCTTCTGCGTGTTGCGACAGGCCATCACCACGGCGGCGTTCTTCGACACGAGGTGGCGCGTGGCTTCGAGACCGAGGCCCGAGTTGGCGCCGGTGATGACGATTCGTTTGCCGGTGAGATCGGGAGCGTCTGCGATGGTCCAGGGCATGGGCGCTGCTCTAGCGGGCGCTCGTCACTCAGGCCAGTGAACGATCCACCCGCGGTTGCCGACCGCCCAGAGGTCGCTCTCGGTGAGCCCGTCGAGGTCGTTGAGCGAGGCGCCGCCGTCGTTCGAGTACAGCACCTGCCACGACTGGCCGTTCCACTTGCGCACGGTGCCGTCGGAGCCCGTCACGTAGACCCTCGCGGAGTTGAAGGCCCGCACCGCAGTGAGCGTCGCGCCAGACGGTGACGGCAGCCGCCGCCAGGTGGAGCCGACCTTCTCGATGACGACGCCGCGATCGCCGACCGCGAAGACGCTCGTGGCCGAGACCACGTTCACCCCCCGCAGCGAGCCGCCGGGAAGGCCGAGCCCAAGCCGTTGCTCGCTCCAGGTGTTGTTGGCCGTCAGCAGGTACGCACGCATCTCGGAGCCTTCGCTGCTGCCCACCGCCCAGACGATGTCGCCGAGCCGGTCGGCGTCTTCGAAACGAATGTCGGTGGTCGAGATGTTCGTCGACGACTCCATGGGCTGACCCGGTGGCGACCACTCGAAGCGGCGCGTGTTGCGCAGCACGCCTTCGACCTTCACGCCGCCGTCAGGCACCGAGCCCCAGATGGCCGCGAACGGGTCGCTCAGCATGCGCGTGTTGGAGCACCCGCCCTCGGCGACGCCGTGTGAGCTCAAGCGGCCCAGCGCCGGGTTGCCTCCGCCGACGAAGACGTCGGCCGAAGGAGAGGCCCAGCTCCGACGAATGTCGTTCGGGCAGCCGCTGCTCGAGGGCTCGAACAGGCCGCCGTCGAGCCGGCCCCAGACGGCGTCTCCACCCGCGACCCACAAGCGGCCCTGCGTCACCATCGAGACCGTCTTGAAGTCGACCGACTGCGGGGCGTCGAGCCTTCGAATCCAGTTCGGGTTCATCACCGGGCAGACGTTCTCGTCGACGAGCATGTCGCAGTCGTCGTCGAGGCGGTTGCAGACCTCGGTCGCCCCCACGTGCACGCCGGGGTCGACGTCGTTGCAGTCTCCCGGCGTCGTCGTGCGCCCCGCGCCACACAGCATCGCCTCGCTGCCGGTGAGGCCGAAGCCGTCTCCATCGTCGTCGGCCAGCGTGGTGGTCGCGCAGGGCTGTGGGCCCGCGTCGACGGGGCCGGCGTCGGGCGCACCGCCGTCACGGAGCCCTCCATCGGGCAGCAGCACCGACGAGCCGGCATCGAGCACGCCCCCGTCGGCCAGCACGCAGGTCGAGACCGCGCAATCGAGCACGACGATCGCGTCGTCGAGCCGAACCTGGCGGAGAGCTGGATCGGTCACGCGCAGGGCCCAGGCGCCAGGGCTGAGCCCTGCGGGCACCCGCGCGCTCAAGGTCTGATGGTCGACCCACTGCACGTCGAAGAGCCCGATGACGACGTCGGCCTGCTCCACCTGGGCACGGAACTGCGCGTTGCGGGTCGACTCGCCCGGCTTCTCGAAGTCGACCTTCACGATGGCGCGGAAGTCGCCGTGAATGAGCACGTCGGTGTCGGTCTGGAGGAACAGCTCCGCGGGCTCGACGCTGCGCACCTGGGTCGCCGGCGTCGACGCCGAACACGAGAGGAACACGAGCACCGGCACCATCGCGAGACGCAGCCGGAGCGGAGCCTGATGAGCCGAGGCCCTTTCATTCCTCCGCGCACTGTTGCCCCGGCGAGCGCAGGCGAAGTCGAACTGGGGAACGAGACGCGACATCATGGGTGACGTTAGCGCGCCGCCGACGAGAGGCGACACTTCCCGGGCAGACACCGGCACCGCGGGCTATACGCCCTCCCATGCCTTCTCTCTCGAAACGAACGCTCTTCATCTCGGGTGCCAGCCGCGGCATCGGGCTCGCCATCGCGCTGCGTGCTGCCCGTGACGGCGCCAACGTGGCCATCGCCGCCAAGACGGGCGAGCCGCACCCGAAGCTCGCCGGCACCATCTATTCGGCCGCGAAGGAGATCGAAGCCGCGGGTGGCAAGGCGCTGCCGATTCTCTGCGACATTCGCAACGACGATCAGGTCGCCGCTGCCGTCGAGCAGACCGTGAAGACGTTCGGCGCCATCGACATCTGCATCAACAACGCGTCGGCGATTCAGCTCACCGGAACGCTCGAGACGCCGATGAAGCGCTTCGACCTGATGAACCAGGTGAACTCGCGCGGCACGTTCCTGGTGAGCCAGATGTGCCTGCCGCACCTGCTGCAGTCGAAGTTCACGCCGCACATTCTGAACCTGTCGCCGCCGCTCTCGATGAAGCCGAAGTGGTTCGGCTCCCACGTGGCCTACACGATGGCGAAGTTCGGCATGTCGATGTGCGTGCTCGGCATGGCCGAAGAGTTCCAGGGCAAGGTGGCCATCAACGCCCTCTGGCCGAAGACGACCATCGCCACCGCCGCGGTGAACATGCTCGGCGGCGAAGACATGATGCGCGCGAGCCGCAAGCCCGAGATCATGGCCGACGCCGCGTACGCCATCTTCAACAAGGGCCTTGACTGCACGGGCAACTTCTTCATCGACGAGCACCTGCTGCGCGCCGAGGGCGTCACCGACTTCAAGGCGTACCAGGTCGACCCCAACGTCGAGCCGCTGCCAGACTTCTTCGTCGACTGAACCCTCACCTCGTCACCCGGCTCGAAGGAACGCCATGAACGTGTTGCTGCCGCTTGCGCTGGAGCTGCCCGACGGGTGGACGGTGAGAGAGATCGCCGGGCTCGTCTTCGTCGGCATTCTCACCTGGGTCATCTGGATCAAGTTCCGTCAGATGCAGTTCCCGCACGACTGGGAGCACGGCCCTGGCCCGAAGCGCGACCCGAAAGAAGCGCCAGCACCGAACGAGCCGAAGCCTCCGTCACCGTCGTAGCGCTTCGAGCGTTCGGGCGGGCTCCTTCGCGGAAATCGAGCGGTCGCTGGCGCGTTCACCACCCGCCACCCCACGCTTCGCCATCTGCGCGACAGGAGCTACGAAGTCATGTTCGAGGAGAATCACACCATGCCGACCAACGACTCGGGCGCTCAGTGGGACGCGAAGTTCAAGGGCTTCTTGAAGAAGGCCGGAGAGGACTTCAAACGCACCGCCGGTGACGTGAAGAAGGAAGCCGAGCGGCTCATGAAGGAAGCGCAGGACCCCGAGCGTCAGGCGAAGGTTCGCGAAGGCGTGCAGGAGGCCTCGGTGTGGGCCCGCAAGACGGCCGAGCAGCTCGCCTCGCTCGTCGAGGTCGGCGTGAAGCAGGCCGAGGGCGCGTTGTCAGAGGTCGCACGGCAGCTGAAGACGACGGCGACGAAGCCGGTCGACGACGCCGCGTCCACGCCAGCCCCGGCGCCGACCCCGAAGAACGCTGCGCCGCCCGAGATGGAGACCGCTCCCGCGCCAGCCCCGGAGCCGAAGGCGGCGACGAAGAAGACCGTCGGCCGCGGCACAGGCGTGAAGAAGGCCTCGGCCGGCAAGGCCGCGACGAAGAAGAAGTCGATGGGCAAGAAGAAGCCCGTCGCGACCGAAGAGTGAACGCGCTGGCCGCTCGCAAGCTGGAACGCAGCGCTGCGGTCGCTGGCCTCGTCGTCGTCAGCTTCACCGCCTTCTGGATGTTGTTTCCCATCACGCCCGCCCGCCCGCTCGAGGGGCGGTTCGCGGGGAACGCGGTGCTCGCGCTCGAGTTCGCGCAGAGCGTCGCCGACGTCGAAGGCGTGATTGGCGAACCCACCAACACTGCCGCTCGCGAAGCGCTCGACCGGCTCAACCGCCTCGACGCGCTCTACCTCGTCGCCTACGGCTGGCTGCTCATCGCGGGCTCGGTCGTGGCGGCACGAAGACCTGGCCAGAGATGGTTGCTGGCGCTGGTGCCACTCGCCGCCCTCGCCTCGCTGTCGGACCTCGCCGAGAACCAGGTGCTCCTGCGCCTGACGGCCACCACGTCGGCCGCCGACATCGCGCCCCTGCTCGGGCCGCTCCGCGCCTTCACCCTCGTCAAATGGGAGCTGCTCGCCGTGGTGACGGCGGCGCTGGGGCTCTCGCTCTTCCTCGAAGGTGGCTGGTGGCGGCGACTCTGCGGAGGCGCGGGAATCGTGGCGGCGCCGCTGGGCGTCATCACCGTCTTCGACGCGGCGCGGTTCAGCCCCCTGCTCACGCTCGCCTTCGCGCCGGTGTGGGTCGTCGTGTTCGTCCGCACGCTGCGGTGAAGGTCAGCCCGTCGTCTGCGCCGCCCTGGCCGTACGCAGCTGCTGAATCAGCTCGAGGCGGGTTCCGAACCCCAGCTTCTTCGCAGCGGCCGACAGGTGCGTCGCGACGGTCGAGGGCTTGAGGCCCAGCTCGTACGCGATGAGCTTGTTCGAGTGCCCCAGACTGGCGAAGCCGACCACCTGCCGCTCGCGCAGCGTCAGCCCGTCTTCGGCCACCTTCGGGTCGTTGCGCCGGGCGACGTAGTAGCGCCGCCCATCGCGCTCGAAGTGGTCGTACAACGTCCACCGCGCCTCGAGCAGCGGCCGCCACACCTCGACCGCCTCGTCCCCGCTCGCGATTCGCGAGGCGCGCGCGCGCGCTTTGTCGAGAGCGACCGCGGCGCCACGGAGCGCCAGCCGCGCAGGCCCTTCGGCGGCGAGCCCTTCGGCGTGGGCGATGTCTCCGTCGGGCTCGAGCACCGCTTCCGCTCCGTCGAGGCCACGCTGCAGCGACACGTCGAGCTGCCGGCGCAGACGAAACCCCGAGGCGACGTGTGCCGCCAGACGACTCCACCGCGCCGCGAAGGTCGCGCTCACCGCCCGCCGCTTCGGCAACGGCACGCCGAGCACACAGCCGAACATCGTCGGGTCCTGCGCGTTGATGCCGATGCTGTCGGCGATGCCCCACGTCTGTTCGAACGCCTGCACCATCGGGTGCTCGTTCATGAAGCGCTCGCCCAGCAACTGCGAGAGCGTGCCGCAGGTGCGCGTGAGAAAGGTGCGCTCGATGACCGAGTACGGAAGCATGGGCGCCGCCGCTTCGAGCAGCTCGAGCCGCTGCGCTGGTACTTCGTGCGAAGCGAACGGGCCCATTCGAAACGCGTCGGGCTTCGAGGCGTCATACAGCGCCGCCCAGGCCCCGTGCCCCGCGTCGACCACGGGCGCGACCGCCTTCACCACGCCATCGAGCCACTCGGGCGTCGCGCGATCGATCGCATACGCCGCTTCGATCACCGCAACCGTCTGCGAGCCCTTCACGTCGAGAGCCTCGCAGCAAGCTCGGCGCGGGAGCCGACACCGTACTTGCGGAACAGACTCGCGACCTGGTTGGCCACCGTGCGCACCGCCGTCTTACGCTTCTTCGCGATGTCGGCGTTCGAAGCGCCCGAGAGCAACAGCTCGAGCACCTGCTGCTCAGCGGGCGTCAGGGTCGGCACCGTCAGCCGCGGAGCGTCTTCGCTCATCACGGCGAACTGCTCTCTGCCAAAGCGAAACGTCGTCCACTGACGCATGAAGGTCTTACCTTAGCGCACCACGCGGCGCCCGTGACCTTCTCGCAAGACGAGGACTGCGGCTTGTGGCTACGCTTCGGCGCGTGAGTCAACCCGATGAGAAGGGCAGTTTCTCCACCAGCATCGCCGACGACGTCATCAACGAGGCCCTCAAGAGCGTCGAGAAGGCGAAAGCCGCCGTTCGGGGAGAGCCCGCCCCTGCTGCACCGGCACCCGTGGCTGCTGCCGCTGAGCCGGCTCCGGCAAACGACCCCGCGACCGACGAAGTGGCCACGCTGAAGGCCCAGCTCGAGCTCTCGATGGCCAAGGGCCGCGAGCTGATGGGCAAGGTGAAGGACGAGCACGAGAAGATGCTGCGCGCCGTCGCCGACCTCGAGAACTACAAGAAGCGCGCGACCAAAGAGAAGGAAGAGGTGCAGAAGTTCGGCAGCGAGAAGCTGCTGAAAGACTTTCTGCCCGTCGTCGACAACTTCGACCGTGCCCTCGAGCACGCGCGCACCAGCGGAGACATCGAGAGCCTGAAGAAGGGCGTCGAGATGATCCGCAAGCTCTTCGAAGACACGCTCGGCAAACACGGCGTGCGCTCGTTCTCGACCAGGGGCGAGCCGTTCGACCCCAACCAGCACGAGGCCATGTCGGCGGCCGAAACCGACGAGATGCCGCCCAACCACGTGCACTCGGAGTACCTGCGCGGGTTCATGCTGAACGATCGCCTCGTTCGCCCCGCGCTCGTCGTGGTGTCGAAAGCGAAAGCGCCCGTAACGGACGCGGCCCCGCCCGCACCAGCGCCTGACGAGCCGCCGAAGGCCTGATGCCGATCATTCGCCGTGAGGGTCGCAATTCTGTGATGATTCTGGAACGTATCTGTCGTGTTCTGAGGGGGTCATGAGCAAAGTCATCGGTATCGACCTTGGCACCACGAACTCCTGCGTGGCGGTCATGGAGAGTGGCGAGCCCGTCGTCATTCCCAACAGCGAAGGAAGCCGCACCACGCCGTCGATGGTCGCGTTCACCGATGGTGGTGAGCGCCTCGTCGGGCAGATCGCCAAACGGCAGGCCGTCACCAACCCCGAGAACACCGTCTATGCGGTGAAGCGCCTCATGGGTCGTCGGCTCGACTCGCCAGAAGCCAAGCGCGCGGCGGGCATGGTGCCGTACAAGGTGGTGGCGTCGGACAACGGTGATGCGTGGGTCGAGATTCGCGGGAAGAAGTACAGCCCTCCCGAGATCAGCTCGATGATCCTCACCAAGATGAAGACGACCGCCGAGGACTATCTCGGCGAGCCCGTCACCGAGGCCGTCGTCACCGTTCCTGCGTACTTCAACGACGGCCAGCGCCAGGCCACCAAAGACGCGGGCCGCATCGCGGGCCTCAACGTGCTGCGCATCATCAACGAGCCCACGGCGGCGGCGCTCGCCTACGGCCTCGACAAAGACACCAGCAAGGCCGAGACCATCGCCGTCTACGACCTCGGCGGCGGCACGTTCGATATCTCGATTCTCGAGCTGAACTCGGGCGTCTTCGAGGTGAAGGCCACCAACGGCGACACGTACCTTGGTGGAGAAGACTTCGACAACAAGCTCATCGACTGGCTGGCCGATCGCTTCAAGTCGTCGAACAACGGCCTCGATCTGCGCAAAGACCGCATGGCGCTGCAGCGCCTCAAGGAGGCGGCCGAGCGCGCGAAGCACGAGCTGTCGAGCGCGACCGAGACCGAGGTGAACCTGCCGTTCATCACGGCCGACGCCTCGGGCCCCAAACACCTGCAGGAGACGATCAACCGCGCGGCCTTCGAAGACCTCGTGAAGGATCTGATCGATCGCTCCATCGAGCCCTGCAAGATCGCCTTGAAGGACGCCGGCATCACCACCCAGCAGGTGAACCAGGTGCTGCTCGTCGGCGGCATGACGCGCATGCCGGCGGTGCAGGCGAAGGTGAAGCAGTTCTTCGGGCGTGATCCGCACAAGGGCATCAACCCCGACGAGGTCGTCGCCGTCGGCGCCGCGATTCAGGGCGGCGTGCTCAAGGGCGAAGTCAAAGACGTGCTCCTGCTCGACGTCACGCCGCTGTCGCTGGGCGTCGAGACGGCCGGTGGTGTCTTCACCAAGATCATCGACAAGAACACGACGATTCCCTGCAAGAAGAGCCAGATCTTCTCGACGGCCACCGACAACCAGCCCCTCGTCAGCGTGCACGTGCTGCAAGGCGAACGTGAGATGGCCGCCGACAACAAGACGCTCGCCCGCTTCGAGCTCGTCGGCATTCCTCCCGCGCCGCGTGGCGTGCCGCAGATCGAAGTCACCTTCGACATCGACGCCAACGGTCTCGTGAGCGTCTCGTCGAAAGACCTCGGCACCGGCCGCGTACAGACCGTGAAGATCGTCTCGAACTCGGGCCTCACCGAAGCCGAGATTCAGAAGATGGTGAACGACGCGCAGTCGAACGTCGAAGGCGACAAGAAGAAGAAAGAGCTCGCCGACCTCAAGAACAACGCCGACGGCCTCATCTACACGACCGAACGGTCGCTCGAAGAGTACGCGACGATGCTCAAAGAGAAGGACCGCGACGAGATCAAGGTCGACCTCGAGAACCTCAAGAAGCAGCTCACCACCGCCGACCCCGAGAAGATTCGTGCCGGCATCAAGCAGCTCGAGGGCAGCGCCTACCGCATCGCCGACGCCATCTACGCGGCCGAGTCGGGCGACAAGAAGCCGGACGACAAGAAGTAAGGGCCCCACATGAAGCGCGCGCCGCTGAAGTTCGACTCCGTCGACGAAGAGGTGCGGTTTCTGCGGGGGCTGGTCGCGGTGCAGCGGCTGGCCGACGAGGTGCTCGAAGACTGTCTCGAACGGCAGCTCGGGCTCTCGGCGGCGGCCGACGTCTTCCTCACCCAGTGCGCGCGCATGATTCACGCGCAGTCGGCCTTCGTGCAGGTGAAGGGCACGCAGGGCGCGGTGCTGACGCGGGTGTGGGGCAGCGGGCTGTACGATCTGATGCGCTGGGTCGACGCGCGCGGGGCCGTCCGTGTGGACGACGAGCACACGGTGTTCGTGGCCAGCCTCGACATCGGCAAGCTCGAGCTCGGCAGCATCGGCTTCGTGTTGCCCGGCCACTTCTCGGACGGCGGCCTGCAGGTGATGGAGCTCGTCGGCACCATCGCCGAGATGTTCGACAGCGCGGTGCTCTCGTTCATCGCGCTGGCCGAAGGCCACACGCCGGGCGAGCGCCTCGACGAGCTCTCGCAGGCCGGTGAGTTCAGACCCAACGCCCGCATCGGCAAGTACGAGCTGCTCAACCCGCTGGGCACCGGCGGCATGGCGCAGGTGATGGTCGCGCGCACGGTGAACCCGGGCGGCGTCTCACGGCTCGTCGCGCTCAAGCGCATTCTGCCCAAGCTGGCCGACGACGAAGTGATCGTGAAGCAGTTCCTCGACGAGGCGAAGCTGGGCATGCGCCTCAACCACCCGAACCTGATCACCATCTACGACTTCGGTCAGGGCAACGGCTCGTACTTCATCGCCATGGAGCTCGTGGCCGGCGTCGACTTCGACCACGTCGTGTACTGGCCGCACGGGCCGCTGCCCGAGGGGCTCGTCTCGGCGGTGGTGTCGCAGGCGCTCGAAGGGCTGCATCACGCGCACGAGGCGAAGGGTGACGACGGCCTCGGCATGGGGCTGGTGCACCGCGATCTCTCGCCGCACAACCTGATGGTGGGCTTCGACGGGCGCGTGAAGGTGCTCGACTTCGGGGTCGCGAAGATGCGCAACGCCCGCACGGTGACGCTGCCCGGCATCGTGAAGGGCAAGCCGCTGTACATGTCTCCCGAGCAGGCGACCGCCGAGCGCATCGATCGCCGCAGCGACCTGTTCTCGGTGGGGCTCATTCTTCACGAGGCGCTCACTGGCACGCGCGCGTTCGATCAGCACGACGACACCAAGACGATGGAGGCCATCGTCAACGACCCGCTCGTGCGGCCCCAGGGCATTCCCAACCACTGGTGGGACATCATCGAGAAGGCGCTCCAGAAGAAGCCGGAGGATCGCTACCGCAACGCGCTCGAGATGGCGCAGGCGGTGCGAGAGACCGTGAAGCCGATGAAGGACCACGAGTTGGGCGCGCTGGTGTCGTCGAAGTTTCCGCGCCGCGTGGCCGACGTGAACTCGTGGGAGCAGACGAAGAACAAGCTCGCGTCGCAGAGGCGGTGAGCCGCCGTGCGACCGTGCGCGCTGCTTCTGTCGTTGATCGCCCGGTCTGGCTCCAACCGCTCGAAGACCTCGACGCTGGAACGCTGAGCGCGCGTTACCTCGTGGCGCCCCGCGGCCAGCGGCTCAGCCGCGCAGACAGCCAGCACATCTTCGCCAGTAGTGTCGATGGCGGCACCTGGGCGCCGCGTCGCTGAACCCCTGCACCCCAATCGTCACGACGGCGATGCGTCGCGGCCCGAGACGACGCCCGCCCAACGTTCGCTCAGCGACGCGGGGGGGCTTCCCGCGCAGAACGCGAGAGAATCGTCGGCCACAGCGGCAACGGTGGCGCAGCACGCGGAGCCGTCTGCGTCCACGACTCGCCCAGCACCTGCGCGATGGTGCTCGCGACCTGCGCCTGCGTGACGAGGCCCGTGCCCGAACGCACGCCCAGCGCTGGAATGCCGGGGCCCAACGCCGCCAGCCAGATGTCTTCGGCGCCGATGACCGACGCGCCGTGGTGCTTCCAGTCCCACGGCAGGCCGCCGCGCCCGTGGTCGGTCGTGATGAGGAACACCGTCGAGTCGCGGTACTCCGGCATCGCCTGCATGGTGGCCCACAGGTCGGCGATGGTCGCATCGGCACGTTGCAGTGCCTCGAGCGCGAGATCGTACCGGCCGGCGTGCATCCACTCATCGGTCTCGCCGAGCCCCAGGAAGACCACGCGGGGGCGCGTCGTCACGAGTGACTCCTTGAGCGCGGCGAAGGTGAGCGCATCGAGCGCGTTGCCGCCGAACACGGGCGTCGTCGAGCGATAGAGCGTGTCGATGAGGTCCTTCCCCGGGGTGCGGAGCGCGTCGCCCTCGAAGGGCGGCTCCCAGCCGGCGTGCACCTCGAGCTTCGACCGATCGACGTTGAAGATTCGCGAGAAGGTGGCCCACGTCGCGAACGCCTGAAACGAGTAGCCCTTCGTCGACAGCCACTCGAAGACGCTCACGTTCGGGTTGTCGACCCAGGCGTTGCTGGTCAGCTTCGGGTCGGCGACGCCGGTGAAGAGCTCGTTGTAGCCGGGGTACGAGACGCGGGCGCGGTTGGTCACCTGCATCGGGCTGCCACGGGAGGCGTCTCCGAAGAGCTGGCCTTCGCGGGCGATCTTCTTCCAGAGGAACGGCATCAGCGTCTCGCGCCGCGCCTGCAGGTCGTCACGCCAGAACTTCTCGACGCACCCGGCCTCGTTCTCGACGCCACCGCCCTTCCCCATCAGCGCGCGATCGGCGCCCGAGAAGATCTCGCTGGCCCGAACGCCGTCACTCACGATGACGACGACGTTCTTCACCTGGGCCGACCCGGTCTGCGCCAACACGAGAAGCAGCAGTGCGTTCATCATGGGCGCGCACCGTACGGTGAGCCGCTGCGTGTTCTCCGTCACGAGCGTGAAGCATCGGGTGACATGTCGATGGCACACGCGCTCGTGACGTGAGCGCCGTGAAGGCGCCGCGCAGCAGCTCGATCGTGACCTCATCGTGATCGACGCCGCGCTCGAACCCTTTGGTCTGCTGCCCATCGCCTTCCCGTTGCTGGTGCTGTGCGCGGTTCGCGCTGCGAGGCTGGTGCTGCCACACGGAAGCCGAACCGATCGCCTCGCTGCCTCGGCCGTGCTCGCGATGGGCCTCGTGCACGTGAACGTCGGACTCCTCGGCACCCTGGGAGTGCTCACGGCGAATGCGCTGCTGGTGCTGTTGGGCCTCGAAGCGGTGCTGCTCGTGGGCGCCACGTTTCAGCGAGCGGGTGATGGCTGGCGCCACGACTGGAGCGCGCTCTGGCCGGCGCTCATGCTCGTGGCGGCCGTGAGCGGCATCGCGGTCGCGGCGGCGAGGCTGCTGCCCGTCTGGCAGTGGGACTCCCTGGGCTACCACCTGCCCTTCGTGAACTTCGTCATTCAGTCGCACGGCTTCGCCGAGGTGCCGCCCGACGTTCGTTACATCTCGACGTACCCGCACGACATCGAGCTGGGCATGATCGCGCTGCGGTTGATGCTGCCCGACGATCGGCTCGTCGACCTCGCGCAGCTGCCCTACGGACTGGCCGGCGCGGCGCTCACCGCGGCGATCGCGCGACGACTCGGCGCCAGCGTACGAAACGCGTCACTCGCCGGAGCCCTGTGGCTCACCCTGCCGTGCGTCTTCCTGCAGCTGCCGACGAACTATGTCGACGTGGGCACTGCGGCCGCGCTGCTCGGCGCCGTGTATTTCCTCGTGCTCGAACGATCGCTGCAGCTCCCCCCGCTGCTGCTCGGCGCGGTGTCGCTCGGCCTCTTTCTCGGTGGAAAGCCGTCGGCACCACTCGCAGCCACGGCGATTGCCCTCTTCGTCATCGCTCGTGGCGTCAGGGGTCGACAGCTCCTGCCCCTCGCCGCGTTCCTGCTCGTCACCCTCGTCTTCGGCGCAGAGACGTACCTGGTGATGCTCGCGCGCCACGGAAACCCGGTCTGGCCGGTCGCGCTGCACCTCGGCCCGGTGACGCTCCCGGGAGAGTTCGCGGTGGACCAGCTGCTCGCCGCCGGAGCCGCCTTGCCGAGCGCTCAGGGCACGACGGTCGAGCGTCTGATGGTGTCGTGGCTCGCCGTGACGACGCCACCCGCGTTCGACATGAAGCTCGGCGGTCTTGGGCTTCCGTTTCTGCTCGCGCTGCCGATCGCGCTCGTGGGCCTGGTGCGAAGGCGGAGCCTGCTCGTCGTGTTCGCGCTCGTCGTCGCCGGACTCTCGCCAGATCCCTCCCTCGGCCGTTACGTGCTGGGGTTGGGCGCCCTCGTGCTCGCGCTCGCGCTGGGTGAGCTGTCGAAGCTCGAGGGGCGATGGGTGACGGTGGCGGCGCTCGCGATCGCCTCGGTGTCGCTCGCGTGGAGCTGGCCCGGGCTGACGGGCGACGGGCCTGCACTCTCGACGTACTGGAGCCTCACGGACGACCAACGCCGCGTCGCGGTGGGCCCGCACGGAAGGCCGACCGACTACCCGCCCGTGTGGAACGTGGTCGATCGCGGCGAGTCGATCGCCTTCGACGAAACCTTCGAGTTTCCCGGGCTGCTGTGGTCGCCCGAGCTGCACTACCCGGTACACGCCGTTCCGGCGACGACGGCCAACTTCGACGAGTGGCTCGACGAGCGGCGCGTGCGCGTGCTGGCGGTGGGCCCGCGACGTCGCGCCCAGCTCGGGAGCAGGTGGCGGCGCGCGTTCGACTGCCGCTCGGCCGACTGCAGCGTCTTCGTGCGCACGCGAGAGGCGATGTCAGCGCGGTGACGGAGCGGCCTCGAGCGGCGGCAGCTGCCACGACAGCTCGTTCGGGTGCAGGCTGAACCAGGCGCCCGTCAACGCATCGACGACGAAGCCCAGACCCAGCGTGAAGACGTTCAACAGTGACACGAAGTTGAAGCGCGTCTCGACGACCAGCAGCTTCGCGCGATGGCCGGGTGCCCAGCTGATGGCGGCGTACTCCGAGCCCTTCTTCAGGTTCACCGTCATCGGCGTGCTGCCGGCGCCAGCGACGAAGATGGTGCGCGTCACCACGTCACGAACGAGCTGCGGGGTACGGGCGTACATCGCGCCGAGCGCGTCGACCGTGTTTGCCATCGCCGCCGTCGGGTGAAGCACGGCCACCAGCATCGTCAGCAGCTCGTCGGGCGAGAGCGCCTCGAGAAACTGCCGCGCATCGTCGGGGAGCGCGCTCGCGAGCAGCCGCACCACGAAGTCCTTCGCCTCGGTCACGCTCTGCAGCTTCGCCAGAATCTCCGCCGGCGCGCCGCCGAGCACCACCGTCGACGACGTTGGCTCCGAGGTGAAGGCGAGATCCTGCCGCGTGCCCGACAACACCGTCGCGCACCCACTCGAGAGCACTGCCAGCAGCGCCAGATGGAGCATTCGCATCGCCGATGAACTTTGCCCCACAGGGCCCTTGACGCGATGTGTCCTTTTGTCGCACATGTACGCACCATGAACCTCAAGAACTGGCTGCTGATGTCGCTGATGGTGGTGGGGACGGCGTGCGGCGTGTCGACGGTCGAGGTCGACGGTGTCGACGCCGAATCGCTGGCTGATGACTCGCAGGATCTCTCGACGACGAAAGACACGTTCGTCATCGCGCGGCGCGACTACCGCCGCTGCGTGTCGCCGATGTGTGGCGGCTACTGGGTGAAGGACCTGAACAGCACGATGCAGGAGCGCTACGTGAGCGCGTTCGACCTCTCGCAGTCGAACATTCCGGCCGCGCTGCAGGGCGAAGTGACGGGCGCTCCCGACAACATGCTGGTGCTGCTCGGCCGCCTCGGCCCCAAGGAGAACCGCTTCGACACGCGGACGTTCGTCGTTCAGGCGGCGTACCGCGGCATGCCGGGCAAGACGTTCGCCGCGACCGACAACTTCTACGGCCTGTTCCCCTCGAAGATCGCCTGCATTCGCGCGCCCTGTGCGTACATTCAGACGACGCGGCTGAACCGCACGACGGGCCACACGATGTCGACCGACATCAACGTCACCGCGGCGCTCGGCGCGTTCGTCGACGAGAACTGGCTGATGTCGCGCGCGTTCTCGGGGAAGACGGTCGTCGCGGGCAAGGTGGTTCGCAAGAACGGCCACGTGACGGTGACGGCGAGCCAGGTGTTCGTGCAGTTGCCCGACCGCGTGGCGGCGTGCCCGAACGACCCGGCGCCGACCTGCAGCAACGGCACGACGCCCTCGTACACCCGCACGCCTGACCGCTGCACCGAGCCCACGGGGCAGTGCACGCCCTTCGGCGTCTGCGCGTACTACGTGCCCGCGTGCGAGGCCGGCTACCGGCAGGTCAGCTACATGAACATCTGCCCGCGCTACGCCTGCGAGCCCGAGTTCCTCGAAGAGTAAACAACCTCCGGCTTCGAAGTGACCGACGCCCTGCTCCACCACTGGAGCGGGGCGTTCGTCTTTTCAGAACAACAACCGCAGCGCCTCACCGAGCGTGTCGACGGCGAGCACCTCCATCTTGAGCTCGAAGTCGAGTCGCCGCGCCGACGACTTCGGCATCACCACGCGCTTGAAGCCCATCTTCTGGGCCTCGGCGAGGCGGGGCTCCACCTGGCCGACGGCGCGCACCTCACCGGCGAGGCCGACCTCTCCGAGAATGAGCGTCTGCGCGTCGACGGGCCGGTTCTGGAGCGACGACACCAGCGCGGCGCACACGGCGAGATCGCTGGCGGGCTCGGTGAGGCTCATGCCTCCGGCGACGTTGACGAAGAGGTCGCAGCCGACGAGCTGCACGTCTTCTTTCTTCTCGAGCACCGCCGCGAGCAGGGCCACGCGCTGGGAGTCGACGCCCATCGCCGTTCGCCGCGCGGTGCCGTAGCCGGTGGGAGCGACCAGCGCCTGCACCTCGACGAGAATCGGCCGCGTGCCGTTGAGCGTGGAGGTGACGACGCTCCCCGAGGCGTTCTTCGGCCGCTCCGAGAGGAACAGCGCGCTCGGGTCGGGTACCTCGGCCAGCCCGGCGCCCTTCATCTCGAAGACGCCGATCTCGTTCGTCGAGCCGAAGCGGTTCTTGTGGGCGCGCAGCAAGCGAAACGGGTGCCCGCGTTCGCCCTCGAAGTAGAGGACGGTGTCGACCATGTGCTCGAGCACGCGGGGGCCAGCGATGGAGCCCTCTTTCGTGACGTGGCCCACCATGAAGGTGGGCACGCCGGTCTTCTTGGCCCACGCCATCAGGCGGCCGGCGCACTCACGCACCTGGCTGACGCTGCCGGGCGCGCTGCCGAGCTCGGGCAGGAACATCGTCTGAATGGAGTCGACGACGAGTGACCCGGGGGCGAGCTTCTCGGTGGCCTGCAGAATCTTCTCGAGGTCGGTCTCGGCGAAGAGGTGCATCTGCTCGCTGCGCACGCCCAGCCGCTCGGCGCGCATCTTGGTCTGCTGAAGCGACTCTTCACCCGAGACGTACAGGCCAGGCCGGTCGCGCGTGAGCCGGTCCATCATGCTGAGCAGCAGCGTCGACTTGCCGATGCCCGGGTCGCCGCCCAGCAGCACGAGCGAGCCCTGCACGACGCCGCCGCCGAGCACGCGATCGAGCTCCGCGATGCCGGTGAGCCGCCGCGCCTCTTTGGTGCCGTCGACCTCCTGCAGGAGCACGGGCTTCGTCTGCCCCGTCGACGCGCCCCACGCGGGCCTGGTCTGCGCCGCCTTCGACAGCTCGACCTCTTCGACCAGACTCCCCCAGGTGCCACACTCGGTGCACCGCCCCAACCACTTCGCCGACACGTACCCGCAGGACTGACAGGTGAAGTGGGTCTTCACGCCCTTGGCCATGAAACGCTCATAGCGCATGGGGCTGACATCGAGCCCCGAAGCGTCGCCGCTCAGACCCGGCGCAGCGTGTTCTCGTCACGGTGGTCGAACAGCTCGGTGCGGCCCTTCATCTTCAGGAACGTGTGCGAGTCGTAGTGGAGCGTGTCGTCATCGAGCAGCTCGACCAGCAGCGTGTAGCGAACGGTCTTGAACTCGGCGGTGAGGAACGGCGAGGAGCAGATGCCGAACACTTCGTCGCCGGCCTTCGCTTCGAGGGTGAAGGAGCGCGCTGTCGGGGTCACCGTGCCGCCCGCGAACACCGTCATTCCCCGTGGCGGCATGAAGGTCCGAATGACGAGCTGCGACGCGGCGTCCCACATCCAGTAGCCGAGCTCTTCGTGGAACGGGTCGGGAGCGCCGACACGCCACGCCTTCGTCGAGTACCGCAGGCCGTAGAGCGACTGCTCGTGGTTGTCGACGCGACCGGTCGGCTCGAACACCATGCGCTCGCGGTACTTGCTCGTCACGGGCTGGCGGTTGTCGTTGGGCTTGTCGGAAGTCGCGAGGTCAGTGCCTTTCTCGCCCTCCCAGATGCCGAGGAGCGGAGCGAGGGGGCCGAGGGTGGGGTCGAAGGGCATGCCGGGAACATGGCTCAACGTCGCCACGCGGTCAGTCCTCACGTGAGCCAAGCGCCCGAATGCCCGGGTCGCACTCGTGAGTCGAGGGAGGTGCTCGCCTCGAAGAAGCGACGGATGTTGGGGTCTTCGCGCTGGTGCGTGGGCGTTGAGCGAAACGGGCCTCGACGGCGGGAGTCTCCGCATGACGGCTCGATCGAAACGCGCGGGCGACGCAATGAGCGGGGAATGCACGGCGTGGGTCGATGCATGGCACGTTGGGAGGATGCGGCGACTCGCAGCACTCCTGATGGCGGCCTCGGCGTGTGGTGCGCCGGTGGTCGAAGATGACGGTGGCAGTTCGTTCGACGCAGGCGTGTCGCTGGATGCGGGCTCGATGCGCGACGCGGGCAGTTCGTTCGACGCGGGCAGTTCGTTCGACGCGGGCAGTTCGTTCGACGCGGGCAGCTCGTTCGACGCGGGCAGCTCGCTCGATGCGGGCAGCTCGCTCGATGCGGGCAGCTCGTTCGATGCGGGCAGCTCGTTCGACGCAGGCCTGTCGTTGGACGCAGGCGCGGTGGCCGACGCAGGCGCAACGTTGGATGCGGGCGCGCGACTCGATGGCGGCACGACGAGCGATGCGGGAGTTCGCCCCGACGCTGGAGTCGACGCCGGTTTCACCGATTCCTGCTCGACCCAGATGGCCGCGTGCCCCGCGATGCCGACGAACCTCGTGGAAGGAGCGGGGCTCCGCACCATCGACCGTTGCGCCTTCCCCATTTCTGCGACGGCCGCGTCCTTCACCAACGACGCATTGCTCGACGCGCTCGCAATGCGCGCGACTCCAGCGACCGTCGCGGCCGTGCTCGCCGACACCAACCGCGTCGCCACCCAGACCACGATGGCTCCGGGCGGCCCCGCAGGACTCGCCTACGCGTTCCGCTGGAACACCGAAGACGAGAACTCCACCACGTGGATTCCGCAGGGCATCTCGGGAAGCGCCGACGCCGAAGCGAGCGGACTCGTCGGCGGCAAACGCGTGGTGCTGGTGAGCTGGTACGAAGACGCCGGCCTGCAGAAGGGCGTGCGCATCGCCTTCGTCGACATCACGACGCCGTCGGCTCCGCGCTACCGGTTCGCGCTGCTGGTCGAAGCCACCGGCACGGTCGCTGCTCCGAACCTCACGCAGGTCGACGCGCATGCGGGCGGAATCGTCTGGTACGGGCCGTACCTCTACATGGCGCAGACCGGGAGCGGCTTTCGGGTGTTCGACCTGCGCCGCATGCTCGAAGTGGCCACCGACGTGGACACCATGGGATGCACGGCCACCGTCTGTCGCGCGGGCCTGTACAAGTACGTCATTCCCCAGGTCGCCGAGTACGTCGATCGCTCGAGCTGCAATCCGATCTTCTCGTGGGTGTCGCTCGATCGCGGCAGCACGCCGCCGGCGCTGGTCTCGGGTGAGTACTGCAGCGGCAGCGCATGTTCGGGTCCACTCGCGGGCCGCGTGTTCCGGTGGCCACTCGATTCGTCGACGCACCTGCTCCGTGGCGCACGCACGTGGCCCGTGGCAGCGGCTTACATGGGCCAACGCCAGGTGCAGGGCGGCGCCTATCGCCTGGGCACGACGTATCTCTCGTCGAGCGCTCCCTCCGGCGGCGGTGGAGCGCTCTACTCGCTCAACACCACGCGCAGCTTCACCTCGAACTTCGTCGACTCGCCGGAAGACCTGATGGTCGACGAGCAGAACCTGGTGCTGTGGAGCCTCTCGGAAGCCGCCGGCAATCGCGTCGTGCTCTCGGTGCGGTTCTCGAACTACCCGGTGCCCTGACTGTCAGCGGCACGTGCGACTCAAGGCGAGCCTGCATCTGGAGGCTTGACCCGTTCAGGCCCGGCGAGCGCATCAGCCGAAGCGCCGAAGAGCGCGCGGGTCTTGCTGCCGCCCAGGAACACCGCGCCGACCCCAATCACCACCACCAGCATGAAGAGCACGAAGATGGCCCAGAGAATGACGCCGCTCTTCGCTGCCGGGCCTGGCTTGCTCATGCTCCACACGATGCACCGCGCTCGCCGCGCGTGCACGTGCGTTCACGGAAGCTCGAGAATCTGCCAGCGCACCTGACGCGAACCGCTCGACGACACCTCGACGTCATCGAACGCGCGAACGCCAGTCACGCGAACGCGTCGCACGCCACCAAACGTCTCCACCGAACACGCCGCGCACGTCGCCGTCACCGGAGCCGCCACGCGCTTCGCCTCGAGCGTCGTGCCATCAGCCAGCGTCATCGACGCCGTCCCACCCGGTCCCAGCGCCGCCACCACGTCGAGAACATCGGCACGCGACGCCTCGGTGACGATGCCCGGCACCGTCGCCGGAGCGAGCGTCTGCACCTCGGCGTCGAGCAACGGCACCAGCTGATTCTCGACGACGAACAACGGCAGCCGGCTGAGCGGCGCAGGCACCTCGACGAAGGCGGGGCCGGTGTGAACCGAGCCTTCGCTCCACTCGACGTAGCGGCCTGGCGGCAGCCACACGCGGCGGGTTCTCACGCCACGACGCACGACCGGCGCGGCGTACAACGACGGCCCGACGAAGAAGGCATCGTCAACCTTCCACGCCTCGGGCAACGAGGGAAAGAGCAGCACGGGCGAGCGCGTGATGGGCGCTCCCGTCACGTGAGCGTCGCGAGCCAGCGCGCGGAAATATGGCGCGAGCCGCGTGTGCAGACCCGCCGCCGCTCGATAGAGGTCCTGCGACTCGACGTCGTCCCAGATGGTGGCCTTCACGCGATCGCCACCGACCGGATTCGAGCACGCGTTCTCTTCGTGCATCATCGGGCTCATCACCCCCATCTGGTACCAGCGCACGAGCATCTCTTTGTCGTGCGGCGCCGAGGTGAGGCACTTGTAGCCGGTGATGTCGGTGCCCCAGTACGGCACGCCCACCATCGAGAGGCTCAGGCCACCACGAAGCACACCCGGCAGGCCGACCGTCTCGTCGAACGACGCTTCAGGGTCGCCGCCCCACACCTCGTACGCATACGCCTGACTGCCCGTGTACCCGGAGCGCACGAAGCACATGCGGTTCGTGTCCTTCAGCAGGTCGTACGCGGCCTTCGTCGACAGCACCGAGAAGCGGTTGTGCATCGACTCACCGGTGCGCCCATCGAAGAAGCGAGAGCTGCGCGCGACGTACTCGCCGAAGTCGTGCATCCACCCGTCGTAGCCAAGGTCGATGGAGCGCCCGAGCAGCGACTGAAACCACGCCACCGCCTGCGGGTTCGTGAGGTCGACGGTCGAGACCGTCTGCGCGCCGCCCGAAAGGAAGAACGTCGTCGCAGGCCCTCCATCGGGTTGCTGCTCGAAGAAGCCGGCGTCGGCACCGAAGCCGTAGTCGTCGGCGCTCCCGCGGGCAGACGCCGAGACGTACGGGTTGTTGTACGCCATCACCTTGAAGCCGTTCGCGTGCAGCTCGCTCGTCCACGCGCGCAGCTCGGGCTCGATGCCCTTGTGCGAACCCGACGGCAAGACGTGCACCGCGTCGTCGACCGTCGTGATGGGCAACTTGCGGTCGCGCATCAGCTGCCACTCGAGAACGCCTTCGACCTTCGCGCCGCGGTCGATGCGCCGACGCGGGCCGTACGCCCAGTCGGGTGGAATGAGCGGTCGCCCCGTGTCGGCCGTGAAGTCGTCGATGGCGTCGAGCGGCCGGTCGCGCACGTAGAACGTCACCGCGAGCGACGTGTCGTTCGCGACGAGCCGCACCGTGCCCGGCTCGTCAGGCACGTTGCCGAAGTGCACCGTGTTGCGGAAGTCGCTGTCGAGCCACACCGAGACGCCGTGCGTGGAGTGGAAGAACGGCACCGGGAAGTACGTCATCGACGGCCCATTCGGGTACGGGTTCGTGTCGGAGACGCCCGCGTCTTCACCCGCGCCGAGCCCACCTTCTTCCGGCCACGAGTAGAGCGAGAAGCCGAGGTGATCGAACGTCGCCGTGCGCTGGCCCATGCCGAAGTAGTGCGCGCCTTCGGGAATGACGAACGCGAGCCCCGAGGTGTTGCTGTTCTTGCCGTCGTTCGAGCGCTGCTCCCAGCGCACGCGCGAGCCGTCGACCTTCAGCACGAGCGAGACCGAGCCCTGCGCGTCTTTGAAGCTCAAGGTCACCGACTTCGAGTCGCTCGCTTCGATGACGCCGGTGTCGAAGGTACGCCACGGCCGTTCACGAGCGCGGTAGCCGTCCCAGCCCGGAACCAACTGCGACTCGATGACGAAGGTGTCGAGGGTGACACGGGGGCCGTGCTTCAGCTCGAGGCGGGTGACGCCATCGGCCCCCATCACCTTCAGCGAAAACGGAGCTGCCACCACGTCGACCGTGAAGCCCTCTCCGTTGAGGCGAACCGAAGTCGGCGCTGCTTTCGGGCAGCCGAGCACTGCGAAGACGAGGAGCCACCAGAGACGCATCGGGGCGGTCTATCGCAGGCAGGAACGCGCTCACCCTCGGGTTTTCAGAACGGCCACGGCTCCCCGAAGGAGCGCCGAAAGGGCTCGCGGCCCGCTCGGAAGGCTCGGAATCAGACCAGGCTGCGCAGCTTCGCCGCGGCCTTCTTGAAGTTCACCCCTTCGGTGGAGCCCGGAGGCCACATCGAGTTCGCGGCGCGACCGATGAGCTTCGCCAATGCGGCGTCGGGCTTCCCATTCGCCTTGACGAACTGGCCCACGGCCCGCGCGACGAACTCCGGCGGCAGCACCATGCACTCCTTCACCACGCCCTCGAGCACGTGAGCGAGCGAGTCCCGCTGCCAGGGCAGAACCTGCGCCCCGCGCACCGCCCCGTGCACGTAGTACCAGGCGAGCCAATCGCCGTTGCCGCGCCGCTCACGAATGACCGGGTCGCGGTCGACGAAGTGCAACACGGCCGAGAGCTTCTCGTCGGGGCTCGCTTTCGCCAGCGTCGAGAACGCCTTCGTCAGCTCCGTGGCCGTCGCGTTGCCGCTGACGAGCCGAACACACTCTGCCTCGAAGGCCTTGAACTCGGTGCGATTCACGGCGCGGAAAGGTAGACGGAAAAGCCGCCGAAACAGCAGTGTCGATTCGTCACGGGCTCGATCGTCGTGAGGCTGAAGTGCACCCCTCACTGGAGAACACCCATGAAATACCTCGTGCTCATCTTTCAGGACGAACGACTCGGCGCCGAGACCGCAGCGAAAGAACCGCAGGCATTCAAGGCGATGGTTCAGGAGTTCGTGGACTACGGCGCCGCGCTGAAGGCGGCGAACGTGCTCGTCGGCTCGAACGCGCTGCAGCCCAGCAGCACCGCGACCACCGTTCGAATCAGGAACGGAAAGACGACGCACACCGATGGGCCGTTCGCCGAGACGAAGGAGCAGCTCGGCGGCTACTACCTGCTCGACGTGCCCAACCTCGATGAGGCGCTGAAGTGGGCGGCGAAGTGCCCGGGCGCGAAGTGGGGCTCCATCGAGGTGCGCCCCGTCGCCGGGAATTGACCGCCGCTCACGGCACGGCTTGAACGGTCGTCGTGACGTTCGAGCGTGTGTTCAGAGAAGAGTCCGGGCGCGTGCTGGCGACGCTGGTGCGCGTGACTGGCGACCTCGAGCGCGCGGAGGATGCGTTTCATGACGCGTGCGTGAAGGCGCTCGAGACCTGGCCGACTCGCGGTGTTCCCGAGCAACCCGGCGCGTGGCTCACCACCGTCGCGAAGAACGCAGCGCTCGACGTGGTTCGCCGGCACACGAAAGATCCCGCACAGGCTTCGCTCGAAGAGGCGCTCCAATCGGGCGTGGCCCCGGGCATCGACGAAGCGCGCCTCGACACCGGCCTCGAAGACGATCAGCTGCGGTTGCTCTTCACCTGTTGTCACCCTGCCCTCGCGCCGCAGAGTCAGGTCGCGCTCACGCTGCGAACGCTGGGCGGGTTGACGACGCCGGAGATCGCGCGCGCGTTTCAAGAAGCCGAAGCGACGACGGCGCAGCGGCTGGTGCGCACGAAGGGGAAGATTCGCGACGCAGGCATTCCCTACGTCGTGCCGTCGCGAGAGGCATTGCCGGAGCGGCTCGAAGCAGTGCTCTCGGTCGTCTACCTGGTCTTCAACGAGGGCTACACGGCCACCGGGGGCCCCTCGTTGATGCGCGTCGATCTCTGCGCCGAGGCGATTCGGCTCGGGCGCTGGCTCTCACGCGTGTTCCCCTCGAATGCCGAGGTGCTCGGACTCTTCGCGTTGATGCGGCTTCAAGACTCGCGGCGTGACGCGCGAATCGATGCCGCAGGCGACCTCGTCGTGCTCGAAGAGCAGGACCGCTCGAAGTGGGACCAGGGAGCCATCGCCGAAGGCCTCGCGGTGCTCGACCGTGCGCTCGAGCTGAAGAGCCCCGGCCCGTATCAACTGCAGGCCGCCATCGGGGCGCTCCACTCGCGAGCGACCACGGCCGCCGAGACCGACTGGCAGCAGATCGCGCTGCTCTACGAAGGGCTGTGGCAACGCGTACCGACGCCGACCGTCGCGCTCAACCGCGCCGTCGCCATCGGGCTCGCCTCGGAGAACGAAGCAGGACTGGAGGCGCTGGCACGCATCGACCCCTCGACGCTCGAGCACTCACACCTGCTCGACGCCGCCCGCGCCGACTTCTTGAGGCGTGAAGGAAGGTTCGACGACGCACGCGCTGCCTACGAAGCGGCGCGCAGCAAGACGAAGAACGCCGCCGAGGTGCGCTTTCTCGAGCGGCGACTGCGTGAGCTGCAGCACCTCACGCCGCACTGACCGGCAGGCGCGCGGCGAGCTCGGTGTAGCCGAGCAAGATCTGCCGGGCGATGGCGGGCTGTCGCTCCGCAGCCATCAGCGTGTCGTTGGCCGCGAAGAACGACTCGGCGGTGACGATGGCGCCCCGGGCGAGCTCGCTCTCACCGACCTCGGCGATCTCCACCCACGCGAACATCGGCGCGACCATCATCTCGAGGGTCGAGTCGTCGAGCGCGGGCGCGAGCTGCTGGAGCTGCCGTTTCAGCATGGTGCGCACCACGCCCTCTCCGAGCACCGCGAGCATGTCGTGAGCACTCATCACGCCCGTCGTGAGCACGGTGCCTGCGGTGACGAAGGTCCCGGTGGTGACGAGCGGCGTCTGTCCCGATGGGAGCGCGTAGAGGGGTCCATGCCCATCCGGGGTGTGGGCGCTTCGCCCTCCGGCCACGACTTCACCGAACGTCTCGTACGCCTCATGCGTCGGCGGTCGTTGCTCGGCGTCGACGAGCAGCATCGTCTGCCCGAAGAGGTGCACGAACCCGTCGGTCTGGGCCAGACAGGCGGCGCGCTTCGGCTTTGGAACGTCGAGCAGGGTGCCAACCTGCGCCCACACCGGCTCGATGGAGGCGACGAGGCCGGGAGCGCCGCCCGAGCCTCGGAGGATTCGCGCTGCGACATCGAAGAAGACCATGAGCTACGCCTCGTTGAGTTCGACCATCGCCGCGCACGAATCGCAGTTGAACCGCGCTGGCCACCCGCCAATGCCTTCGGGAATCGTCACGCTCTTTTGACACCGCGGGCACGGCAGCTCGACCTGCGGGAACAGCACGCGGTCTTGCCACGACATGATCGCGATGATGGGCCCCAACACGCACGCGATGGGGAACAGGCACAGGTGAATGTGCGGCGCGGGGAAGAGAATGAGCGCTGCGTTTCCCACGAGCAGCAGGCTGCCCATCACGATGAGACTGCGCTTCGCCGAGCGCCACAGCCGCTCCGCCAGGCTGAGGTGCCGAATCGGCAAGATGGAGACGAGCTCTGGGCGCCGCCGCTCCATGATGCCGACACGAACCGGAGTGGGCCGGGTGTTCTTCATGCGGCTGTCTTGCTCACGTCGCGAGCGAAACGCCGTGAAAAGCGTACGGCTGGAGGGGCACTTCGACGCGGGCGAGCGGGCCCTTCGCCAGGGCGTGCGGGTCGAGCACCAGCAGGTGCGTCTTGCCGCGCCCGGGGTCGGAGACACAGCAGAGCAGATGCCCTTCTTTCGGCCCGGCGCCCGGAGTCGGCACGAAGAGGGGCTCTCCGACGAACGTGTCGCCCGTCGTCGTCCACACCTGCTCGGGGCGTTCGAGATCGTCGAGGTCGAGGCTCATCACCGAGTCGAACGGGTCGGAGTGCGCGAGATCGGCCCGCGTCGCCGCCACGAGGAAGGGCGCCTTCACCCCATCGAAGTCGGGGTGCACGCGGGGAAAGTCGACGCCGTGCACCGAGAGCTGTTTCACGCTCGACGTGCGCGTCTTCGGGTCGAGCGTGAGTCGCAGCAGCCGCTGGGGCGTACGCTCGTCTGGCAGCGTCGGGTCGAGCGGGCCGGTCTGCCCCGTGAAGCCGAACTCCTGGCCAAAGGTGAAGTCTTCGAAGGCGCAGACGTCGAGCACCACCGACTCGCCGTCGTCGTAGGCCTGCCCGTAGTGCACCGCGAACACCGGCGCCTGCGTCGCCACCAGAATCGGCTCGCCCGTCGTCACGCCCCGCGCGTCAGCGGCCGGCCGGCGCACGAGCACGATGGCGCGCGCCTTGTCTTTCGCCGTCGACAACATGTCCATCAGCGTCGCATTGCCGCGGGTCATCGAGAAGTACGTGAGCAGGTTCACCGACAGCGGGTTGAGCGCGAGCACGTAGAACTTCTCGGTGATGACGAAGTCGTGCACGAACGACGCGACCTCCATCGGCACCTCAACGGCGGTGCGCTGCACGAAGTCGGGGCCGATCTCGCGAAAGACGAGCGAGCTGACCCGGCCGGGCCTCGGAGACACGCCCACCATCACGTTGCGCCGGCGGTCGAGCCGGGTGTGCGCGAGGAAGGCCTCGTTCTCCTGCAGCACGCCGAAGGTCTCGGGGCCCACCGTCGCGAGCGTCGACGGCTCGAGGGCGTGAGGGGCTCCACCTTCCCAGCCGGCGAGCAGCTTTCCCCCGAAGGGCGTGAGCGTGGTGTTGGCGACGTTCTTCACCTGCGGGGCTTCGCGGTTCTTCGCCGAGCCGCCGCTCTCCGCGGGGTCGAAGGGGAGCGTCATGATGCCGCGGTGCACGAGGTGACCGGCGGCCTTCTCGGCGCGGTACGCGACGGTGTCGACGAAGCGCGTGGTGAACTGCACGCCGCCATCGCGCTGGAAAGCGAAGTCGCGAAGGTAGCCGTGCCCATCGAAGGGGTGCGCGAGCCGACCGCCGAGCTTCAGCATCGCGGGGCCATTCCACAGCGCGCGGGTGCCGCGCAGCGCATCGGGAATCACGCCTTCGACGCTCGAGGCCGCGATGGCCAGCGACACCTCTTCGGCGTTCGCGGTGAGCGCCTGATTCCACGCGGCCGTGCGGGGAGAATCGGCCACCACGCGCGTCGGCCGGGTCGTCACGCAGGCAGGAGCGAGCAGAGCGGTCGCGCCCAGGCGCAGCAGGTCTCGTCGCGTCGTCATGTTCAGGCTCCCTGGCCGAAGGTCAGCGTCTGGTCGCACGTCTTCGCGTCGCCCTGCTTCGGGTCGAGGAAGACGACGCGCACGGTGTTCGCGTTCGGGTCGAAGGTGAGCGTCGTCGCCTGGAACGCGCCCGACGCGTAGAGGAACTGCGCGGCGGGAAAGAAGTCGCCGCGGTTCGCCTCGTTGCCGGGCTCGAGCACGATGGTGATGGGGTTCACGTTGCCCGCGGGCCCGACGCACACCTCGAAGAACTTCCGCCGCGCACCCATTGCCTCGACGCGGTGAATGGTGCCGACGTGAATGTCACCGCTCAGGTACCAGACGTTGTCGATGCCCTTCGTGTCGATGAACGACAAGAGCTGCTCGCGCTGAAGCTGCCAGCCCTGCCAGCGATCGTTGCGTGACGGCCACGACGCCTCGGGGAAGTTCGCGATGGGCACCGACGTGAGCACCACCTTGAAGTGGCACGGGCTCTTCTCGAGGCCCGCCTCGAGCCACGCGAGCTGGGCGGGCGAGACGAACTGCTCCTGTGGCGTCGTGCGGGTGCTGCCCTTTCGTTCGGTGCGCAGATCGAGCACGAAGAACTCGGCGGTGAGGCCCCAGCGGTACGAGCGCCAGACGTCTCCCGCTTCGACGGGGAGCGTCTCCTTGAAGCTGGTCATCGCTCCGACGACGAGGCCGCTGCCGAGGCCCTCACGCTCGACATCGATGTTGTTGGCGAACTCGTGATCGTCCCAGGTGAAGTACGCGCCCGCGCTCGGCATCAGCGCGCGATAGCCCGGGTCCATCAGCTGCTCGCGCCACTTCACGCGATACGTCGCGAGGTCGGTGGCGCCGTCGTTGTACGAGACGTCACCGAGGTGGAGCCACAGATCGATCGGCTGCTTCGCGAGCGTCTCGAGCGGCTTGAACGGGCGGTACTTGTACGACGCGCAGCTCGTGGCGCCGACGGTGAGCGGCTCTTTCCAGTCATCGGGGAACGCGGTGCGCACGCGGCCAATCTGCGAGCGCTTCGAGAGGTCTTCGGAGAAGAACGCGTACGAGTACCAGGTCGCCGGGGCGAGGCCCGTCGCACGGAGCTTCACGTTCCCATGATCTGGCACGTCGGCCGTCGTCTCCGACACGAGGGCCACCTCGGTCTCGCTGCCGACGTCGCGCCACACGCGCAGCTTCACCTTCGTGAGGCCCTCGACGCGCGTCCACAGCAGGGCGGCGTCTTTCGCCATGGCGCCCGCGCTCACGGTCTGGGGAAACGAGGCCTCGCTCAGCGTCGATGCTGGAGCCATCACGCGCATCGCATGGTCGAAGGGCTGCGGGTCGAGCGTGCGTGGGCCCGCGTCGGGCGTGTTGGTGACGGGCGGGCAGGCTTGAACGGCGACGAGCGATGCGCCGGCGACGAGGACTTCACGACGGGTGGCCATGGGCGCCTCTTACTCTGGTTCATGCGCTCGTTCGTCGCGGCCGACATCGGCCGTACGGGTTCGCAGTGACGTCTTCGGCCTTGCGGCCGCCTCACTCGCTG
>JAACJQ010000001.1 GCA_016879935.1 Archangiaceae bacterium | reverse complement strand
GTACGCCGCCACGCTCACCCCGCTCGCGCAGCAGTACGGCTTCTCCATCACGCCCGCCGACGAAGACCTCGAGGTGGAGGACCTCATCGCCGACGTCGCCTCGGGTGAGGCCGAGCTCACGGTCGCTGACAGCCACTTCCTCGATGCAGAGCTGCTCACGCGTCACGACGTGCGCAGCGGGCTCTCGCTCTCTCAGGAGCGCGCCATCGCCTTCGCCGTACGCCACGACAACCCGAAGCTGCTCGCCGCCACCAACACGTTCGTGAAGAAGGCGTACCGGGGCCTCGAGTACAACGTCATCAAGAAGCGCTGCTTCGAGAACAAGAAGCAGGCAGTCGTCGCGCGCACGCAGGACTCGTTCAAGACGGGCTCGTTGTCGCCGTACGACGGGCTCATCAAGCGCTACTCGACGCAGTACGGGTTCGATTGGCGGCTGATGTCGGCGCAGGCGTGGCGCGAGTCGCGGTTCGACCCGAAGGCCACCTCGTGGGTCGGCGCGCAGGGCCTGTTCCAGGTGATGCCCGCGACGGGAAAGGAGATGGGCTTCACGAAGCTGTTCGAGGCCGAGACCGGCACCCACGCGGGCATCAAGTACATGGCGACGTTGCTCAAGCGGTACCAGCCGGCGCTGCCGCTCGACGAGCGAGTGCGCTTCTCACTCGCGGCGTACAACGCGGGCTACGGGCGCGTGGAAGATGCGCGGCGGCTCGCGGTGGAACTCAAGCTCGACCCAGACGTGTGGCGCGACAACGTCGAGAAAGCCATGGCGCTGCTCGCTCGCCCGAAGTTCGCGAAGCTGGTTCGCGGTGGGTTCTGCCGGTGCCAGGAGCCCGTCGACTACGTGAACATCATCGAGAACAAGTACCAGTCGTTCGTTCAGCTCGTCGAAGAGTGAGCGAGCGGAACTGACAGGGTGAAGACCGTTCTCCCTGGCGCCGACTCGAGCACCAACGCGCCGCCGTTCGCTTCGACCAGCTTTCGCGCGAGCGGCAACCCCAGGCCCGTGCCCTTCTCTCTCGTGGTGAAGAACGGCTCGAAGATGCGCGCCTGCAGCTCGGCCGCGATGCCCGGGCCTTCGTCTTTCACCTCGAGCACGCCCTTCGTGCCGTCGACTCGCCCCGTCACCTGCACACGCTGACCCGGCTTCGACACCTGCAGCGCGTTCTTCACCAGGTTCACCAACGCGCTCGTCAGCAGGCTCTCGTCACCATCGAGCCGAAACGAAGGCACCTCGACCTCGAGTGCGACGCCCTTCGAGCTGGCCTCTCCCTGCAGATGGCCGACCGCGCTCGAGACGAACTGCTTCGCGTCGAAAGGCACCTTCGCCACCTTCTGCTCGCGCGCGAAGGCCAGGAAGTCGTCGACGATACGCTTGAGGTAGTCGAGCTCGCGCCGAATGCGGCCGAGGTGCTCGAGCGAGTCGGCGATGTTGGGCGGCGAACTCTTGAGCTCTTCGTCGAGCAGCCCCGAGAACAGCTCGATGCCACCGAGCGGGTTCTTCACCTCGTGCGCGACGCCGCCGAGCATCATCTTGAGCTGACGGTCGCGGCTCTCGAGACCTGCGCGCATCAACTCGAGCTCGCGCGAGAGCGCCGACACCTCGACCGTCTTCGCGTCGGTCGTCACCTTCGAGGTGAGGTCTCCCGTCCCGATGGCCTGCGCGGCCCGCACGAGTGACTCGAGCGGCCGCGACACCTGCCGCGCCGACAGCACCGCCGCGATGGAGAGCAGCACCAACGTCAACGCCGACAGCCCGATGAACGCGTTGCGCAGGTCGGCGAGCGGGCCGAAGAACGCCGCGCTGCCCTCGACGGCGACGACGGCCACGACCTTCCCCTCCTGCAGAATCGGTGCGTAGCCCGTCTTGTAGAAGTTGCCGTCGGTGCCCTTGAACAGCACCTGCGAGGCGTTGCGGTGGCCGGCGAAGACCTGCTCGAGCTCGAGCGCGTCACGCAGCAACTCCGGCACCTCGGCGCCCGGGGGCAGTCCACCACCGACGTCGAGCCGGGCACGCCGGTCGGCATCGAACACGAAGATGCGCCGGGTGCCCGAGGCCTGCTGCATCGACTCCACCGTCTTCTTCAACGACCGCCAGGTGCGGCTGCCCTCGCCCTGCGCGTCTTCCGCGGTGAGCGACAACACGCGCTCGGCCGAGAGCTGCGTGGCCACCGTCGCGGCCGTCGCAGACAACGATTCACCAAGCTGCTGCTCGAGCACGTTGCGGCTGGCGCGAAAGACGAGGAACCCGCCGAACGCGAGCAACGCCAGCGTCGGAGCCAGGAAGGCCAACAGCAGACGGGCGCGCAGCGTCACGTCGGCCATTCAAGCCGAGCGCGCACGGTGAGTCAGTTCTTCTTCGTCACCTTGCTGGCGACGATCTCCTGGATGAGCTCCATCGACTCGGCGTCGAAGTTGAGGAACTCGATGCCCATGCCGGCCACGCGACCGGCGACTCCGGGCGGGTTCACGCGCACCACACGGCCCATGCCCTCGATGAGCCGGCTGCCGTCTTTGAGCGAGAACTGCAGGTAGATGATGCTGCCTTCGTCCTTCGGCGTGTCGGTGCGAATGAACATGCCGCCGGCCGAGAGGTTCACCGAGTACTCGGCGAGGAAGTCTTCGAAGGTGTTGAACCGGTACTGCACGAGCAGCGACAGAGCCGTTCTGGCGAAGCGGCGTTTCTCGGAACCGGGCCCATCACTGTCGCTCATGCGCCGAGTGTAACGCCGGGCTCGCGCGTATGCCGCTTCGTCGTGACGAGCGTCTGCGTAAAGTGAGCCTCGATGGCCGTGACCGACCTGCTCAGAACCGTGCGCTCGGGAGGACCCCAGGCCCGGGTCGCTGCGACCTCGCTGCTCGACACGGCGCGCGCGGGTGGGCTGCGACCCAACGAAGCCGCCGAGGTGAAGCAGCTCATCGCCGAGCCGGCCCTGCAGGACGTCTTTCGTGACGGGCTCGGGGCGTCGCTCAAAGACGCGTTGACGGGCGGTGGAGCCCCCGTTCGTGACGTGAAGGCACTGCTGCCGAACCCGAAGTCGCTCACCGACGGCAAGACGCTGGGCCAACGCTTCGGCGCCGACCTCACGTTGATGAAGCAACAGCTCGAAGACCCGCGCGTTCCCAAAGACGAACAGGCCGAGCGGTTGATGGCGTTCTTCGGCGCCTACGCCGAGCGCTTCGTCGAGCTCGCGCACGATGCACCGGTCACCCCGATGCGACCGGAGGAGCAGGCGAAGGCGCTCAAGCAGTTCGAGAAGGCGCTCACCGATGGCGGATTCAAGGAGCTGGTCGATCGCAACACCGGCCGCGACGGTGTGGTGGTGGGCAAAGCACTGCTCGACTCGAAGTCGGTCGACGAGCTGCGCACGAAGCAGAAAGACCTCGCGCTCGAAGGCTCGCTCAAACGCGACCCGACGAACCCGAACGCGGCGACCTCGATTGCCGTGAGCGCGGCGCACGAGAAGCTGCTCAAGCAGCAGAAGGAAGACGAAGAGAACGCGCACCGGAAGGGCCGCCGCGGCAAGCTGGGCAACAACATGCTGTGGAACGCGCTCCACCTCTTCCGCGAAGGGGCCGAGACACCGGACGAGAAGGAGGCACTCAACAAGCTCATCGTCACCGCTGGCCTGCTGCTCGTGTTCTTCGCCATCATCCTCACCGTGTTGCTCATGACCATCTGATGCGCGCCGACTGGCCAGAGCTGAGCGACCTGCTGCTCGACGTCGACCCCGAGACGCTCGCGCGACGCCCCGTGAAACGTGCGGCCGTGAACGCGGTGCTCGAGAAGCACGGCATGCGCGTCGGGCGCAGGGTCGTCGACGCCATTCCCGGGGCTGACGTGCTCGACCCTGACGCGGTCGACGGCGTGTTGCTGCGTTCCCACACCGAGCTGCAGCGGTTGTCTTTCGAGTTCCAGAATGGTGTGCGGTTGCTGCAGCTGTTGAGGCCGCTGCTGAACGTGCTCCGCTCCAGCGAGACCGAGCGGCCGCTCCGCATCGTCGACATCGGCTGCGGGCTCGGCTTCGTGGTGCGCTGGCTCGCGGCGTACGGCGAGCTCGGCGACGACGTCGAGTTGCTCGGCTGTGACTTCAACCCCGCGCTCATCAGGCTCGCGCAGAAGCTCACCGAAGAAGAGGGGCTGCGCTGCCAGTTTCGCGTGACGAACGCGTTCACCCTCGAGCGGCGCGCGCACGTCTTCCTCTCGACGGGCGTGCTGCATCACTTTCGCGGCGACGACCTCGGCCGGTTCTTCCAGCGACAGGCGCAGGCAGGCGCGAAGGCGTTGCTCCACTGCGACATCAAGGCGTCGTGGGCGGCGCCACTCGGCTCGTGGATTTTTCATCAAGCCCGAATGCGGGAGCCGCTCGCCCGCCATGACGGCGTGTTGTCTGCCGTTCGGGCGCACCCCGCGGCGGTGATGGTGGCGGCAGCGAGGGCGCACGGCCGGCCGCTCGTCTATTCGGTGTTCGACGGCGCCTGGTCGCCACTGCCCATTCTGCGCAGCCTCAACACGCTCGTGGGTCTCGACCCATCGCTCGCGGAGCCGTTCGTGTCGGCGCTCGGCAAGTCGAAAGCACGCCTGGGAGCTCTGACATGACGCCCTGGCTGCTCGCGCTGTTGGTGCTCGTCGACGGAACGCTCTGTGGTTTCCGCGCCGCCGCTGGTCGCAACCCACGCATTCGGCTCCGCGACTACTACGCCTCGTCGATGCGACGCGGCGCGCTGGTCGCGGTGTTCGTCATCGTCGCCTTCCTCGGCGTCGCGATGGCCATGCGCAGTCACTCGGTGGACGACTGGAGTTCGTTGCTCGTCGCTGCCGATGCGATGGTGG
>JAACJQ010000227.1 GCA_016879935.1 Archangiaceae bacterium | reverse complement strand
TCGGCCCTGTACGCGAAGTCGCCGCGCGTCGATCGCACGCCGAAGCGAAAATCGGTTCGAGTCGTCGTCGGTGGAGCCCCGCTCGAGGTGCCACCACTTCCATCACCGCGACCGGTCGTCGCGATCGTTCCCCAGCTCATGCCTGCCCCTGATGGACAGGTCGTCGTCACCGTCGCTCCGATTCCGATGACCACGTCACTCACCGAGTTCCTCAGCACGCAGACGGCGACGGCGCGGGCCCACGAGACGTTCTTGCAGGTGTCACAGCAGTCGATGGCGCTGCAGACCCGGCTGCTCCTCCAGCTTCAGGGGCTCGCTCCCGGCGAAGCGCGGAGCGTCGCGACCGTTCCAGCTGCTTCGCCACCGCGGTTCGATCGCGACCTCTGCATGGAGTTCGCGATTGGCAAGCTCTCGAAGGTGCTCGGCGCAGCGTTCGCTTCCGTCGACGCGCACCCCACACGCGTTCGCCTGCCCGCAGAGCCGTTGATGCTCGTCGATCGCATCGTCGAGGTCGAAGGTGAGATGGGCAGCCTCACGACCGGCCGCTGCGTCACCGAGCACGACGTGCACGAAGGTGCCTGGTACCTCGATGGCGGCCGAGTTCCCGTCTGCATCAGCGTCGAAGCAGGGCAGGCCGATCTCTTCCTCTCGGCGTACCTCGGTATCGATCTGCAGACGAAGGGCGAGCGCGTCTACCGGCTGCTCGACGCGAAGGTCGTCTTCCACCGCGACCTGCCAGTTCCCGGCGAGGTCATTCGCTACGACATCAAGATCGATCGCTTCGTCCGCCAGGGCGACACATGGCTGTTCTTCTTCCGCTTCGACGGGACGATCGCTGGTCAGCCCTTCATCACGATGTACGACGGCTGCGCCGGCTTCTTCAGCGCCGAGCAGCTCGAGCAGGGCAAGGGCATCGTCGCCGAGACGCGCAAGAAGCTGCCTCCGTCGAACTTCACGCCGCTGACGCCCCACGGAACCGCGAGCCTGAACGAGACGCAGGTCGAAGCGCTGCGGCACGGCGATCTTCGCGCCGCGTTCGGCATGGACTTCCCCATCTCGACGCTCGCGCCGGCGCTGCGGCTGCCGACCGGGCGCATGCACCTGGTCGATCGCATTCTCGAGCTCGACACGCGCGGTGGTGCTGCAGGCCTGGGCCTCGTCCTCGGTGAACACGACGTCACGCCCGACCGCTGGTACCTCACCTGTCACTTCTCGGACGATCCCGTGATGCCGGGCACGCTCATGTACGAGTGCTGTCTGCACACGCTGCGCGTTCTGCTGCTGCGGCTCGGGTGGGTCGATGACGCGACCGACGTCGATCTCCACTACGCACCGATGGAGGGCCGGCCCAGCCAGCTCAAGTGCCGCGGCCAGGTGCTGCAATCGACGAAGAAGGTGCAGTACCGGCTCGAGATCGATCAGATCGGTTACGACCCCGAGCCCTTCGTCATCGCCACCGCCTCGATGTTCGCCGACGGAAAACACGTCGTGCAGATGGACGGCATGTCGGTACGCATTCGCGGGCTGACGAAGGAGCGCCTCGACGCGATCTGGGGCACGGCTTCGACGGCGCCGATCTTCACGCGCGAGCAGGTCATCGAATACTGCGAAGGGTTGCCCTCGAAGTGCTTCGGGCCCGCGTACGTTCCGTTCGATTCGGGAGAGCGTCGGCTCGCCCGGCTTCCGCGAGACCCCTTCCGCTTCATCGATCGCGTCGTGCGCTGTGAACCGAAGCCGCTCGTCATGGAGCCAGGTGGCTGGATCACCTGCGAGTACGACGTTCCGCCCGACGCCTGGTACTTCGGCGCGAACCGCCAGAGCGCGATGCCGTTCTCGGTGCTGCTGGAGGCGGCGCTGCAGCCGTGCGGCTTTCTCGCTGCGTACGTCGGCTCGGCGCTCACGACCGAAGACGTGCTCGCGTTCCGCAACCTCGATGGCAGCGCGACGGTCTCTCGCGAAGTCTTCTCCAATGTCGGCACGCTGACGATGAAGTCGCGGCTCACGAAGGTCTCCCGCGCTGGCGGCATGCTGCTGCAGGAGTTCGACTTCGAGGTGAACGATCGCGAAGGCCTCGTCTACCGGGGCAAGACAGGTTTCGGCTTCTTCCCGCCCGTCGCGCTCGCGCAGCAGGTCGGCGTGCGTGGCGGATCGAAGTGGGAGCTCCCGCAGGGCCGCACGTTCTCGCTGCCGATGGAAGCACCATTGACGCCCGATGAGAGAGGAACGCCTGCTGCCGGCCTGACGCTGCCTGCGAAGGCGTACGCGATGATCGACACCATCGACGTGCTCTCGCTCGAGACTGGCTTCATCTCGGGTCACAAACGCGTCGACCCGAGCGAGTGGTTCTTCCGTGCGCACTTCTTCCAGGATCCCGTCATGCCGGGTTCGCTCGGGCTCGAGGCGCTCCAGCAGTTGCTGCTCGTCTTCGCGCGCGAGCGGTTCGGCAAGCTGCTCACCACCCATCGCGTGCAATCGATGGCGGTCGGTCAGCCGCACGTGTGGCAGTACCGCGGTCAGGTGATCCCCACGAACGCGCTGGTCGAGGTTCAGGCGAAGGTGAAGCAGGTGATCGACGGTGACAGCCCAATGCTCGTCGCCGATGGTCAACTGCTCTCCGACGGCAAGGTCATCTACGCGATGAAGGACTTCGCGCTGCGCCTCGTGCCGGAGGTTCGCTGATGCGCTGGTCGAAGGTGAACGTCGAGGCGATCGCGTACGAGCTGCCCACGGAGATCGTCACCTCGGCCGAGATCGATGCACGCCTGACGCCGATTCACGAGGCGTTGAAGATCGCTCCGGGCCAGCTGCAGTCGCTCACGGGCATCAAGGAGCGCCGCCGCTGGCCGGTGGGCACCTCGATGTCGTCGGTCGCCGCGAGGGCGGGTCGCAAGGCGCTCGATCAGGCTGGCGTCTCGGCCGATGACGTCGGCGCGGTGATCTACGCCGGGGTGTGTCGCGACAACCTCGAGCCTGCCACGGCGTGCGCGGTCGCTGCCGAGCTGGGCACGGGCCCAGAGACGCTCGTCTTCGACGTCGCCAATGCCTGCCTCGGTGTCATGAACGCGATGGTCGAGATCGCGAACCGAATCGAACTCGGGCAACTGCGCGCGGGCCTCGTCGTCTCGGCCGAGAGCTCGCGGGAGATCGTCGACGCCACCATCGAGCGCATGAACCGCGAGCCCACGCTCGAGCGGTATCGCCTCGGCCTCGCCACGATGACTGGTGGCTCGGGCTCCGCCGCGGTGTTGCTGACGGCGTCCGATTTCTCCGCCGTCGAACACCGGCTCGTCGCGGGCGCTGCGCTCTCGGCGCCGAAACACCACGGCATCTGCCGCTGGGGCCCATCGACCGGTCTGCTCGGTGAGCGCACCAACATCATGGAGACCGACGCGTCGCAGGTGCTGGAGCACGGCGTCGAACTCGGCCGCGCCACGTGGGACAAGCTGCTGACGAACTCCGGCTGGCGACGTGACGAGATCGACCGCGTCATCTGCCACCAGGTCGGCGCCGCCAACCGCCGCGACATTCTCTCGACGATCGGCGTGCCCGAATCGAAGGACTTCTCGACCTTCGACCGCCTCGGAAACATGGGCACGGTCTCGGTGCCGATCACCGCCGCGCTCGCGAACGAAGCGGGCTTCCTCCAGGCCGGCCAGCGCATCTCGATGCTCGGCATCGGCAGCGGCCTCAACTGCCTCATGCTCGGACTTCACTGGTGATGGACATGACCTTCGACATCGCGCCGTACCGTTCGTTGTACCCGTGGCAGGGCCGCTTCTTCGACACCGGTAACGGCGTGCGCATGCACTACCTCGACGAGGGGCAGGGCGAGACGCTCGTCATGCTGCACGGCAACCCGACGTGGAGCTTCTACTGGCGCCACCTCGTCAGCGCGTTCTCGAAGCAGTACCGCGTCATCGTGCCCGATCACGTCGGCTGCGGGCTGTCGGACAAACCGAGCGACGAGCAATACCCGTACGTGCTCGAGCGCCGCGTGGCTGATCTCGACGCGCTCCTCAAGTCGCTCGGCATCACGAAGAACGTGACGCTCGTGGTGCACGACTGGGGCGGCATGATCGGCATGGCCTGGGCGACGAAGAACCCCGAGCTCGTGAAGCGCTTCGTGGTGCTCAACACGGCGGGCTTCGGTCTGCCGCAGGGGCGCAAGCTGCCCTGGCAGATCGGCGTCGTTCGGTACGCGCCGTTCTTCCCCGTGCCGGTGCGCGCGTTCAACGCGTTCTCGCGCGGCGCCAACATGCTCTGCTCGACGCGGCCGGGCCGCATGACGTCGCTGGTGAAGCAGGCGTACCTCGCGCCATACGACTCCTGGGCCAACCGCATCGCCGTGCAGCGCTTCGTCGAAGACATTCCGCTCGCGCCGGGTGATCGCAGCTGGCCCATCGTGCAGGAGGTGTCGGAGAAGCTCGGCCAGTTCCGCTCGGTGCCGATGCTCATCTGCTGGGGCCGCAAGGACTTCGTGTTCGACGACGCGTTCCTCGCCGAGTGGCGCAAGCGCCTGCCCGAAGCCGAGGTGCACGTGTTCGAAGACGCGGGCCACTACGTGCTCGAAGACGCGCACGAAGAGATCGTCGGCCTGATGAAGGGCTTCTTCGCGAAGAACCCGCTGCCGGGCGCGGCGTCGTGACCGTCAGCACGAACATCGCCTCCCACCTGCCTGCGATGGCCCGGCTCGACCCGAAGCGGCCGGCGATCATCGCTCCCGACGGTCGTGGCGGTTGGCGCACGATGACGTTCGGCGAACTCGACGCGATGAGCGATCGCATCGCGCACGGGCTGGCGGCGATCGGCGTCGCGCGTGGCTCGCGAACGGTCGTCCTGGCTCCGCCGAGCTTCGAGTTCTTTCCGCTCGTGTTCGCCGTCTTCAAGGTCGGCGCGGTGATGGTCGCGATCGATCCCGGCATCGGTCGCAAGGCGTTGCTCTCGTGCCTCGAAGAAGTGAAGGCCGACGCGTTCATCGGCATTCCGGCGGCGCACGTCGCACGGTTGCTGTTCCCGAAGCCGTTCCGCACCGTGAAGGCCAACGTGACGGTGGGGCGACGGTTGCTCTGGGGCGGCCACTCGCTCGACGAGGTGAAGGCACTCGGCAAGAACGAGCCGTACCCGATGGTCGAGCCGGCGAAGGGCGAGACCGCGGCGATCCTCTTCACCTCGGGCTCCACCGGCATTCCGAAGGGCGCGGTCTACTCGCACGAGATCTTCGACTCGCAGGTGCGAATGATCCGCGACACGTACGGAATCAAGCCGGGCGAGATCGATCTCCCGACGTTTCCGCTGTTCGCGCTGTTCGACCCTGCGCTGGGCACGACCGCCGTGCTCCCCGACATGGACTTCCGGTTCCCCGCGAAGGCCGAGCCGAAGAAGCTGATCGAGGCGATCACCGCCCATGGCTGCACTTCGATGTTCGGCTCGCCCGCGCTCATCGACAACCTCGGCCGCTACGGAGAAGCGAACGACGTGAAGTTGCCGACGCTGAAGCGCGTGCTCTCGGCTGGCGCGCCGGTGCGGGTCGACGTGCTCGAGCGCATGTCGAAGCTGTTGAACGATGGCGCCGAGATCTTCACGCCCTTCGGAGCGACCGAGTCACTGCCCATCGCGAGCATCGGCAGTCGAGAAGTGCTGTCAGACACCGGCAAGTTCGCGATGCAGGGCAAGGGCGTTTGTGTCGGCAGGCCGTCGCCGGAGATCACGCTGCGGGTGATCACGATCTCCGACGAGCCGATCGCCACGTGGAACGATTCCCTGCTCGTTCCTCAGGGCACCATCGGAGAGATCGCCGTCGCTGGGCCCGTCGTGACCCGCGAATACTGGGCGCGGCCGGAGCAGACGAAGCTCGCCAAGATTCAAGACGGCGAGCGTGTGGTGCACCGCATGGGCGACGTCGGCTACCTCGACCCGCAAGGCCGCTTGTGGATGTGCGGGCGAAAGGGCCACCGTGTCGAGACGTCGGGCGGCACGTTGTTCACCACGCCCGTCGAAGAGGTCATCAACCAGGTGCGCGCGGTGAAGCGCTCGGCGCTGGTCGGAGTGGGACCAAAAGGGTCGCAGACGCCGGTCGTGCTGCTCGAGCGCGAGAAGGACTACGGCTCACCCGAGCCCGTGCTGCTCGACGAAGTGCGCGCGCTCGCGAAGCAATTCGACACGACGAAGTCGATCGTTCATTTCCACGTCTTCCCGGGCGAGTTCCCCGTCGACAAACGGCACAACGCGAAGATCGAGCGCGAGAAGCTCGCCGTCTGGGCGGCAGAGAAGGGGCTTGGCCGATGAAGGCGATGGTGACGGGCGGAGGCGGGTTTCTCGGTAGCAACCTGGTGAAGGCACTGAGGGCGAGGGGCGACACCGTTCGCGTGCTCGCTCGTGGCGACTACCCCGAGCTGCGCGCCCTCGGCGTCGAGACCATTCGTGGCGACATCACCGATGCGACCGCGACCGCGAAGGCCTGCGAAGGAATGGACGTCGTTTTCCACACGGCGGCGAAGGCGGGCGGGTGGGGCGATCCCAAAGAGTACGAAGCCATCAACGTCACCGGCACCGACAACGTCGTCGCCGGTTGCAGGGCCGCGAAGGTTCCGGCGCTGGTGCACACGAGCTCGCCGAGCGTCGTGCACTCCGATCACGACATCGAAGGCGCCACCGAGTCGATTCCCTACGCGACCCACTTCACCGCGCACTATCCGCGCACGAAGGCAATCTCGGAGCAGCGCGCGCTCGCGGCCTCTGATGCCTCGCTCAAGGTGGTCGCGCTCCGACCGCACTTCATCTGGGGCCCGGGCGATCGCCACCTGCTGCCACGTCTCATCGCGCGCGCGAAGACAGGCCGGCTCAAGCAGATCGGTTCCCGCGACCCGAAGAGCGACACCATCTACATCGACAACTGCGTCTCGGCGCACCTGCTGGCCGCGGAGAAGTTGCTGAGCGGCGCGCCCATCGGTGGAAAGCCGTACTTCGTCAGCGACGACGCGCCGATCGGGGTCTGGACGATGGCGAACCGAATGCTCGCGTGTGCGGGGCTCGGCCCCGTCGGCCGCCCGATTCCCGCCGGCCTCGCGTACGGCGTCGGCGCGATGATGGAGGGCACCTATTGGCTCTTCGGCATCGAGAAGGAGCCACTCATCACCCGCTTCGCTGCCAGCGAGCTCTCGCACGCGCAGTGGTTCGACATCTCGGCCGCGAAGCGTGATCTCGGCTACGTCGCGACCGTCTCGATCGACGAGGGCCTGGCGCGCCTCACGGCTTCGCTGAAGCACTGACCCTCGCTCGCACGAGCGCGATCAGCCGGCCGTCGTCGAGCCAGACGAGCTCGTTGTCGAGCTCGTACGTGGGGTCGGTGGCTTCGAGGAACATCGTGATCGACACGCGCTCCTTCGACTCGACGTCGACTCGCGCGGCCTGAAACCCGAAGAACCGGCCGAGCTGCGGAGCGATCGCTTTGTAGATCGCCTCCTTCACCGCGAAGCGGATCATCACGTTCGGCCAGCGCCCGGCTTCGGGCAGCGCCTGCACCGCGCTCAGCTCCTCGGGTCGGCAGACGCGCGACATGATCGCCGACCGATCACGCGGGCCCCCTTCGAGATCGATGCCGACGAGCCCCGCGTCTGACGTGCCCACGAACGCGATCGCCAGATCTTCCTTGTGCGTTAGCGACACGCTGAGTCCCGGTGGGCCCAGTGGAACCCGCGCCGAATCGGCGAGCAGCGGCCATGCTGAAACGTCGGCTCCGAACGCACTCGCGGCCGCCCGGAACGCGAGGCGCCCACCCGCCACCTCGATCTGCCGCCGGCCACGCTCCTCGCTGGCGAAGACCGCTTCTCTGGGGTGCAGCTGCCCGAGGACGGAAGGGGACACCGGCTCCAGCCCCGCGGGGAGCGGCACGCCGGCCAGCACGCCAAAGCGCACCCGCTTCACCCACGATGGAACGAACGGCTCGGTCACGCAGTCGTCATCGTAGCCCGCCCCCAGAAATCTCACGGAATCGTCCGCTGCTTCGCTAGGGTCATACCCGTCACTTCACCGAGGCCGCGCCCTGGACGAGCTGGTCAACAAACGCGTCGTACTCATCACGGGCAAGGGCGGCGTCGGTCGCTCGGTCATGACCGCAGCCCTCGCCAAGCTCGCTGCAAAGCGTGGCCGTCGAGTGTTGGTCACCGAGGTCGGCGACGAAGGCGACGATTACTCGCCACTCGCTCGTCACTGGAACCGTGAGCGTCTGCCCCGTCTACCCGAGCCGCTCGAGCACAACATTCACGGCGCCGTCCTCCTCGCCCGCACGGGTCAGGAGCTCTTCCTCAAGTCGGTGCTCCGTTCAGGCACCATCGCGCGCGCCGCACTCAACAGCGATGCGCTGCGGCGCCTGCTCTCGGCCGGCCCCTCGTTCCGCGAGATGGGCGTCTTCTTTCAGCTGCTGACCGCGCTGCGCGAGAAGACGGGCGACCAGCCGAAACACGAGCTCATTCTCATCGACATGCCGGCGACCGGTCACACCCTGTCGCTCACCGGGCTGCCCGAGCTGCTGCTCAAGCTCGTGCCGGGTGGGCCGATCGCCGCCGCGCTCAAGGAAGGGCAGGCGTACCTCAACGACCCGAAGCTGGCCTCGGCGTGGATCGTCACGCTCCCCGAGACGCTGCCCATCAGCGAGTGCCTCGAGCTCGTCGACGGTCTGAAGAAGACGAAGATGCCGGTCGGTGGCGTGGTGGTGAACCGCATGCCCGTCGACCCGTTCACGAAGAACGAACGCGAGGCGCTGGCGCCGCTCGTCGATCAGCACGCATGGCTGGGGCGTGAACTCTTCAAGAAGCCGATCATCGCGCACCGTGAGCTCGCCCGGCTGCGGAGCCACACCGCGTTGCCGATCTTCGTCACGCCCGAGCTGTCGCACGACGGGCTGATCCCCTCGCTCTCGGGCGTGCTCGACACGCTCACGCCGCTGCCCCTGCCGACGGGAGGTGCGTGATGACCGACGTTCGCATCGGCGACCTGCTGCGGAAGAAGAAGGTCATCGTGTGCTGCGGTGCTGGTGGCGTCGGCAAGACCACGACCGCGGCTGCCATCTCGATCGCCGCCGCCCGTGCCGGGCGCAAGGTGCTCGTCCTCACCATCGATCCCTCCCGTCGCCTGGCCGAGACCCTGGGCGTCTCGCGCAACCCGACCGATCCCGTTCGTATTCCGAAGGAGCGCTCCGACGCCGCGGGCATCACCACGGGCACCCTCGACGCGTGGATGCTCGACATCAAGCTCGTCTCTGACGGCGCCGTTCGCCGCCTCGTGAAGAGCGAAGCCGACGCCCAGCGCATTCTGACGAACCGCATCTACCAGCAGGTCTCGACGATGGTCGCCGGCATGCACGAGTACACGGCCATGGAGGCGCTGCACCGGCTCGTTCACGAGGGCCGCTACGATCTCGTCGTGCTCGACACGCCGCCGTCACGCAACGCGCTCGACTTTCTCGAAGCGCCCCGCCGGCTCTCGGGCCTCGTCGACTCGCGCGCCATCTCGGCGTTCCTGCCCAAGTCCGACAGCATGGTGGCGCGCGCGGCCTCGCGGGTGATCGAGAAGATTCTCTCGGCCGTGTTCGGCGAAGAGTTCGCCCACGAGTTCGTCGGCTTCATCGGCACTTTCACCAGCATCTTCCAGTCGCTCAACGTCGACGTGAACGAGATGCGGCGGTTCCTCTCGGGTGACGACGTGGCGTTCCTGCTCGTGTCGTCGCCGGCTCCTGCCGCGCTCACCGAGGCCTCGTTCTTTCACGACAAGACGCGCGAGCTCTCGCTTCCGTTCCGCGGCTTCGTGCTCAACCGCAGTCGCGCGACCGAGGCCGACCGCCCGATGCCGTCGCTCCCGTCTGACGCGAACGAGGCCGTGCGCAGCGGGCTCCCGAAGCTCCAGGGCCTGGCCGAGCTCGAGCAGTCGGCTGCGAAGCGAGACTTCACGTTGCTGGGTGAGCTCACGAAGCGGGCAGGGCAGGGCGCGACGGCCATGGCGCTGCCCGATCTGCCCAACGGCGCCGACGACATCGCGACGCTGGTGACGGTGGCTGACGCGCTCGCCGCCGGCTGACGCGGACCTGACCGTCGCGCCCCGAGTTCGACCTTCGCGATTCCCCGGGGTGGCGGCCTCATGCTCGCGGAGTCGCTGCGCAAGCTCGCCTCCGACCGCTGCCGGAACGAGCCCCTGGTCGATGTGCAGGTGAGGGGCGGCGCGCCCTGACTACTTCACGATCTGCCCGCCCCGCAGCAGCGTGACCGACTCGTTCGGGTCGCTGACGTTCACGACGATCTCGGTGATGACGAGGTTCGACGGAGCCTTCTTGCCAGCGCCGTCGAAGAGCACGGCCGGCGAGAGCGCGATGGAGCCACCGTTCGCCTCCATCTGCGCCAGCGTCGCACGGTACTGCCCGTTCACGAGCACCTCGACGTCCTGCCAGACCTCGAGCGACTCGTTCTTCACGAGGTAGACGGGCCGCGCCGCATCGCCGCCCGCGACGAGCACTGCGTTGATGTCGTTCGACGGGCCCTGGTTGCCGCAGGCGACGCCCACGCTGGTGACCGAGAGCGTGAGCCACGCGATCAGCACGAACGCCTTGTATTTGAAGAACCGATCGCTGGTGCGGAAGTCCTCGGCGATCTCCGAGAGGATCGACACCGAGTTCAGCAGCGTGTCGAGCGCGCCTTCTTTGATGGCCGCCTTGTCGAGCTGCTTCTTGGGCTCGGGCGTCAGGGGCTGATCCCGCATGGCCGAACGAACCGCGCGCATGTTCGGGTTGCTCGGCTGCGACTTCATCGGCGGAGGCGGCAGATCGAGCTCGAGGCCCGAGGGGCTGAACTCCGGAAGGCCCTTGTCGTCTTTCTCGTCCACGCCGGCGACTGTAGCCGAAACTCAGGGCTGTTTGACGCGCTCCAGGGCGCGGGAGGCCAGCGCGTTCTCGGGCTGCGCCTCCAGCACCTGCTCGAGCCACTTCGAGGCCTCGGTCTGGGCGGCCTGCTTCTCGGCCGGGGTCTTCACCTTGAGGTACTTCTCGGTGTGCAGGAGCCCGAGTCGGAGCGCGGCTTCGAGGTTGTCGGGGCGCTGCTCGAGCTCGGCCTTGAGCTCACGATCGGCCGCGGGCCAGTTGCTCTCGAGCTGGTAGACGAGCGCGAGCTTGCCTCGCGAGAACCAGTTGTCGGGCTTCAGTCGCGCCGCGGTGCGAAACGCCGTGCGGGCCTTCTCGAGCTCTTGCCGCTCGAGCGCTGCATCACCCAGCTTGAACCACGCGTCGTCGAGCGTCGGGTTCTTCTCGAGCGCCTTCTCGTACAGCTCCTTCGCCTGCGAGCCACGCTGCCGGGCCGTGTAGAGATCGGCGAGGTAGAGGTACGCCTTGCCGTCATCGGGTGAGAGCTCGATGGCGCGTTTGAGCTCTTCGATCGCGCGGCCGGCGTCGTCCACGCGGGCAGCCGCGAGCCCGAGCAACGCGTGCACGACGCCGAGATCGGGGAACTCGCGCGCGATGTCTTCGAGCTCGGTGATGGCCTGCTGCGGAACGTCGGCGACCTGCATCCACCCCAGGGCCTGGTCGAGCTTCGGCCGCGCCGACTTCGGAAAACCAGCGAAGGGGTCGGCGATCTCGTCCATCAGCGCGCGCGCCGTCGCCGCTTCCTGCACGGTGCATTCTCCCGTCACCACCGTGCGAACCGAGGCGATCGCGTCTTTCGAGCGCCCGACGCGGTGGAGCGCCTTCGCGTAGGCGAGGTGCCAGCTCGTCTTGCCCGGCGTGCGCTCGATGGCGGCGGCGAGGCTCTCGCGGGCGGGCTCGAACTGCTCCGACTCGAGCAGCGCGATGCCCAGCCGGTAGTGCAGCTCGCCTTCCTGCGGCGCCTTCTCGACGGCCTTCCTGAACGCGTCGACGGCCGAGGCTCCGGCTTCACGTGCGTTCGAGAAGAGAATGAGCCCGCGCGTGTAGTGCGCGACCGCGGTGTCTTGCGTGGCGGCCTCAGCGAGCACCTGCTGGCCAGTACCGTTCTTCACGTTCGCTTCGGCCCACGCACGCGCGAGATCGAGATCGTTGGGGGCTTCACGACGCAGCGGCTCGAGCACCCGCACCGCCTCGGCGGCGTTCCCCTTCTGCAGCGCCACCATCGCCTGCTCACGCGGTGAGAGCACCGTCTTCGTCGAGGTGGTGACACACGCTGCGAACAGCAGCGGCAGCATGAGCAGACCCCGCGTCATGCGGTCGCCTGATTGCGGCGGGCCACGCCCTCGGAGCCCTTCTGGGCCACGACCGTCGCCTTGTCTCCGCCTTTGCCGCCCATCTGGGCCGAGAGATCGATGATGCAATCGCGCACGGCCTTCATGAGCGCTTCGCGATCGTCTCCGAACTGCGCGGGGTCGATGGGCTGCCCCACCATCACCGTGACCGGGCCCGGGGTGATGTTCCACGAGTTCTTCGGCATCAGCTTGCCCGACCCTTCGATGGCGACCGGCACCACGGGAACGCCGGCCTTCATCGCGAGCGCGAACGGGCCCTTCTTGAACGGCATGATCGACAGATCGTCGCTGCGCGTGCCCTCGGCGAACATCGCGATCGAGATGCCGCTGCGAATGCGGTTGGCCGCGAGCTCGAGCGACTTCACGGCCTTCTTGTGGTTGCTGCGATCGATGAACACGAACTTCGCCATCGACATGTACCAGCCCATGAAGGGCACGTACTTGAGCTGCTGCTTGGCGACGAAGCGGAAGGCCACCGGCAGCGCGACGAACAGCGCAGGAATGTCGAGGGTCGACTGGTGATTGGCGACGTAGATGGCGGGCTTCGTGAAGTCGGCCTTCTCGCGCCCGATCACCTTGAACTGCGCTCCGCCGGCCCAGAGCAAGACGGGCGACCAGATGCGCTGCACCACGAACAGCGACGTCGAGACGTCGAGCGTGAGAATCGAGACCACGATCGTCACGGGGAAGAGCACGGTCGTCCACGTGACGGCGATGAAGATGCAGAACAGGTTGCGGAGCATGGCTTACGGCCCGACGACTTCGATGAAAGCGGGAGAACCCGCAAGAAAGGCGAACGCCGGGTCAGCTGCAACCGCCCCCGCCTGCCAGGACTGCTTCGACGCCGTACGAGCGGCTTTCAGGTACAGCAGCACGTCGGTCGAGCGCTTCTGGGCCGCCGCGACACGGGCCAGGCCATAGGGCCCGAACGGCGATTCGCGCGCAGCCTTCTCGAGCGCCTCGAAAGCGGTCTGCGCTTCGGCGAAGCGGCCGAGCACGAGCAGGGAAGAGCCCTCGAGGTAGCGCGCTTCGATCGACTCGGGCGCGATCGCCAACACAGCCCTGGCCTGAGTGAGCGCCGTCTCGGCATCGCCCGGGCCTCCGCGGAGCAGCAACGCGCGACCACGAACGAGCCCTGCCGCCGGGTCGGTCATGCCGTCGAGCAGCGACAGGGCGGCGCCAGCATCCATCGACTGCACCGCGAGCCCGGCGAGCCCGATTCGTGCGTTGGGCTCGAGTGGGTCGACCGCCAGGGCCGCCGCGAACGACTCCTGCGCCGCGCCTGCGTCTTCGAGCTTCAGGTTCGCCAGCCCGGCGAGCGCGAGCGCATGCGCATTCTTCGGATCGGAGATCGCGGCCGATCGATACGAGGCCGCCGCGTCATTCCACTTCGCCTTCTTCGCCTGTTGATGGCCCTCTTGCAGATGGCGCTCGGCGTTCGACGGGCAGCCCGCGAGCATCAGCGCCGCCGAAAACACGACGAGCCTGGCGGCACATGGCCGCCAGGCTCGCGTGTTGTGTTGACCCCATCGGGATTCGAACCCGAGTTTTAGCCTTGAAAGGGCCACGTCCTAGGCCTCTAGACGATGGGGCCGACTGGTGAGTCGCGGGGGATTTGAACCCCCGACCCTCGGCTTAAAAGGCCGGTGCTCTACCAACTGAGCTAGCGACTCGCACCTGTTGTTTTTGCGTTCTCTGAAATTCCTCACTTCTTCTTCAGCGCCTTGTCTTCTTCGACCGTCACTTCCAACGACGCGTTGATGCCGTCAACCTGAATGTCGATCGTCGTCTTGCCGGGATCGAGCGGAAGAATGGCATTGCCTCCGACGATCGCGGCGATCTGCTTGTCCTTCGGGGTGTAGGTGGCGCCACGTTTTCCGAGGTCGCGGTTGTTCAGGCCAAGGAATTTCAACTGGATGGGCACCGCTTCGGCCCCTTCTTTGATGGTGACGACCTTGTTCACGACCTCGAGTTTCTCGACGAACGACACCTTCACGGGAATCGCCGCCTCGACGTCTTCATAGTGGGCGACGACCTCGGTGTTGCCGCTCTTCTTCGGCTTCAGAATGCCCTTGCCGTTCACTTCTGCGATCTCGGGGTCCTTCACCGACCACGAGACCATCGCCCGCTCGGCCCGTTTGCCTGCGCGCGACATGCAGCGCGCCGACAGGTTCTTCGACTCGCCCCGGCTCTGGAACTCGACGTCGGCGGGAGCGATCTCGATGTAGTCGACTTTGTCGCAGGCGATGGCGACGGTGGCGAGCACAGCCAGAGCGATTCGGCGCATGGCGTGCGCGCATAGCACGACCTGCTACCCACGCGTCACGTCTCGCGGTACCTCCCTGCACATGGGGAAGCGAAGCGACGACGACGAGCCCGAAGGCACCGACGAAGAAGGCCCGCTCGATGCCGATGAAGGCGACGACGAAGAAGAAGAGAAGAAGCCGAAAGGCACGCTCTACATCACGCCTTCGGGCATGGAGAAGATGATGGCCGAGCTGCGCCACCTGCTCACGGTGGAGCGCCCGAAGGTGACCGCCGAGGTCTCTGCCGCCGCCGCCCTGGGCGATCGATCGGAGAACGCCGAGTACATCTACGGCAAGCGCCGGCTGCGCGAGATCGATCGCCGCCTCCGGTTCCTCCAGAAGCGCGTCGAGAACCTCACGGTGATCGATCCGAAGACGCAGAAGGACGTCTCGCGTGTGTTCTTCGGCGCCACGGTCACGCTGCAGAACGACGAAGACGAGACGAAGACGACCTATCAGCTGGTCGGGCCCGACGAGACCGACATCAAGACGCTGCGAATCTCGATCGACTCACCCGTCGCGCGCGCGCTCATCGGCAAGAAGAAGGGCGACAGCGTCACGGTGATGCGGCCAAAAGGCGAAGCCGACTTCACGATTCTGCTCATCCGCTACGTGTGAGCGGCTATGTTGTGGGTGCTTCATCGACGTCGCACCGCACTCCACGCAGGCTGAATTCCAGGGGGCCGTTTGTCGCGGAAGAACTTCGTTCTCGACACCAACGTTCTGCTGCACGACCCGAGGTCGATTTACAGCTTCGACGACAACACCGTCGTCATTCCGATCTACGTGATCGAGGAGCTCGACCAGTTCAAGAAAGACATGAGCGAGCTCGGGCGCAACGCGCGCCAGATCGCCCGCTACCTCGACATGCACCGCGTCGAGGGCACCCTGGCCGAAGGTGTTCCGCTGCCGAACGGCGGCATGCTGAAGGTGAGCTTCGTCGAGCGCGATCTGCCCAAGTCGATGGCCGACGGCGGCCTGATGGACAACCGCATTCTCGCGGTCGCCATCGAGACCCGGCAGCGTGACCCGCAGGCCCAGACCGTCTTCATCACGAAGGACACCAACCTTCGTATTCGCGCCGACGCTCTCGGTCTGCTCGCCGAAGACTACGAGCCCGAGCGCGTCGAGATCAGCGAGCTGTACTCGGGCGTGAGCGAGCACACCGTCTCGGCCGAGGTCATCAACCAGCTCTACAAGCCCGGCGCCGAAGTGGTGCTCGACGCGAAGCTCTCGGCGAACGAGTTCGTGCTGCTCAAAGACGCGGCGAACCCGTCACACACCGCCATGGGCCGCTTCGACGGCGCGCAGAAGAAGATCGTGCCGCTCAACCGCGGCGTGAAGGACGGCACCTGGGGCATTCGCCCGCGCAACATGGAGCAGGGCTTTCTGCTCGACCTGTTGCTGAACGACGACATCAAGCTCGTCACCATCGTCGGCAAGGCCGGCACCGGCAAGACGCTGCTCGCGATCGCCGCGGGCCTCTCGAAGGTGACCGAAGACGCGACGTACCAGAAGCTGCTCGTCAGCCGGCCGATCTTCCCGCTCGGCAAAGACATCGGCTACCTGCCCGGTGACGTCGAGCAGAAGCTCAACCCGTGGATGCAGCCCATCTTCGACAACGTCGAATACCTGCTGAACCTCTCGCGCTCGGACAAGAAGGCCGGCCGCGGGCACCACGAGCTCATGGATCTCGGCATCGTCGAGATCGAGCCGCTCACGTACATTCGCGGCCGCTCGATTCCGAACCAGTACATCATCGTCGACGAGGCGCAGAACCTCACGCCGCACGAGGTGAAGACGATCATCACGCGCGTCGGTGACGGCACCAAGATCGTGCTGACCGGCGACCCGTACCAGATCGACAACCCCTACGTGGACTCGACCAACAACGGCCTGGTGCACGTGGTGAACCGCTTCCGCAACGAGCGCATCGCTGGCCACATCACCATGAACAAGGGCGAACGGAGCGCGCTGGCCGAGCTGGCGACGAACCTGTTGTGAGCGAGTCGAAGGCGCCAGAGCAGGCGGCTCCACCGCTCATCGAGTACCCGACCGTCTACGCGTTCAAGGTCATGGGGAAACAGGAGCACGGCTTCTCGGAGTACGTGCGCACCCTGTTCACGCGGCTGATGGGCAGCGAAGTCTCGCAGGACTCCATCGAGGTCGTGCCGTCGAGCAAGGGCACGTACATCTCGCTCACCGTCTCGGTGTACCTGCTGAGCGAGGAACACCGGAAGTCGATCTACCTGCAGCTCCATCAGGAGAAGCGAATCCTTTACTACCTCTGAGCCGTTCCCGACCGCGGGGACATGACAGGGCGACAGAGACTGTGTAAGGGCTGCGTGCGCCCATGGCCGATCCGTTCCCGCTGTATCTTCCCGCTGAAGCTCGTCGGCTCTTCCAGAGCGAATCGCTGCTGCGTCGATTCGCGCAGGCCGCGCACTTCACGGGGAGCTCCCGGCTGCTCGAGCTTCACGGCAGCCTCGGCGGTCTCGCGCTGGCGCGTGCGCTGAACTGCACCATCACCGTCGTCGAGCCTGATCAGAAAGTGGCCGAGACCCTGAAGGAACGCGCGCGCCTGGCGGGCATCGGCGACAAGGTGACGTGGCTCGTGCAACCGCTGGCGACGGTGAACTTCCCCGAGAAGTCGTTCGACGGAATCTTCTCGTTCGGCCGCATCGCGGGCTACCCCGACGCGCTCGCGCGCAAGTGCCGCCCCTGGCTCGACGAGAAGGGCCGCCTCGCGCTCACCTACGTCATGGCCGTCGGCCGCCAGCCCGCGAAGGTCGCGCTCGAGAGCTGGGCCGATCGTCTCGGTCGGCCGATCGTCTCTCCTCGCGAGACGCTGCTCTCGATGGAGCCCGAAGGCTTCGAGCCCGAAATGGTCGAGAGCCTCGGCGACCCCGAGATGGACGAGTTCTACAAAGAGATCGAGATCGCGCTGGCCCGTCAGCCGGCAGAGACCGACGCGGTGAAGCAGGTGAAGGCCGAGATCGCGGTGCACCGGGCGCAGGGTGGAAAAGCCAGCGCCACGTACGGTGTGATCGTGGCGCGCCGCAAAGAGCCGGGTGAGAAGCCGCCCCTGTCTCGCGACGGCGGCTGAGCCTTCAGAGGTAGAGCCGCAACTCGAGCGATGGCGTGGGCAGCACGTTCACGCCGACCGTGTTCAAGACCGATTCGCTGGTGGCTCCGCCGCTCGAGACGGCGATCGTGGAGCGCGAGACCGTCAGTCGCACCAGGTTCGCCTGGGCTCGCACCGAGAGCCGTTCGAGCAGCTTGAGCTCGAGCGCGATGCCGCCGCCGACGCCACCCGACACCGCCGAGGTCAACGCGTTGCCCACCGCACCGACGACGGCCTGCCCGCCGCTCGCGTAGCCGAGGAACAGCGTCGAGTAGAGGGTGAACGAGACCGGCGCGTCGGGGTTCGTCACGATGAAGCGGGGGCTGACGCCGACGCCGACCGATCCGCGCGGGCTCGTGGCCGCGATGCCCGTGAGGCTGGTCGACTCGAGCGATGCGTCGAGGCCGAGTCCGAGCGCGAACTGTGGTGAGAACAGCCGTTCGATCGAGACGCTCGGGCTGACCGGGGTCGTCGTCGCCAACGCCGAGAGTCCCCCCGTTCCCCCGAGCACCCCGATCAGCTGCGTCGTGGGCGCGAAGAAGGTCAGCCCTGCGCCGAGAGACCAGGTGGGTGGGGTGACGGAAGCGACGGTCGCTGGCGGAGCAGGTGGCGTGGCGAGTTCGTCGGCAAGCGCGGGGACGCTGACGAGGATGAGGGAGAAGAGTGCGAAGCGCATGAGTTCCTCCGGGAGTTTCTTGCGGCCGTGGAGCACCGCAGGGCCGAGCGCAGTTCCTTTTCGGCAGGTTGTTTGGCGACTGGCACGAATGCTGGAGAATCACCTCGTGAGCGACGCGCTGCTCGATGCCTTCGTCACCTTCCTTCGTGCGGAGCGGAACCTCGCGCCCAAGACGGTCGACGCCTACGCGATGGACGTGCGTGACTGGCTGGGTGAACTCACGCGCCGGAAGATCGCCGTCGAAGCAGCGACGCGCGACGACGTGCTCGAACACCTGGCGTGGCTGAGTCGGAAGGGGCTCGCGCCACGCAGTCGGGCCCGGCACCTCGCCGCGCTGCGCGGGTTTCACCGGTTCCTCGAAGACGAGAAGTTGTCACCGGGCAACCCGACCGACGATCTCGACACGCCGAAGCACGCGCGGAAGTTGCCCATCTTTCTCACGCTCGACGAGGTCGAGGCGCTGCTGAAGGCGCCTGACACGTCGGCGGCGGCCGGCCTGCGCGATCGCGCGATGATCGAGGTGCTCTACGCGACGGGCCTGCGCGTGAGCGAGTTGGTGAAGCTCGGCATCAACGACGTGAACCTGGTCGACGGCTACGTGATGGTGATGGGCAAGGGCCGCAAGGAGCGCATCGTTCCTCTCGGGCGTCACGCCATCGAGCACGTGCGAGCGTACGTCGCGTCGGCGCGGCCGACGATTCTCAAGGGGCGCGAGTCGTCGGCGCTCTTCGTGACGCCAAGGGGCAAAGGCTTCTCGCGAATGGGGTTCTGGAAGCTGCTGCGTCGGCACGCGCGCACGGCCGGCATCACGAAGGAGTTGTCTCCGCACAAGCTGCGGCACTCGTTCGCCACCCACCTCGTCGAGCGCGGTGCCGATCTACGCGCGGTGCAGGCGATGCTGGGCCACGCCGATCTCGCGACGACGCAGATCTACACGCACGTCGACAGCCAGCGGCTTCGCACGACGTACGACAAGCACCACCCGCGCTCGAAGGCCAAGCGGCCTCCCTCAGCGACGTGAACGGCGGAAGAGCAGGGCGATCGCGGCGATGAGGTTGAGCAGCGGAGCCCCCGTGCAGCCGCAGCCGACGTCGTAGGTGATGAGGACAGGAGTGCCCCCTGCGTCGAGTGCGCCCGCGTCGACTGCTCCTGCGTCTAGTGCTCCTGCGTCGAGTGCTCCTGCGTCGAGTGCTCCTGCGTCGAGTGCTCCCGCGTCGACTGTGCCCGCGTCGAGTGTGCCCGCGTCGGGCGCTCCTGCGTCGAGTGCTCCTGCGTCGAGCGATCCCGCGTCGAGCGATCCCGCGTCGAGTGCTCCTGCGTCGAGTGCTCCCGCGTCGAGTGCTCCCGCGTCGAGTGCTCCCGCGTCGAGTGCTCCCGCGTCGAGTGCTCCCGCGTCGAGCGCTCCCGCATCAAGTGCGCCGGCGTCGAGCGTGCCCGCATCGAGCGCTCCCGCGTCCGGTACACCCGCATCGACTGGTGTGATGTGCACGCTGAACGGAATCGCAGGAAGCAGGTCGCTCGCTGTCGCGGTGATGCGGATGTCGATCGTTCCAGCCCTCGCGTAGACCTCCCAGACGGGAGCGGCTGGAGAAAGCTCGGGTGGCGACCCCAGGGTGGAGCAGTCGCTGGCGAAGAACGCGGCAGCCCCCGTGAACGCGACAGTGTCGAGCGGCGTGTGGGCGGCGACGGGGGCTGGCTGCTGGGTGAACGCGTCGATGGTGTCGATGGTGAAGCGAAGGCAGTCACCCTGCGTGCCTGAGTGAGGGCCGTTGATCCGAAGCCGCGATCCCTGCGGGCCAGCGACGACCCGCAGCTCGTCCATCGTCATGGCTCCCGCCCATGCCTGCTGGAGTGCGCAGAGCCCGATGAACGCGCTGGTCGGCTGGAGCCCCGTCCAATTCATCGGCTGACTGCAGAACTCGGTGCCGTCGACGGCGGCACGACAGAGCCCCTGGCCGGAGCCGACGCCATCCATGCGCAGCTCGACCAGGTGCCACGTCTGAGAGCTCAGCACCGGGCTGGTGCCGCCGCTGCACACGCGAAAGGTCCCTGTGGCGTCAGTGCACTGGAGGACCGGCGTGAACGAGCTCATCGGCATTCCGGCGAACCGAACTTCGGCGAGGGTGTTGGCCGGCGACTGAATGATGACGGGGTACATGCCGAACTCGTCGTTCACGCTCGACGCGTTCAGCCAGTAGCGAACCGTGACGGCGCCGACGCCGCCGTCGAAGGCTCTGCGAAAGCAGGGCGATCGATTGGCCAGCCCCAGGCCCGCGTCAGGGTGCGTGACGCGCCAGCCACTGGCGACCTTTCCCATGGTCAGATCGGCGAACCCACCGACGGGCTGAGCGATCGCCGTCCACCCGCCATCGGCAGGTGAGGTGTCGAATGGCTCCTCGAGCAGCAGCTGCGCGCTGGCCGCGGTGGGGAGGAGCAGGATCACGAGACGGAGCACGAGCCGCCAGTCTGCCAGCCCTGTCAGCGAGAGTGGACTTTGACCGTCTGCTTCGTCACAAAGGCGCGCGATGGCACTTCGGACACTCAGCGGCGTTCAGTCTTCCGGTCGGCTCCACCTCGGCAACTACTACGGCGCAATTCGCGAGTTCGTGCGCATGCAGCACGAGGGCGACGCGCTGTACTTCATCGCGAACTACCACGCGCTCACGAGCGTGAAGGACCCGCTCCAGGCCCGGCAGCTCACCTTCGAGACGGCGCTGGCCTATCTCGCCCTCGGCCTCGACCCGAACAAGGCGACGCTCTTTCGGCAGAGCGACATTCCCGAAGTCACCGAGCTGTACTGGATTCTCGGCAGCGTCGTGCCCATGTCGAACCTCGAGCGCGCGCACAGCTACCGCGACAAGATCGAGAACCGCGGCATCACGAACCCCGAGTTCGGGCTGTTCGCGTACCCGGTGCTCATGGCTGCCGACATTCTGCTCTACGACTCCGATGTGGTGCCGGTCGGGAAGGACCAGAAGCAGCACCTCGAGTTCACCCGCGACTGGGCCACGAAGTTCAACGTCGCCTACGTGACCGGCTACGACCCGCAGGACCCGACTGGCGAGAAGTCGAAGAAGGCGGGCGTCTTCAAGCTGCCCGTCGAGCGAACCCGCGACGAGACCGCCGTCGTGCCCGGGCGTGACGGCCAGAAGATGTCGAAGAGCTACGGCAACACCATCGATCTGTTCGCGCCCGACAAAGAGGTCGAGAAGCAGATCAAGTCGGTGAAGACCGACTCCACGCCGCCCGAGTCTCCGAAGCCGACCGAGAACCAGCCGCTCTACGATCTGCTCAAGGTCGTGCTGCCGCCCGCTGCCTTCGCCGATGCCGACAAGGCCTGGAGGACCGGCGGAGATCCGAAGACGAACGGCTACGGCTACTTCAAGGGGCTCTTGCTCGATGGCTACAAGCAGGAGTTCGGTGCCGCTCGGCAGCGCTACAACGAACTCATGAAGGAGCCGGCCGAGGTCGAGCGCATTCTGAAGGCCGGAGCCGAGAAGGCCCGGGGCTATGCTGCGCCCGTCATCAAGCGGGTTCGTGACGCAGTCGGGCTCTGAAGTTTCGTCGTCGTCGGGGGACGTTCACATGAAGCGCTTCTTCTGGTTGGCCATGACGTTGGTCGGCTGTCTCGATGTCGGCCTGCCGCAGCGCCAGCAGGTGAAGCCGGGAACGATTCGCGCGAGCGTCGTGACCGCCGTGCCTGGCCGCGCCGACCTCGTCGCTGCGAAGCGGGCAACCGTGACGCTCGTGAGCACCGGCCAGACTGCGACTGCCGATGACGAAGGCGCGGTCGTCCTCTCGGGGCTCACTGCAACCTCGGGTCGCCTGCTGTTTCAGTTCGACGCTGACACCGACGGTACGGTCGATCGTGCCCGGGCCTTCACGCTCGAGGCCTTGCAGGCCGGCTTCGGAAAAGACGTGAACCTCGGGACCGTCGTGCTCGGTCGCAACGCGACGATCTCGGGCCGGGTGCTGCTCGGCGATCGGGCTCTGCTGCCGAGCGGTCATGGCGGGGTCGACGTCTTCCTGCCCCAGCTGCCGCAGGTCGCGCGCACCGGAGACGATGGCTCGTTCGTTCTCTCAGGCGTTCCCGAAGGCGACCTCGTGCTCGCGTTCTTCAAGAGCGGGTACGCGGCTGAGGCGACGCCGCTGTCGGTCGCAGCCGCCGAAGAGAAGCGCGTGGGCACGGTGACGCTGCGCGCGAGCCCTGGCCAGGCTCCGGTTGGTCGCCTGACGGGAAAGGTGGCCCTCGCTGATGGGACTCCGATCGCGGCCGTTCAGGTTCGAGCAGTGAAGGGGACGACGATCAACGTGTCGACCGATTCCGCCGGGACTTTCGTCTTCGAGTCACTCGCGACAGGCGTGTACTCGCTCGCGTTCGAGAAGCAGGGGCTTCGACCGCTGCGAGTCGATGGTGTGCTGGTTCAGGCGGGCCCGAATGAGGTGGGACCGTACGAACTCGAAGCGGGGGAGGGGACGATCTCGTTCGGCGGTGGAAGCGCTGGCGGAGGTTCCTCCGGTGGAAGTGCAGCGGGTGGAAGCGCGGCAGGTGGTAGCGCGGCAGGCGGAAGCGCGGCAGGCGGAAGCGCGGCAGGTGGTAGCGCGGCAGGTGGAAGTGCAGCCGGTGGAAGCGCCGCAGGTGGAAGCGCCGCAGGTGGAAGTGCGGCCGGTGGAAGTGCAGGCGGTGGAAGCGCAGGCGGTGGAAGTGCGGCCGGTGGAAGTGCGGCCGGTGGAAGTGCGGGTGGAAGCGCAGCCGGAGGAAGTGCAGCCGGAGGAAGTGCAGGCGGTGGAAGCGCAGCCGGAGGAAGCGCAGCCGGAGGAAGTGCAGGCGGAAGCGCGGTCGACGCCGGAGTTCCCGACACGACACCACCAGTCATTCAGCTCGTGATTGCACCCAATACGATCACGGCCGCTGGGGCCGTCACGATCACCGCGACCGCGACCGACAACGTCGGCGTGACGCTCGTCGAGCTCTTCGAGGGGCTCACGCTCGTCGAACAGCGATCAGCGCCGACGTCGGGCAACCAGTACCAGTTCACCCGGAGCTTCACGGCGATGAACAACGGCGCTCACCGCTTCGTCGCTCGAGCCCGCGATCTGGCCGGCAACATGACCACCTCGCTCATTGCAGCGGTCAACGTGGTGATCGTTCAGCCGAGCGCGCCCGCTGCGCTGGGCTACGTCTCGAACTGCCGCTACGTCGTTCGCCAGGACGGCCTCGTGCTGATGACGGGGAGCGGCGGCGCCTGCACCGGCATGACCGTGCCGACGTTCGGGTTCATTCCGTCGCTCACCGACGTCACCGCCACGGCCACCAACACGCTGGGCTCGATCTCCCTGTTCTTGCGTTCCGACGGCACGGTTACCTGCGTCGGCAACTCGATGGACTGTGGGCCCAGCCCCGTCCCGCTCCCATCGTTCGTCACCATTCCCGGTCTGTCGAACGTCGTCAGCCTCGCGAACTCGCGCGCCGGTTTCGGGCCCAACTGCGCCATTCACGGTGACGGCACCGGCAGTTGCTGGGGCGCCGCGAACTCTCAACCCGGCGGAGCCACTGCCACGCCGCGCACGCTCCGCTTCGCCGACGCCGGAGTCGTGACGGGCCTGAGTCGAACGATCAGCTGCAACTACTTCACGACCTTCATCACGAGCAGCGGCGCGATGTACTCGGTGGGCCGCAACGACAACGTCGAAGCGATCGGCGTGGGCTACACCCGCTTCACGGGCGGAGAGCCCGGTGCCGCTTCCATCGTCAAGGTCGGCAACACACCCATTGCGAACGTCGTCGACTTCGCGTGCGGCAACTCGTGCGGCTACATCGCGACGTCAGATGCCGGGGTCTTCGTCTTCGGCGATCAAGATGGCTTCTCGTTCGGAGCGCCCGCGATTCCCAACGGCCGCTACCAGTTCGCCATGCCCGCCGTGCTCGGAGTGACCGACGTCGTCGACCTCGAGGCGGGCGATTCACACGCGCTGGCGCTCGACTCCGCAGGCCTCGTCTGGGCGTGGGGCACGAACACCCAGGGGCAGCTCGGCAACGGCACCACGACGAGCGCCTCGAGCCCCGTTCAGGTCGTCGGGCTTCCGTCGAACGTGGTCAAGCTGGGTGCAGGTGGCGACACCTCTGTTGCACTGACCGCCGATGGGCGCCTGTTCGCCTGGGGGGCTACGGGCAGCAGCGGAGTTGCCGACGCAGGCACCCGGCTGTTGGTCCCAAAAGAGGTGCAGCTGCCCTGATTTCGGGGGCTCCCGGCCCTTTCGACGGTCGGGGAGTCGCGTTTGCCGCTGGCTGGGCTATACGACTGCGAGGCCGATTTCCCGGCCTGGGAGCGATCTCTTGGCCAACGTGAAGGACGTGAGTCCTGCACCTGACGACGGGCTGGGCGAGGTGGTGGCGCCGCACGATGCCTTCCGCATCGCGTTGCCCAACTTCGAAGGCCCGCTCGACCTGCTCCTGCACCTGATCCGCGAGCACAAGGTCGACATCCTCGACATTCCGATCGCGCTGATCACCGAGAAGTACCTCGCGCACCTCGAGCAGATGCGGCAGATCGATCTCGACATCGCCGGCGAGTTCCTGGTGATGGCGTCGACGCTGCTGCACCTCAAGTCGCGCATGCTGTTGCCGCGCGAAGAACGTGTGGCCGGCCCCGAGGGTGGCGAGCTGGCGCAGGAGCCCCTCGACCCGCGCGCCGAGCTCGTGCGCCGCCTGCTCGAGTACCAGAAGTACAAACACTCGGCCGAGCAGCTCGCGATGAACGATCTGCTCGATCGCGACGTGTTCCCGCGCCGCGTGACGACGCACGAGATTCCGCTCGACGCCGAAGAGGTCGGCCTGCAGGAGGTCAGCGTCTACAAACTGATCGAGGCCCTCGATCGCGTGCTCGAGAAGCTCATTCCGCAGAAGCAGCACGAGGTGGTGCGCGAGGTGATGTCGTTGTCGGCCGCGATGCGCAAGGTGGCCGATCAGGTGAAGGCCGCAGGGAAGGGCGCGTCGGTGGGCTTCTTCACGCTCTTCGAAGGCCTTCGCCAGCGCAGCCAGGTCATCATCACGTTCCTCGCCATGCTCGAGATGTGCAAACACCGGTTCCTGCGCGTGTTCCAGGCCGAGGTGGGCGGAGAAATCATGATCAGCGAGCGCGATGACGCGTTGTCGTCGGTCGCGGCGCAGAACCTGGGTTCCGAGGAGATCGATCGTGAGTACCACTAAGTCCGGCGGGCCTTCGCCCTTCTCCGAAGAAGAGGTCGCCGCCGTCACCGCCGGCCCGTCGACCGACCCCGAGCTCGACGAGGTCGAAGCGGCGACCATCGACGCACCCGATCTCGAGACGCCCTTCGAGAAGGTCGTCGCGCGCGCACGCAAGCTGAGCGAGGCCCAGGTTCGGCACGTGCTCGAGAGCGTGCTCTTCGTGGCGGCCGAGCCGCAGACGATCGATCAGCTCTTCGACGCCACCGGCATCGATCGCGAGAAGCTCCAGAAGGGCCTCGAAGCCCTGCAGGGCGAACGCCGTGAAGGTCTCGCCGGCATCGTGCTGCACGAGGTGGCCGGCGGCTGGCAGCTGCGCACGGCTCCCGAGTCGAGCGACTTCGTGAAGCGCTTCCTCAAGGTGAAGCCGCAGCGCCTCACCCGCGCGGCCCTCGAGACGCTCGCCATCTGCGCCTACCGCCAGCCGGTGACACGCCCCGAGATCGAAGACATTCGCGGCGTCGATTCTGGCGCCGTGCTGAAGGCGCTCCTCGACCGCCGCCTCATCAAGATCGTCGGCAAGAAGGAAGAAGTGGGTCGCCCGATTCTCTACGGCACCACCCGCGAGTTCCTCGAGTTCTTCGCCTTGAAGGATCTGAACGCGCTCCCCACGCTGCGCGAGTTCCACGAGCTCACCGAAGAGCACCAGGAGATCGTCGAGAAGGAGACGCCACGGCCCACCGCCGCAGGCACCGTCGAGTCGCTCGCCGACCCCACGTTCCAGGCGCGCGTCGCCGAGCAGGAGAAGGCCTCGGAGGCTGCCCTCGAGCAGCTCGAGAGCGCCATCGAGACCGCAGACGTCACCACCAAGGCCGTGTCGAAGGTGCTCGACCCGCCGAAACCACCAGAACCGACGCCTGAAGGTGGAACCCCTCCACCCGCTGACGGCGGCCCGACGCCACCACCGGCGGGGAGCTAGTCATGCAGGAACGGTTGCAGAAGTACCTCGCCCGCGCGGGCATCGCCTCACGTCGTGCCGCCGAGACGCTCATCACCGCCGGGCGCGTCAAGGTGAACGGCTCCATCGTTCGTGAACTCGGCACGAAGGTCGATGGCGCGAAAGATCTCGTCGTCGTCGACGGCAAACCTGCGGTCGCGCCGAGCGAGAAGACCTGGTTCCTGCTCTACAAGCCGCCAGGTGTCGTCACGACCCTGAAAGATCCTCAGGGCCGCCCGACGATCAGCGACTACCTGCACGGCGTTCCGTCTCGCGTCTTTCCCGTCGGCCGCCTCGACTACGACGCGGAAGGCGCCTTGCTGCTCACCGACGACGGCGACGTCGCGAACAAGCTGATGCACCCGCGTCATCAGGTTCGCCGCGTCTACCTCGCGAAGGTGAAGGGCGACCCGACCGACGCGTCGCTCGAGAAGCTGCGCGGCGGCGTGCGCCTCGAAGACGGCTTCGCCAAGCCCACTGACGTCTCGCGCTTCGAGAAGGCCGACAAGAACACCTGGCTCCGGCTCGTCGTCACCGAAGGCCGGCCCCACCTGATCAAGCGACTGTGCGCGGCGATCGGTCACCCCGTCGTGCGCCTGTTCCGCCCCAGCCACGCCGGCATTCCCGTCGATGGCCTGAAGCCGGGACACCTGCGTGAGCTCACCACCGAAGAGGTGAAGCGCATTCACCAGATCTCGGAAGGCAAGGGCGGCGCCGACCCGGCGCTCAAGCTGCCCCCGCGCCGCCACGGCCATGGCATCGGGAAGGACGAGCCCGAGGAAGAGGCGCCCGAACCGCCCCGGCGCTCAGAGGGCGGGCCTCGGCAACGCGCTGACCGACGTGAACGCGAGACTCCCACTCGTTCCTGAATGTCGCCCTCGGTGCGCCACCTGCGGAGTACAACCATGGGCATGTCGGCCCGGTTCATCTGCCTCTCCTCGATCGTGTGGCTGGCGGCGTGCTCGGGTGGCCGCGACAAGTGGCTCGCGCAGCTGCAGAGCCCGCGCCCCGACGAGCGCGCCATCGCAGTGAAGAAGCTCGCCGAGAAGTTCGATGCCGACGATCTGCCGCTCTTCACCCAGGCCGCGAGAGACCCCGTGGGCATGGTGCGCGCCGAGGCGATGGGCGCGCTCGGCAAGAGCGCCGACCCGCGGGTGGTCGACTTGCTCGGTGAGGCGCTTGGTGACCCCGACGAAGACGTTCAGGCGGCTGCAGCCCGTTCCCTGGCGGTGATTCGCAACGACAAGGCGCGCGGGTACCTCACGCTGCAGTACTCGCGGCGAGGGCGCAGCACGCGGCTGGTGATCGTCGAAGGCCTCAAGAGCGCGAACGTGCCCGGGGCGATGGCCAGCTGTGTCGCCGCCGAGGCGAACTCGATCTGGGAGCAGAACCTGAAGGCCCTGCAAGACGGCGCCTTGCCCGAGCGGGTGGGGGCCGCGGAGGAGCTCGGCCGCTCCGGTCGACCGGAGGCCGTGAATCGCCTCGTGCCCCTGCTGAAGGACAAGCAGGTGGTGCTCGCGGCGGCGGCCGCGCGTGGGCTGGGCTCGGCTCGCGACGTTCGCGCAGTGCCGGCGCTCACCGCGCTGCTCGACGAGAACTTTCCCGAGCTGCGCGAAGCGGCCTGCGAAGCGCTGTCACGCCTGAAAGATCCGAGCGCGCTCCCCAAGCTGACGGCCGTGGCCCTCGAGGGCAGCCCGTCGAGCCCGTTGGCGACCCGGGCGATCATCGCGTTGCCCGCGGGCCCCGAGACGAACAAGGCACTGTGTGACGTGGTCGCGAGTGGTGGTGGGCCCGAGGTCGACGCGGCGGGCAAAGAGCTGCGTCAGCGTGGTGGGTGCCCAGCTGAACCGCTCCTCGAGAAGCTGAAGACGGGCTCTCCGAACCCCGCGCTGCGCGCCTTCATCGCGCTCGGGCCCGCCTTCAAGGAGCACGCGGCGAAAGTGACGCCGCTCCTCACGTCGAACGATCCCCTCACGCGCCGACTCGCCGTCGACACGCTGGCCGAGCTGCGCGACCCCGCGAGCGCCGGCGCGGTGATCAAGGCGTTCGAGGCCGAGCTCAAAGCGATCGAGCCCCTTCGCGCCGACTGGATTCCGGCCGATCTCGCCCTCAAGTACGCCCCCGGCTTCAACCCTGACGAGGCACCACCCGAGCACGATGCCTTCAACCGCGTCTCGAAAGCGCGCACCTCGGAGATGCTCAAGCGCGTGCAGGCGCTCGATGCGCAGCGGCTCAAGGAGCGCGGCAAGGTACCGCTCCAGGCTCGTCCTCCGCGCGAGATCGTCGATGACGGCACCGAGGAGCAGTACCAGCTGATGGGCGCGCTGCTTCGGGCGCTCGGCCGCCTCAAGGTCGACGGAGCCCGCGCGAAGATCGAGCCGTTCACCGAAGAGCAGTCGCCCACGCTGCGCGCTGCCGCCTACGCAGGCCTCGCGATGCTCGGGCCCGAGACCGTCGGCGTGGTGAAGGTCGCGCTGCTCGATGCCGAACGTTCGGTGCAGGCCGCCGCCGCGCAGGCACTGGCTGAGACGTCGAACGAGGGGCGCGTCGCGGTGCTCGAGGCGATCGCTCAGCTCGTCGGTGATCGGTCGCGGCTCGTTGAGCCGTTGCGCTCTCAGCCATTGCCGCCCACCGCTGCTCCGATTCTGTTGGCGTTGGTGAAAGAGGGCGGCGCCGATGGCTCGACCGCAGCAGCGATTCTCGCCGAGCTGCAGGCTCCCGAGTCGGTGGGCGCGATCGCCGAGCTGCTCAGGCAGGACACGGTCGTCGGCCGACGCGAGCTGATCGCCTCGATCGGCAAGGTGAAGTCACCCGAGGCGGTGGCTGCCCTCGGGCGCGAACTCTTCAGCGACTCTTCGGGGGTTCGCGCGGCCGCCGCCGACGCGCTCGCGCTTCAGGGCGAAGGCGCGAAGTCCCAGCTCGAGAGCCTCGACGCGCTGAAGGGTGACTACTCGCTCCGCGTCCGCGAAGCGGCGTCGACGGCCGTCTCGAAGGTGTCTCCTCCAGCCGAGGGCGCGAAGTAATGGATCCGCGTGAGCTGAAGGACAAGGCCACCGAGCTCTTCTCGAAGGGCAAGTTCGCCAAGTCGGCCGAGACCTACGAGGCGTATTGCAAGGCAGACCCGAAGGATCTGCAGGCCCGCCTGCGCATGGGTGACGCCTGGTCGAAGTGCGGCAAGAAGGACAAGGCGATCATCGCCTACCAGGCCGCTGCCGAGGGCTTCGCGAAAGACGGCTTTCTGCCGCGCGCCATCGCTGCGTCGAAGCTGGTGCTGGAGCTCGACCCTGGCCACAAGGGCATCTCGCAGATGCTGGCCGATCTCTACGCGCGAAAGAGCGGCGCCACCCGGCCCGCGACGGCTCGCACGATCGGCGCGAAGGCCGACCCCGTCGCGAAGGCCGTCGAGCCGTCGCCAACCAATCGCGCCGACGCGATCGAGATCACGGTCGAAGACGATGTTCCAGCGGCGCCGCCGCCGGCGTCTCCGACGACCCGCGCCGATGCGATCGAGGTGCCGATCGAAGTCGAAGCAGTCGATCAGCCGAAGCCGCCGCCGGCTCCACTGAACTCGAGCGACGGCATCGAGATCGAGCTGGGGTCTCAACCCGCCTCGGGCGAGATCGAAGTGCCAATCGTCGGCACCGAGCTCGATCCGCCAGCCGCGGTGAACCTTCCGAAGCCAGGTGAGCTGCCAGCCGAGTTGGACATCGGACTTGCTCCACCGCCGCCGCCGCCCTCGTACGAACTCGACGTTCCCGCCGGGCCACCCAGCTACGAGCTCGATGTCGACTCACCCTCCGAGCCACTCGAGACCGTCGAACTCGAGCAGGTGCATGAGGCGCCGCCACCTCCGCCCGCGCCTGAAGCGATCGTCGACCTCGAACAGGTGGTGGAGGAGCCTCCCGTCGCGCCGCCCGCCGTCGTGGCACCGCCGCCCGCCGTCGTGGCACCGCCTCCCGCCGTCGTGGCACCGCCTCCCGCCGTCGTGGCACCGCCTCCCGCCGTCGTGGCACCGCCTCCCGCGGTCGTGGCACCGCCTCCCGCCGTCGTGGCACCGCCGCCTGCCGTCGTGGCACCGCCGCCTGCCGTCGTGGCACCGCCGCCTGCCGTCGTGGCACCGCTTGCGGCCTCGTCCTCCAACTCGCTCGACCCCGCGCCCGAAGACGATGTGGTGGTGCTCACCAGGAAGCGCGAGCCGTCCCCCTTCACCAGCAGCCCCTCGAAGTCGGAAGCGCCTCCGGGCCTCAAGCCGCGCCGTCCCGACGCTCCGGCCGCATCGCCACCGACGCCGCAGAGTTCGCCGAGCGGCGCGCGAATCTGGTTGCCGCCGGCCTTCCAGGCGCCCGCGCCTCCAGCTCCGACCTCACCGGCCGCGAGCGCGACGCCCTCGACCGCCGTCGTGGAGCCGACGGCCGCACAGACCGAACTCGAGCGCAGCCTCGAGGTCTTTGCCCAATTCGACGTCGACGCTCCGAAGCCCGCGCCAGTCACCAAGCCGCTCGCCGCACCGCCCCCTCCCGCACCACAGCCCCGTCAGGCGCCGACCGTCGCCAGCTTCACCGAGCTCGAGCTCGAGGGCGACTCGTTGCTCCAGGCCGTCGAGGCCGCAGCCGCGATCGGTGCAGACGTTCCCCGCAGCTCGCCCTCCGTTCAGATCAACGTCGAGGAGGTCATGGAGGCTCCGGACGATCTCAAGCCCGATCCCGGCGCGCTGCCGAAGATCCCGCTCTTCTCCGATCTGCCCGAAGACGCCTTCATCGCGCTGTTCGAGCGCTGCCCGCTGCGGCGCGCCGAGCCGGGCGATCGCATCATCGAGCAGGGCAGCCAGGGCACGAGCTTCTTCGTCATCTGCGCGGGCAAGGTCCGCGTGCTCCGCACCGACGGAGACGCCACTCGCGAACTGGCCACCCTCGAAGAGGGCGCGTTCTTCGGAGAGATGGCGTTGCTCTCTGATGCGCCTCGCAGCGCGAGCGTCGAGGCCGCCTCGGAAGACACGCAGTTGCTCGAGATTCCGGCGATCGTGCTCACCGATCTCTCGACGCAGTTCCCGACCGTCGCCACCGCGCTCAAGAAGTTCTGTCGTCAGCGCCTGCTGGCGAACCTGATGAACAGCGCGGCCCTCTTCAAGCCGTTCACCAAGTCCGAGCGGCGCGATCTCGTGCAGCGCTTCCGCGCGCGTGACGCGGTGCCGGGCGAAGTGCTCATTCGCGAAGGCCAGCCGTCAGACGGGCTCTATGTGGTGCTCACGGGAGAGGTCTCGGTGGTGGTCGGAGGCCGCCAGGTCGCGACGCTCAAGGAAGGGCAGGTGTTCGGCGAGATGTCGTTGCTCACGCGCTCGCCGACCAGCGCGACCGTGAAGACGACGCGTCGAACGTCGTTCCTGCGATTGCCGCGGGAGGACTTCGATCAGCTGATCATGAGTCACCCGCAGATTCTCGAGCAGGTGGCCGAGCTCACCGACGAGCGCCGCAAACAGAACGCAGCGCTGCAGGTCCGGCCCGACGCGACGGCCTCGATGGTGTGAGGCACCGGTACGGTCGTGCCGAGCTTCGCGACTACTCGTGGCGATGAATGCGCTCGAGATACTCGTCGCGCGTGATCAGCCCCGACTCGATGAGAATCTCCAGCAGGCTGCGCAGCGCACGCACCTGACTGCTGATGATCCCCTCCATGCCGTCGACCTGCTCGCGCAGAATCGCGATCTCCTTCCGAAGCGCGTCGACCTCTGGGCGCGCATCTGGAGGCGGCGGGGGCGGGGGCTGCTGCGAGGGGCGGGGCGCGGGCGGCCTGGGAGACGCGGCGGGCGCCGAGAGCAGCTGATCGAGCTCGAACGCCGTCTCGGTCATGCCCAGCTCGCCGGGAGTCGCCGCCCTGGTCGAAGAGGTGCTCTCACCGAAGTAGTACCGGCGCACCGCTCGATCGATCGACGACGCGGTGGCGACGACGGGGGTGATCTTCAGGCTCGTCGCGAACTCGATCTCCTGGAGCGCCTCGACGTTCGTGGGATCGGACGTGGCGATCGACAGCGTGCGCGCCTGCGGGTCGTAGCCGACGGGAAAGACGCCGTAGCGCTCGGCGAGATCGAGGCGCAGGTGCTCGGTGATGCGGTCGGGCAGGGCATCGGTGTCGAGCGCGATCGTGGCCAGACGCAGCTGCTGGGCCAGCACACGGCACATCGCCGACTCGTCCACGAAGCCCATCTCGACGACGGTTCGACCCAGACGGCCGCCCCACTTCCGCTGCTCGGCCAGCGCCGCCTTCAGTCGCGACTCGTCGAGCACACCCGCTTCGATGAGCAGCTCTCCGAGCCGACGACGAAGACGATTGGGCGTACGCGCAGTCACCGCCGGGCAGGGTACCAGCGCGAACGTGCCGGGCAACATCTCGCCCGATGGCCCCATGCGAAGAATCAAGTGCAGGTGAACCCACGCACAGAACGAAGAACGCCGGCGTTCCCCGAAGGAGCGCCGGCGTTTTCTCTCACCACCGAGAGGTCGTTACTTCGTGCCTTCTTTGTTCTCGGCAGGCGCACGCGCGGGCGGCGCGAGCTTCTTGGCTTCGGCCTTCTCGGCCGCCGTGAGGGGCTTCATGCGGAACGCCTTCCACTGCGCCTCCGCGCCCTTCACCTTCACGACGGCGGCCATGCCGACGCTCTTGGTGCCGTCGTTCATCTCCCAGCCGAACGTGTCGGCGGGGCCCGGGTTCACGAAGAGCGACTTCGACGGCGTGCCCTCTTTGACCAGGTTGGTGCCGGCCGCGTCAGACGTCGCGCGACCACCGGCCTCCTTGATGTTCGAGGCGAACGCGAAGTTGATCTTCGCCTCGGCGATGGCCTTGGCGATGGCCTCGTCACCGACGTTGCCGGCCGCGCCAGCGAAGTCGAGCGCCTGGTTGCCGCTGCCGTGCGGCGGGCCGTGCGAGACGAGCGCGACGGGAACTTTGAGGTCCTTCGCTTCACGCACGACCTCGTCGATCGTGGTCTGGAAGTAGCGGCAGCCCGTGCTGCACTTGATGTAGTTCGCGTCGTGGTAGCCGGGCAGCGAGACGAGCGCGAACTCGGGGAACTCGACCACGCGAACGGCGTTCATGTTGACGACGTTGGAGGCCTCTTTCTGGGCCGCCGTGACGCCGTCCGTGAACTCCGCGCGGCACTCCTGATTGCCCGAGAACGCGAGCACCGGCACCTTGGCGGCCGAGACTTCCTTCAGCACGCGCGTGATGCCCGCCGCGATGTCGCCGATGTCGCCCGTGACGACGACCGCGTCGACCTTCTCGTCCTGGAAGAACTTCACGTAGCGCTTGAGCGCGAGAATGTTCTCGCCCGAGTCTTCGTTCACGGGGCCGAGCAGGCCGATGACGAGCTCGCCGTCGGCGTCCTTGTCGGTGAACGTCAGCTTCGCGCCCGACAGCTTCGCGGCGCGCTCGCCGATCTTCACGTCAGCCGTGGGGCCGGGATCGATCGGAGCAGCGCACTCCTTCTCGGCGCGCTCCGCAGGCGGCTTCGGCGTGGCAGGAGGAACCGCAGGAGCAACCACCTTCGGCGGCTCAGGCGGCGGCTTGGGTGGTTCAGTCTTCTTCTCGGGGCAGGCCAGGAGCGTCAGCGCGCTCACCAGCACCGTTGCCTTCGACAGCCGGCTCAACATGAGAAGTCCCCTCGTTCAGGCGTAAAGGTTGAAAGGCTGCGCGGAGTTAGCGGAAACGGACTCGCCGGTCCAGCAGCTTCGCGGTACACCTTCACGCCATGCGCTGCACGCTCGGGGTTCTGGGTCTCGTCGCCGTAGGCTGTGCGCACACGCCGGTATCGGCTTCGGCGCTCGATTCGCTGGAGCGGCCGGCCTTCATCGCGCGCATCGAAGAGGGCGCCGGGCCGAAGTCGGTGGTGTTTCGTGATGACGCAGCCAGCTATGCGAAGCGGCTCAAGACGCTCGACGCGCGCGAGGCCGATCGGCGCCTGACCCTCAAGCTCGAGAAGGGCACCGACAAGGAGCGGTCGATCAACCGCTACCAGGTCGCCGACTCGCTGCGCGCTCAGGTGGTGTCGGAGTTGCCCAGGACCCGGCCGTGGACCCGCATGTTGCCTCCGGCGCAGGTGGCGACGGTGCTCGAGTCGTTCCTCGTCGACGAAGTGCCGGCGAACGCTCCCGACGTGACGCGCCTCGAGCCGCTCGGCGTCGACTCGATCCTCGAGATCGTGATCGAGGACTACGGCATGCGCAGCAAGGGCGGGAAGGCCGGCATCTATCTGTACGGGTACGCGCAGCTCTACAGGGTGAAGGGCGGGGTGCTCTATCGCCGCGCGTTCTTCAGTGACGAGCTGAACGCGGGCCTCGAGCACCTCGACCCCTTCGAGGTCGCGAAGTCGCCCACGCTGTTCGCGAACCGCGTGAAGTCGATGCTGCAGGCGGTCGCGCATCAGATCGCGCTCGACCTGTCGCCGGCCACGCGCACCGCCCAGCAGGACACGCCACCTGCCAGGCTCGAGGCGGCACCGACGCCTGCAAAGCCGGCCGAAGAAGACCCGCTTTGATCACCGCACGCTGAGCCACGTGAACCAGGTCACGTGGCGAGTCCTGGTGCCGAACGTTCAACCAGCAAAACGCGGCGCGAACGATTCGAGCAACGGCGTCACCACGAATCGATCGATCACCCAGCCGAGGAGCGCGCCCGCCGTCGAGCCGATCAGATCCCACGTGAGATCCTTCAACGACGGTTGACCGAGCCCGAGGCCGTCTGCGAGTTCTTTCAGCACGCCTGCCGTCATCGCGCCGAGCACACCCGCCGCCACTCGATCGACCCGGCCTTCACTCAGCAGCGCTCCGACGGAATAGCCCGCAGCACCGAGGCCGACGCTCACGCCGAGATGGAGCCCCTTGTCGCTGCCCCACCAGTCGTCCGCTCTCGCTGATGTCGAGAGCAGCAAGAGCACGATCGTGACGCGCCTCACCTGCGGCGACGGAGCAGCGCGAGCAGTGCCAGCACCGACAGACCGCCATCGACGCCCTGGCAGGTGCAGCCCATGTTGTTCACCATGACGTTGCCGCCAGCCGAACCGCCACCGGTCACCGCGACGCCGCCACCGGTTCCGGGCCGACCGCCGCCGTTGGGCGTGCCGCCGCCACCGCCAGCGCCGCCACCTCCCTGACCGCTGTTGTCGACGGCGCAATAGAACTCCGCGCCCAGCGGCTGGCAGAGATGACCGGGAGGACAGGAGCTGAGGTTGCCTGGATCACAACGGCCCTGGCACACCCCGCTGATGCACCGCGTGCCGGGCTGACAGCTCGCGATGTTGGGCAACAGACAGCTCGCTCCCGGGCCGACGACCTGATCAGGGCAGGCGCAGACGCCAGCGCCACTGCCCGCGGGTGGATCGGGCTCGACCTGAACGCACGTCGCGCACTGGTTCTGCAAGGTCGTCGTGCATGGCGGGTAGCAACGGTTCGAGTAGCAGATGAGGCCCGCCTCGCACTGCCCGCCCACTCCGCACATCGCGCACCGCTGGCCCGCGTTACCTGGAATGCAGACCTGCTCGAGGCCGACTTGCTGGCAGGTCGCATCGACCGGGCACGAGTTGGGGTCGTTCATCGTGCAGCGGCGGCGGCAGAAGTTGCTGATGCACGAGAGGCCGTTGCGGCAGATGGCGAGCATCGTTCCGGTTGCGCTGCACGGCTGGTTTGCGTCGCTGATCTCGGTCGGAGCGCATGCGCACACTCCGCCGTTCACGGTCGAAAGACACGCGGGGCATGACCCGGGGCTCGCGGGGTTGCAGGTGGCACGGCAGAAGCCTCCCAGGCATTGCGCTCCACCGGCGCAGGGCATCGCGGCGCTGCAGGCCTGACACGTCGCGGAGCCGCCGCTGGGGTAACAGAGCTGCTCAGCGCGGCCGTTGATGGGCAGACACTGCGTCATCGCTCCGCCCACGGGGCTGCAGGTGGTGGTCGAGCAACCCATGCACAGCGGCGCGCCGTTGTTGCAGCACGCCCGGCAGAAGGCGATCGAGGTGTTCAGCTCGTCCGTCGCGCACGCGTTGCACGACTTGCAGAAGTCCGAGACCTCGCAGCGATCGCCCGTGTTGCCCGTGGGCGTGCACGTTCCACTCACGCACGAGTAGCCGGGCGCGCAATTCGTCGCGACGTTCGCCGCCGTGCACTGGTTCGTACACGCGCTGGTGGGGAAGCAGTAGCTGCCCGCTGCAGTCGTGGTGCACATGTAGCCAGTGCCGCACTGGCCCGCGACGTTCGGGTTGCACGACATGGAGCACCAGTTCTTCCCGTTGCCATCGGTGAGGCACTGGCCCGTCGAGCAGTCCTGACCCGACGTACAGAACTTGCACATGTCGGGCGCGCCGATCTGCGGAAGGCACGCGTTGCCGTTCGTCGAGGGTTGGCAGGTGAAGCCGGCAGGGCAGGGATCGGTGAGGTTGGTGCAGTCACGCGTGCAGATGCGCGTCGAGGAGCCGGTCGGCCCTTCGCAGACGAGCGGGCTGGTGCAGCTGGGGCCGGTGCAGACCGAACCCTGGCTGCCGGTCGTGCCCGGGTAGATCGAGCAGACGTCGGAGATGTCGGGGCCCTGCAGGTTGCGCTTGATCTCACCGGTGCCGATGTTCGCGAACATCACCGCGACCGAGTTCGGCGTGTGCGCGATGCCGATGAAGTGCCCCGCCTCGTGAGTGACGACGCTCTCGTAGTCGTAGTCGCCAGAAGAGATCGGGTTGCCGGCGCCCCAGGTGACCGTCGAAGCGTTCATCTCCATGTCGGAGTCGCTGAGCTCGCCGTTCGGGTACCAGGTGTTGGTGGTGAGGCCGAGGGTGGCGTTCGAGTAGCGCCAGTTGTTGCCCGACAACCAGATGACGTTGTTGTTGTCGTCGAGGGCGGCCACCGCAGCGGTCGCGGCGGGGCTCGTGAAGTTCTGCGTCTCGAAAGCAAAGGCGATGGCCGGCGAGCACGTGGTGTTCGTCAGAGTCCACCGATCGAACGCGACCCGCATCGTCGCCAGCACCGAGCTGTAGGAGATCGCCTGCTGGCCCGGAATCGTGGTGCCGCCCGCGTTGTCGATCGACGCCGCGAAGCGCACCTCGGGCAGGCAGCGCAGCGGCGTGCTGGAGGGCGCACCAGCAGGCCGAGCGCAGACACGGTTGCCATTGGCCTGACCGCTCTGGAGCGTGCAGGTCGACGAGCAGTTGTCGAGGAACCATCGATTGCCGCTCGGCGTCGCGAGGCTCGTCGCCGCGATGGTGCTGGCGATCAAGATCAGCGATCTCATCGCGCACCGCCCTTCACGGCAGCGCGAATGCGGGTGAGAAAGACGTCGGCGGCTCCGAGGTTCTCGCGCTCGGCGACGGGCCCCTCGACGCCACGTTTGCCGCTCGCGGCGAAGCTCAAGCCCGACAGATTGCGGCGCGCCACCTTCGGCCCGACGGTGCCTTCGAAGCGAACCTTGCCCGCCGACATGGCCAGCACGACGTAGGCATTCTTCTCGTCGACCGCGGGCTCGAGGAACAGCAGCACCTCTTCACCGCTCTCGAAGGTGGCGGCTCCCGAGACGCTCTGGCCGATGCCTCCGACGACTCCGCCCGGCTGCTTCACGAGCACCGTGCGGGTTGGCGCGCCCTTGAGCGTCTCGCGCACGTCGATCTCGGCCCACGTCCAGATCTTCCGTTTGCCGTCGTCCCAGTTCGTCTCGGTGCGCCGCACGACGCCATGCACGACGACGGGCGCCATGGCCGTCATCTCTTCCATCGAGAGGGCCATGACGACGGTGGCGAGGGCAGGAGCCGCGATCAACACGGCGAGGGCAGCAGCAGAGCGGAGCGTGCGCATCGTGAGGAAGACCTTCGTGGCCCCCGGCCGGGGCCTGATGACGAGTCGCGGTGAGTGTAGCGGCTTGCAAGCCTCGTGTGTCTCGTCGTGACGCAGCGGGGCGGCGTCGGTAGATTGAACTCATGTCCCGGCTCGTCATCTTCGTCTCGAACGGTGGGTACGAGGCGGCGTGGCAGTCGACCTCGCTGGGGTTGACCGCCGCGGCGATGGGTGACGAGGTGATCTACGTCTTCGCGTTCGACGCGCTGCGGGCGTTGTCGCGCGGAACCTTCGGCAAGCCACTCACCGAGCGCGAGTCGTCGGAGGCGACGCGAGGGCAGGGACTTGGCGCTCCGCTCCCGGCCAACATGCTCGCCGATGCAAGGCAGCTCGGCGCGCGGGCGATCGCGTGCGACACCACGGTGAAGTTGTGCGGGCTCGACGCCGTCGACTTGCTGCACGCGCGTCAGCTCGACGAGGTGACGGGGCTCCCAGACATCTGGAAGCTCACGCAGGCTGCGCGGCTGCTGTCGTTCTGACTTCGTTTCAGAGGGTGTTGACGATGCGGAACTCGACCTTGAGCGGCTCCGCCGTCGTCGAGGTCTTCACGCGATCGCACAGCTGACCTGCGAACTGAACCGCACCGCTGGGCAGCAGCGACCAGGTGTTCGGCCCCTTCGAGGTCGTCTGCCCGTTGATGATCACCGCGAGGAAGCGATCGTCGGTGGGCTTGTCGGAGAGGCTGAAGAGGCAGGGGTCTCCGTTGCCGATGAGGTTCTGAATGTCGGCCAGCGCCTGCGCGAGCTCGGTCGCGTTGGCTGCGGCGTAGAACTGCTTCTGGCAGTACTTCGAGGGCAGGCAGGTGTTGTTGCTGCCGCACTCCTGGTTCGTTCCGTTCGGGCACTTGCGCCCGAAGCCGCCTTCGCCGGCCATCGAGTTGAGCACGTCGAGCGCCTCGGGCTGGGCGAAGTCGGCGCCGAAGCCGACCACGATGGTGCTCACGTTGCGCGAGCGCAGCTGCTGCACGGCCGTGACGACGCCGTCTTTGTCGAGGTAGCCAGCGCGGCAGTACGGGCCCACGCAGTTCGCGCCGAGGGTGCAGAGGTTGGCGGGGGGAGGTGGCGCCGAGTTGCACGCGAGCGGGTTGGCGGCATTGCAGTTCGGCAGACCGTCGGTGAGCAGCAGGACGAAGTCCTGGCGGTTGTCCTTGTCGTCGAGCAGCCCGGCGTACGACCCGAGGAACGAGAGCGACGGCGCGGTGGGCGTGCCGCCCGTCACCGGAATCGTCGAGCCCAGCGACTGAATGCGCATGTTCACCTGCCCGGCGTTCATCGTGAGCGGGGTGGTGTCGGTGTCGTTCTGCGAGCCAGCGGGCAGCTGCACCGCGATGTCGCGCGTGGGAGCGCAGCCCGAAGGCTGAAACGCGGCGTCTTCGTTCGGGAAGAACGCGAGGCCCATGCGTGCGACCGTCGAAGACGTGGTGAGGAACTGGCCCATGGCCGTGCGCAGCTCGCTGATGCGGGTCGGGCATGTCGCAGGGCACGAGCTGCCGGAGCAGCCACCACACGCGGGCGACGATGGATTGAGCGGTGAGTTCATCGACCCCGACTTGTCGACGAGGATCATCAGGTTCGGCTTCAGGTTTCTCGCGACGACGTTCTTCGTCTGGGTCGTCTGCGTGATCGCGATCGGCGTCACCGGCTCGAAGTCGTAGACCTGACAGGCGGTCGCGAACAGCAGGGCGGGGAGGATGAATCGGGTCATCGAAGAGTGCCTCGGGAAAGACGTTGCTGCGAAGGACGGGGAGAGTCGCTCAGCTTGCCGAATGGCTCAAGGAGAACCGGCCACCCGAAGCTTGAACGTCGCTCCCTGGTTCGCCTCACAAAACGCTGGAGAGAGCTGAATCTGGCGGTCATTCGAGACGAGCTGCCACGTGTCTGGCCCGCGGCTGATGGGCCGACCGTCGAGAATGAGCGAGACCGCACCAGGAACGACCGGCTTCTGCGGCAGTTCGCGCAGGCAGCGCGCGGGCATCAGGCCGGTCAGCACGGTCGAGAGCACCTGCTCGAGCTCCGCGCGATTACCAGCCTGAAACGACCAGCGGCTGCACTCCTGGTTGGAGCAGGTGTTTCCAGCGCCACACTGCGCGTCAGAGGTGCACGCCCGCGCGACGCCACCGGCCCTCGCCAGACGCTCCAGCACGTCTCGAGCGTCGGCCTGGTTGGTGTCGGCGCCGAAGCCAACCACGATCGTGCGAACGCCCTTCGCCTTGAGGGCTTCGACCTGCGCGACCGTCGCGTCCGCATCGAGACACCCGCGGCGTCGCACGTCGAGCCCGCTGCAATCACCGCCACCCGTCTGACATCGGCACGCCGCTGCGCTCTGCACGTAGTCGTTCGGGTTCTCGGCGTTGCAGTTCGGCAAGCCATCGGTGAGGAGGATCACGAAGTCGTTCCGGAAGTCGGCGGAGTTGAGCCCGTCATGGGTGCTCAGGAACGCGAGCGTGGCCCCAGTGGGTGTTCCGCCCGCCGGGTTGAGCGACTGCACGGCGGCGTTGACCTGGCCGGCCGTTGCGCGATTCGCCTGGTCGGCCTGGGCATCATCGGAGCGCGAGGACGGGGGGAGTGGCACCCTGACCGCATTCGCCGCCAGGCACGAGGCTTCGGCTCCGGTCTGTGTGGTGGGATCACGAGGGAACGCAGTGAGCCCGAGACGAACGCTGCTGTCGGCGAGCGCGGTGAAGGTGCTCACCGCCTGCTTCAGATCGCCCATTCGGGTCGCGCAACCGGCACCCTGACAGGACGGGTCGATGAGCGCTCCCATGGAGCCCGAACGATCGACCGTCAGCATCACATTGGGCTTCAGCACCGGAGCCAGGTCGATCTCCACTTCGTCCACCACGATCGTCACCGGCACCACCGGCTCGAACTGGTACGACTGACAGCTCATCGCGACGACCAGCAGCGGCAAAAGGCGCTTCATTCGGGCTCCCTTGAAAGTGCGAAGTGTCCGTGAGCGGCCGCTCGCGCCGCAAGGCCTACATGCGTCCGAAGTTCAGTGAATCCCGATGGTTCGTCGATGCTCCAGTGTCATCGGTGCTGACATCGAAATCGCGCGAGCGGGCACAAGCCCTCAAATTCGGTGAGCGCGCCTGCGTCGCAAGCGTGTAAGGGACGTGACGCATGCGCGTGGTGGTGCTCTCTCGCTCGAGCCGAATTCCGTCGACCGGTCGGTTGATCGAGGCGGCGCGCGCACGTGGCCATCAGGTTCGCTGCGTCGACCCGACGTCGTTGCAGCTTCAGCTCGGCGCGCGGCGTGGGCGCTTGGTGCGTTCGTACAAGTTGATGCGCACGCCTGAACTCGTCATTCCGCGCTTCGCCGGAAACGTGGCGGCGTTCGCGTTGCCGATGGTCGACCAGCTCGAGGCCCAGGGCTCGGTGGTGATGAACCCGGCCGACGCGATCGGTGTCAGCCGCAATCTGCTGCGGTGCCTGCAGCGCCTCTCGAGCCGGGGAGTTCCCGTTCCGCGCACGGTGCTCGCGCGTGACTCGAAAGCGCTCAAGTCGCTCGTGTCGCGGGTCGGCGGGTTGCCTGTCGTCGTGAAGCTGCTCGCCGCGAGTGAGCAGCGCCGCGTGATGTTGTGCGAGTCGATGCAGTCGCTCGAAGCGGCGCTCGAAGCCGTGCTCGGCCTCGGCCACGACGTCGTGATGCAGGAGTCCATTCGGCCCTCGCAGCGAGATCTGCAGCTGCTCGTCGTGGGTGGGCGGGTGACGGCCGCGGTGCACCGCATCGCCCAGCCTGGCAAGGCCGCGCGAAATCTTGGTCAGTTCGACCGCATCGAGCGGGCGACCCCTTCCGACGAAGTGCGCTCCCTCGCCGAGCGGGCGGCGAAGGCGTGTGGCCTCGAGCTGTGCTCGGTCGACGTCATCGAGGGAAAGTGGGCGAGGGTGGCTGACGTGAACGCGATGCCATCGCTCCCCGAGCTCGAGCTGGCCTGCGAGCGCGACCTGGCCACGGAGATCATCGAACGAGGCGAACAGCTGGTCGCCGCGCGAGCACCGAAGTCGAAGTCGTGACAAAGAGGAGCCAACCATGAAGCGAGCCCTGATTCTGATGCTGAGCCTGATCGCGAGCGCTGCCTTCGCCGCTGATCCCGACGTGACGTCTCTCTACGAGGTGCGCACCGACGGCACCTCGACCGCATTGAAGGCGGGAGAGAAGGGGAAGGTCGTCATCCTCATCAAGGCGAAGAACGGCGCCCACGTCTCAGACGAGGCTCCGCTGCGCATCGAGCTGTCAAGCAAGGAGGCGAAGCTCGACAAAGAGAAGATCACGCTCGCCGACTCGCTCGTGAAGAAGGCCGAAGGCTCGACTGAGTTCCCTGATCCGAAGTTCGAGGTGGGCTTCACGCCTGCTGGCGCTGGCAAGACCGCTGTCGAGGCGAAGATGACCTTCTTCATCTGCACCGAGAAGGTGTGCGCCCGTCAGACGAAGAACCTGTCGTTCCCGGTGACGGTCAATTGAGCCGCTTCGGGAAGGGTGGCGGTGGTGGCGGTGCGCGGTTCGGCAAGCGGTCTGGCCCCGGCCCGCGAGGGCCTCGCTCAGGTGGTCCCGGTCGTGGTCCGCCGCGAGGGCGTGACGAGCGCCCGGCGCGTGGTGGTCGTGACGAGCGCCCATCGCGTGGAGCGCGTGATGAGCGCGGGGGAGACCGCCGTGGTCGCGACGACCGCCGCCCGCCCTCGCGAGATGCTCGCCCCCCGCGACGTTTCGAGCGTGACGAGCAGCCCCGTGCGCGGTTCGAGCGCGCGCCGGCCGAGCGGCCCGCTCCGTACCAGCGTGACGAGAACGAAGGCCCGCGCTCGTATGGTGACGATCGCTACATCTACGGCGTGAACCCCGTGCTCGAGCTGCTGCGCGCGAAGCCCGGTCAGATCGATCGCTTGAGCGTTCAGGCACAGGGCCTCAAGGAGTCGGTGGCTGGCGAGATCTTCAGTCGCGCGAAGGCCCACGGCATTCGGGTCGACCAGGTCGATCGCGAGCGCCTCGATGCGATGGCTCCGAAGTCGGTGCACCAGGGCGTCGTCGCCGAGGTTCGCCAGTTCGACTACTCGTCCGTCGAGGAGATCATCGCGGTCGCGAAGAAGGCGGGGCGGCCTGGCCTCATCGTGATCCTCGATGGCATTCAAGACCCGATGAACCTCGGCGCCATCATCCGCTCGGCGCACGCGTTCGGCGCCGACGGCATCGTGATCGCGAAGGATCGCGCTGCGGCCGTCACGGGAGTTGTTGCGAAGGCCTCGGCAGGAGCGACGGCACATACGAAGATCGCACGCGTCACCAACCTCTCCCGCACCCTCGAAGAGCTCAAGACCGCGGGCTACTGGTCGGTGGCGGCGGAGCCCACCGGCGAGCAGACGTTGTGGAGCGCGAAGCTCGAGGGCCCGTTGGTGATCGTCGTCGGGGCCGAAGGCGCGGGCGTGCGTCGCGGCATCCTCGAGCACTGCGATTTCCTCGTTCGCATTCCGATGATTGGGCAGGTGGCTTCGCTGAACGCCTCGGTCTCTGCGGCCGTGCTCCTCTCGGAGATCACGCGCCGTCGCCAGCCAGCGGCATGAGCGAATCGCGGGTCAGGCGTCAGATGAACGAAGACCTCTCGTCTTCAACGCTTGACTTGCTCTTTCGCACATGAATAAGGAGCGCCGCCCAAAGCAGGCCCTGGGTGCTGGGTTTCCCGAGAAGTTCTGGAGCCTTGCCGGTGTAGCTCAGCTGGTAGAGCACCTGATTTGTAATCAGTAGGTCGCGGGTTCGAATCCCGCCGCCGGCCAGATGGGCAAGACAAGTGAATAGACGCCTTCGTTCGGAGGGGTAGCCAAGTGGCCAACGGCAACAGACTGTAAATCTGTCGGTCCTCGACCTTCGGTGGTTCGAATCCACCCCCCTCCACTCCAGCATGCGGGGATAGCTCAGCTGGTAGAGCGTCAGCCTTCCAAGCTGAATGTCGCGGGTTCGAATCCCGTTCCCCGCTCTCGCAGAACGAAGTAGGGGGCGCAGTTCGAAGTCGTCGTCGAAGGTGAAGCGCGCAGTGTGCAGGTGAAGTTGCAGCAGAAGCAGCAGCAGGCAGTGCCCAGATAGCTCAGTTGGTAGAGCACATCCTTGGTAAGGATGAGGTCACCGGTTCAATCCCGGTTCTGGGCTCCATTTCGAAGTTTCGGGTTCGAAGTTCAAAGTCAGACAGCTCAGCCGGGCTCACGCACAAAGGAAGGCAACATGTCGAAGGAGAAGTTCGAGAGAAACAAGCCGCACGTCAACATCGGCACCATCGGGCACGTCGACCACGGTAAGACGACGCTGACCGCCGCCATCACGAAGGTGCTCGCCAAGACCGGCGGCGCCACGTTCCTGGCGTACGACCAGATCGACAAGGCCCCCGAGGAGCGCGCCCGCGGCATCACGATCTCGACCGCTCACGTCGAGTACCAGACGTCGAACCGTCACTACGCGCACGTCGATTGCCCCGGCCACGCCGACTACGTGAAGAACATGATCACGGGCGCCGCGCAGATGGACGGCGCGATTCTCGTCGTCTCGGCCGCCGACGGCCCGATGCCCCAGACGCGTGAGCACATCCTGCTCGCCCGCCAGGTCGGCGTTCCCTACATCGTCGTCTTCCTGAACAAGGTCGACATGCTCGACGACCCCGAGCTCCGCGAGCTCGTCGAGGTCGAAGTGCGCGACCTCCTCAAGAAGTACGACTTCCCCGGCGACAAGACCCCGATCATCCCCGGCTCGGCCCTCAAGGCGCTCGAGGGTGACTCGTCTGACATCGGCGAGAAGTCGGTGCTCAAGCTGATGGAGGCTGTCGACTCGTACATTCCCACGCCGCAGCGTGCGACCGACAAGCCCTTCCTCATGCCGGTCGAAGACGTGTTCTCGATCGAAGGCCGTGGCACGGTCGCCACGGGCCGCGTCGAGCGTGGCATCGTGAAGGTTGGCGACGAAGTCGAAGTCGTCGGCATTCGCCCCACCGCGAAGACGGTCGTCACGGGCGTCGAAATGTTCAAGAAGCTCCTCGACGAAGGCCGCGCTGGCGACAACATCGGCGCCCTCGTTCGTGGTCTCAAGCGTGAAGAGATCGAGCGTGGCCAGGTTCTCTCGAAGCCCGGCTCGGTTCTTCCTCACACGAAGTTCAAGGCCCAGGTGTACGTCCTCACGAAGGAAGAGGGCGGCCGCCACACGCCGTTCTTCAAGGGCTACCGCCCGCAGTTCTACTTCCGCACCACCGACGTGACCGGCTCCGTGAAGCTGCCGGACGGCGTCGAGATGGTCATGCCGGGCGACAACATCGGCATCGAAGTCGAGCTCATCACGCCTGTCGCGATGGAGAAGGAACTCCGTTTCGCCATTCGTGAAGGTGGCCGCACGGTCGGCTCCGGCGTCGTCGCCGAAGTCGTTGCCTAAGAGTCGCCTGAGAAATCAGTGCATTCGTTGGGGTGCGTCGCTGACGCACACCGCTTGACATGAAGGGAGGGCTCTGTCAGAGGGCCTTCCCTTCTGTCGTCTTACGCATCAAGGAGTTTGTCAAATGCCCAAGGGCAACCGCAGCCTGATCTCGCTCGAGTGCACGGTGTGCAAAGAGCGCAACTACACCACGACCAAGAACCGCCGGAAGCAGCAGGACAAGCTCGAGCTGAGCAAGTACTGCGCGCGCTGCCGCAAGCACACGGCGCACAAAGAAGGCAAGGTCAGCTGAACCTCCGTTTTTCGTAGGCGAGTAGCTCCAATGGTAGAGCAGCGGTCTCCAAAACCGCCTGTTGGGGGTTCGAATCCCTCCTCGCCTGCCAACTTTTTCTGACGCCGAGCGGCCTCGTGTCGATCGGCGTCGTCCTCTTTCCGCAGTCGGAAGGTGCCGCATGGCTTCAGAGGCCTCCGAACAAGCGAACCGCGCAGAGATCGATCCCAAGCGGTTCGTCGTCATCTCGTACCTGTTGCTCGGCCTGGTGCTGGCGTTCTTCTTCGCCAACATTCTCACCAGGCTCTTCGTCGAGATCGGCGTCAGCCAGAAGCAGCTGATCTCGGGCATCGAGTTTTCGTCGCCGCCGTATCTGATCGGCTTCGTCCTCGCGATTGGCACCGGCATCTACTGCTGGACCAACCCGCGCATTCACGGCCTCTCGCTCGAGGTCGCGACCGAGCTCAAGCGCGTCACCTGGCCGTCGTGGGAAGAGACTCGCGTCTCGACCTTCGCGGTCGTCTTCGCCTCGCTCGTCGCCTCGGTGGTGCTGGCTGCCATCGACGCGCTCAGCCTGCGTCTCATGGTCGACTGGCTGCCCATGTTCTGGGAGATGCTGTGATGACCGCTGCAGACAAGAAATGGTACGTGGTTCACACGTACTCGGGCTTCGAGAACAAGGTGAAGAAGAGCCTCGAAGACCTGATCAAGCAGCGGGCGCTCGAGGAGTCGTTCGGGCAGATCTTCATTCCCGTCGAGCAGGTCGTCGAGATGCGTGATGGCCAGAAGCGCCAGACGCGCCGCAAGACGATGCCGGGCTACATCCTGGTGCAGATGGAGATGACGCCCATCACCAAGTCGCTCGTGAAGAACACGCCCAAGGTGACCGGCTTCCTCGGCGCACAGGGCCAGGACGATCCACCGCCCCTCCGCGAGTCTGAGGTGCAGCGCATCACGACCGCGATGAGCGAAGGCGCGATGAAGCCCAAGCCGAAGGTGCACTTCGACGAGGGTGACACCGTGCGCGTGATCGACGGCCCGTTCGCGAACTTCAACGGCACCGTGGAAGAAGTGAACCCCGAGAAGGGCCGCGTGAAGGTGCTCGTGAGCATCTTCGGCCGTTCGACGCCGGTCGAACTCGACTTCATGCAGGTCGAGAAGACCGCAGGGTAGTGAGTGTTGGCTCCCGCTTCATGGGGAGCCGTGAAGTCGTCCGAGGGCAATTCCGCCCGAGGCGCTTGTGGGAGGCGGGGAGAATGACTCCGCGCCGTTCGAACCACGGGAGAAGTACGAAATGAAGAAGATCACAGGCTACGTCAAGCTGCAGATTCCGGCCGGTAAGGCGAACCCGGCTCCTCCGATTGGCCCCGCGCTCGGTCAGGCCGGCGTCAACATCATGGAGTTCTGCAAGCAGTTCAACGCCAAGACCCAGGCACAGATGAAGGAAGCGCTCATCATTCCCGTGATCATCACGGTGTATGCCGACCGCTCCTTCTCCTTCGAGCTCAAGACGCCGCCCGCGTCGGTGCTCCTCAAGAAGGCCGCCGGGCTTCACACCGAGAAGAAGAAGGGCTCGGGCGCGAAGAAGACGGGCAAGGAAGTGGTCGGCTCCATCACCACGAAGCAGCTCCAGGAGATCGCCGTGCAGAAGATCGGCGACACCACGGCTGCCTCGGTCGAGGCCGCGATGCGCACCATCGCCGGCACCGCGCGTTCGATGGGCATTCAGGTCAAGTAACCACTTTCACCCCAACCTTTTTCGAAGAGGAATTCTCCATGCCTGGAAAGAAATTCAAGGCCGCCGCAGCCAAGGTGGACCGCAACAAGCGTTACCTCGTCGCCGACGCGTTCAAGCTTCTCAAGGAAGCGACCGTCACCACGAAGTTCGATCAGACCATCGACGTCGCCATCAACCTCGGCATCGACCCCAAGCACGCGGACCAGATGGTTCGTGGCGCCATCGTGCTCCCGCACGGTACGGGCAAGACCTCTCGCGTCGCGGTGTTCGCGAAGGGCGAGAAGCAGGCTGAAGCGACCGCCGCTGGCGCCGACGTCGTCGGTGAGGCTGACCTCGCGAAGCGCATCGAGGAAGGCTTCATGGACTTCGACACGGTCATCGCCACGCCCGACATGATGGGCGTCGTCGGCCGTCTCGGTAAGGTGCTTGGTCCCCGCGGCCTCATGCCGAACCCGAAGGTCGGCACGGTCACGATGGATCTGACCCGCGCCGTCAAGGAAGCGAAGGGCGGCAAGATCGAGTTCCGCGCCGAGAAGGCCGGCATCGTGCACGCTCCTGTCGGCAAGGCGTCGTTCCCCGCCGAGAAGCTCCAGGAGAACTTCCTCACGCTGATGGAACTCGTGATGAAGATGAAGCCTGCGACCGCCAAGGGTGTGTACCTGAAGGGCATCGCGATCAGCTCGACGATGGGGCCGGGCATCAAGCTCGACACGTCGGAGATGACCGCCAAGTACAAGTAAGCCGCTGCGACTTTCCGCTGCGCCGCGTGATGGGCCTCAAGCCCCCGCGGCGCTTCGGTTTTCAGCGAGTTGACAGCTGGCACCGCGCTCGGGTAAGGGCCCGACGCCTGCTCCACTGTCGCACAGGGGAAGACTCTCCGAAGGCGTCAAGGGGGCACGAAGGAAATTCGAACCCGATGGCAGTCACGTCGGCTTCACACAGGTGAATAGCAGCACCCTGGTCGAAGACAGCAGGGGCGCTCTGGGTCGTCACTCCCGCTTCTTGGGAACCCTGACCGAAGTGGTTGGGGGGAAGTGGGCGACGGCGAGTCAGAACGCTTAAACGGCACCGTCAGTACGAGGCTGCCCTGCCGAGACGGGGAGCGCCGAAAGGTGATGGTTGTAGGTCACTTTGCAGTTCTCGCTCTCGCACTTTGCACCAGGAAACACGTAACGGAAGGAGGTGTCGAAGTGCTCAAGAGCGAGAAAGAAGTGCTGTCGAAGGAGCTGAACGACAAGTTCACCCGCGCCAAGTCGGTCGTGGTCGCCGAGTTCAAGAAGCTCGACGTCGAGACCGTCAACAAGCTGCGGAGGAAACTGCGCGAAGGCAAGGTCGAGTGGAAGGTGTTGAAGAACACCATCGCCCGCCGTGCCGCCAAGGGAACCTCGGTTGAGCTGGTGTCTGACGATTTCGTCGGGCCGGTGGCTGCTGCCATCAGCTACGACGACGTGGTCGCGCCGGCGAAGATCCTCTCCGAGTTCGCCAAGGACCTGCAGACCATCACCATCAAGAGCGGTGTGGTCCAGGGTCAGAAGATCGACGCGAAGGGCGTTCAGGCGCTGGCGAAGTTGCCGGGTCTGCCCGAGCTGCGCGCGAAGATCCTCGGTGTCATCAACATGCCTGCCGGCAAGTTGGTTCGCACCATCGCAGAGCCCGCCAACGCGTTGGCCCGTGTTCTCAAGGCCAAGGCCGACAAGCAGTGACCTGTTTTTCAACCATCAACCATTCGTAGTCATCAATCACAGAAGGAATCAGAACCATGGCAGACATCAATGCAATCGTGGAGTCGCTCTCGTCGCTGACCGTCATGGAGGCGGCCGACCTCGTGAAGCAGCTCGAGTCGAAGTGGGGCGTTTCGGCGGCGGCCGTTGCCGTTGCTGGCCCGGCGGCGGCGGGCCCGGCGGCCCCTGTCGAGGAGAAGACCGAGTTCACGGTCGTTCTCGCGAAGGCCGGTGACAAGAAGATCGACGTCATCAAGGTCATCCGCGAGCTGACCGGCCTGGGCCTCAAGGAGGCCAAGGACCTCGTCGAGGGCGCGCCCAAGACGGTGAAGGAAGGCGCGAACAAGGACGACGCCAACAAGATGAAGGAGAAGCTCACGGCCGTCGGCGCGACGGTGGAGCTCAAGTAAACGCCTTCGTCGTACGCATCTGGCAGCCGGTGATCCTCTGGGGAGGGTCACCGGCTTTGCCGCTTGAGAAAGCTGTGCCATCACGGGCAGCCGACCGCAGCTCCGGGTCGAAATGCAGCACTCCCCAAAGACAACTCAATCGCTGATCCGCCGGTTCAACCGGTTCCCCCTCATCGCCCGACTGAGAGAAGCGAATGCCGACCCTGCAGAACAACTTCCGGACGCGGAAGAGCTTCGCGAAGATCAACAAGGTCATCGAGATCCCCAATCTCATCAACATCCAGAAGCTGTCCTACGAGAAGTTCCTCCAGGCAGACGTCGCGCCGGAAAAGCGCGAGGACGTGGGCCTGCAGGCGGTGTTCAAGAGCGTCTTCCCCATCAGGGACTTCAACGAGACGAGCTCGCTCGAGTTCGTGAGCTACAACCTCGAGAAGCCGAAGTACGACGTCGACGAGTGCCGCCAGCGCGGCATGACGTTCGCGGCGCCCATCAAGGTCGTCGTCCGTCTCGTGGTGTGGGACAAGGACGAAGAGACCGGCGCGCAGTCGATTCGCGACGTGAAGGAGCAGGAAGTCTATTTCGGTGAAATCCCGCTCATGACCGAGCACGGGACGTTCATCATCAACGGCACCGAGCGTGTCGTCGTCAGCCAGCTGCACCGCTCGCCTGGCGCGTTCTTCGACCACGACAAGGGCAAGAGCCACTCGTCTGGCAAGCTGCTCTACAACGCGCGCATCATTCCGTCGCGCGGCTCGTGGCTCGACTTCGAGTTCGACCACAAAGACCTGCTGTACGTGCGCATCGATCGCCGCCGCAAGCTGCCGGTGACGGTGCTCATCCGCGCCCTCGGCGCGGTGCCCGACACGGCCCGCAAGAACCCCATCGAGTTCAAGGGCTCGACCGAAGAGATCCTCAACTACTTCTACGCGACCGAGACGCTCTTCCTGCACTCGGACACCGAGTTCGAGAAGTCGGTCGACTTCGAGCTGCTCTACAACCAGCGCGCGACCCGCGACGTGAAGTCGAAGTCGGGCGAGATCATCGTCAAGAAGAACCGCAAGTTCACGCGCGCGGCCCTCAAGAAGCTCGAGCAGTCGAAGCTGACGCGGCTGCCCATCGACGCCGACGAGCTCTTCACGAAGGTCTCGGCGTACGACGTGATCGACGAGAGCACGGGCGAAGTGATCCTCGAGTGCAACGAGGAGATCAGCCCGCAGCACGTCGAAGAGCTGCTCAAGCGGAACCTGAAGGAGATCAAGGTTCTCTTCATCGACAACCTCAACGTCGGCCCGTACCTGCGCGACACGTTGTTGATGGACAAGCTCGAGAACCCCGAAGAAGCGGTGATGGAGATCTACCGCCGCGTTCGCCCGGGCGATCCTCCGACGCCTGAGACGGCGACGAACCTCTTCACGAACGTGCTGTTCTTCAACCCCGAGCGCTACGACCTCTCGAAGGTCGGCCGCCTCAAGCTGAACTCCAAGTTCGGCGTCGAGGAGCCCCTGGACAACCAGGTGCTGACCAAGCGCGACATTCTCGAGACGATTCGGTACCTCATCGATCTCAAGAACGGCAAGGGCACGATCGACGACATCGACCACCTCGGCAACCGTCGCGTTCGCGCGGTGGGCGAGCTGCTCGAGAACCAGTACCGTATCGGTCTCGTTCGCATGGAGCGCGCGATCAAGGAGCGCATGAGCCTCCAGGAGATCGAGACGCTCATGCCGCACGACCTCATCAACGCGAAGCCTGTCACCGCGGTGATCAAGGAGTTCTTCGGCTCGAGCCAGCTCTCGCAGTTCATGGATCAGACGAACCCGCTCTCGGAAGTGACGCACAAGCGTCGCCTCTCGGCCCTCGGGCCCGGCGGTCTGACCCGCGAGCGCGCCGGCTTCGAAGTGCGCGACGTGCACCCGACGCACTACGGCCGCATCTGCCCGATCGAGACGCCGGAAGGCCCGAACATCGGCCTCATCTCGTCGCTCTCGTCGTACGCCCGCGTGAACGAGTTCGGCTTCATCGAGACCCCGTACCGCAAGGTCGATCAGGGCTCGCTGCAGCCCGACGTGGCGTTCTACTCGGCGCTCGAAGAAGAGAAGCACACGATCGCCCAGGCCAGCGCGCCGTACGACAAGAAGAACAAGCTGCTCGGTGACTCGGTGCTCTCGCGCCGTGGTGGCGAGTTCGTCTCGGCCAAGCCCGAGGACGTCGATCTCGTCGACGTGTCGCCGAACCAGCTCGTGTCGGTCGCCGCCTCGCTCGTTCCGTTCCTCGAGAACGACGACGCGAACCGCGCCCTCATGGGTTCGAACATGCAGCGCCAGGCCGTTCCGCTCATCCGCACCGCGGCTCCGCTCGTCGGCACCGGCATCGAGTCGGTGGTGGCGCGTGACTCCGGCGTCTGCGTGGTGGCGCGCCGTGACGGCGTCATCGAGTCGGTCGACGGTGGCCGCATCGTCGTTCGCGCCGAAGTGCCGGCCGCGTTCAGCGACGTCGCCAGCGAAGTCGACATCTACAACCTGGTGAAGTTCCAGCGCTCGAACCAGAGCACCTGCCTCAACCAGAAGCCCATCGTGAAGAAGGGCGACAAGGTGAAGAAGGGCGACGTCATCGCCGACGGCCCTTCGTGCGAGACCGGTGAGCTGGCGCTCGGTCAGAACGTGGTCGTCGCGTTCATGCCCTGGCAGGGTTACAACTTCGAAGACTCGATCCTGATGAGCGAGAACATCGTGAAGAACGATGTCTTCACGTCGATTCACATCGAAGAGTTCGAGTGCATCGCCCGTGACACCAAGCTCGGCAAGGAAGAGATCACGCGCGACATTCCGAACGTCGGCGAAGAGGCCCTCAAGGACCTCGACGAGTCGGGCATCATTCGCATCGGCGCCGAGGTGAAGCAGGGCGACATTCTCGTCGGCAAGATCACGCCGAAGGGTGAGACCCAGCTCTCGCCTGAAGAGAAGCTGCTCCGCGCGATCTTCGGCGAGAAGGCCGGCGACGTGCGCGACACCTCGCTCCGCGTTCCTCCGGGAGTCACTGGCACGATCATCGGCGCCAAGGTCTTCAGCCGGAAGGGCGTCGAGAAGGACGAGCGTGCCAAGGCCATCGAGTCGATGGATGAGGCTCGCCTGCTCAAGGACCAGAACGACGAGATCAAGATCCTTCAGGACTCGGCGTTCGGCCGCATTCGCAAGCTCATCGTCAACAAGGAGGCCAGCTCCAAGCTCGAAGACGAGAAGGGCACGGTCTACTTCAAGAAGGGCGAGAAGCTGTCGGAAGAGCTCCTCTCGAAGATCCCCTACAAGTACTGGGGCGAGATCTCGGTCGGCGAGCAGGTCGACGTGAAGGTGCGTGAGCTCCTCAAGAACCTGGAGGAGAACAAGGAGGCCGTGAAGTTGGCCTTCGGCGAGAAGATCGCCCGCATCAAGAAGGGCGATGAGCTCCCGCCTGGCGTGATCAAGATGGTGAAGGTGTACGTCGCCATCAAGCGCAAGCTGCAGGTCGGCGACAAGATGGCAGGCCGCCACGGCAACAAGGGCGTCGTCTCGCGCATCCTCCCCATCGAAGACATGCCGTACCTCGAGGACGGTCGGCCGGTCGACATCGTGCTCAACCCCCTCGGCGTTCCCAGCCGCATGAACATCGGCCAGATTCTCGAGGTTCACCTCGGGTGGGCCGCTCGAGGCATGGGCGAGAAGCTCCAGCAGTACGTCGAGAAGAACTTCTCGGGTGACGCCCTGCGCAAGCAGCTCAAGAGCGTCTACGACGACGAGAAGTTCCAGGAGTTCCTCGAGAAGCTCTCGGACAAGGAGGTCGTCGACCTCTGCCGCCGTCTGCGCCCCGGCATTCACGTGGCGTCGCCGGTGTTCGAAGGCGCGAACGAAGGCGAGATCCACAACCTGCTCGAGCGCGCCGATCTGCCCAAGACGGGCCAGATGGTGCTCTTCGACGGGCGCACGGGTGAGCCGTTCGACCAGAACGTCACCGTCGGCGTCATGTACATGCTGAAGCTGCACCACCTCGTGGACGAGAAGATCCACGCGCGCTCCATCGGGCCCTATTCGCTGGTCACCCAGCAGCCCCTCGGCGGCAAGGCGCAGTTCGGCGGTCAGCGCCTGGGCGAAATGGAAGTCTGGGCGATGGAGGCCTACGGCGCGGCCTACAGCCTCCAGGAGTTCCTGACCGTGAAGTCCGACGACGTGGTCGGCCGCACGCGCATGTACGAGTCGATCGTCAAGGGCGACTACACCCTCGAGTCGGGTCTGCCTGAGTCGTTCAACGTGCTCCTCAAGGAGCTCCAGGCTCTCGCGCTCGACGTCGAGCTGCTCGAGCAGGCCCCGCCGGAGCGCCGTCGCGCTTCGATCATGGTGGTCAGCGACGACTCCATTAAGACGGGCACCGACGCCTGACCAGGTAGCTGGTCAGCCAGTCGCACAGTGGGCGGCCCCGGAGTAGAGGGGTCGCTCTCGCCAAACCAGAGATTCTGAAACCGTTTTTCCAACCGACAAGGTGAACCCGTGAAGGACATCTTCAACTTCTTCGAGAAGCCGAAGGATCCACTCTCGTTCCAGGCGATTCGCATCGCGCTCGCGTCGCCGGACAAGATTCGTCAGTGGTCGCACGGCGAGGTGAAGAAGCCTGAGACCATCAACTACCGTACGTTCAAGCCTGAGCGTGACGGTCTCTTCTGCGCCCGCATCTTCGGGCCCGTGAAGGACTACGAGTGCAACTGCGGCAAGTACAAGCGCATGAAGCACCGCGGTGTCGTGTGCGAGAAGTGCGGCGTCGAGGTGATTCAGTCGAAGGTGCGTCGTGAGCGCCTCGGCCACATCACGCTCGCCACGCCTGTCGCGCACATCTGGTTCCTCAAGTCGCTGCCGTCGCGCATCGGCGCGCTGCTCGACATGACCCTGAAGGACCTCGAGAAGGTGCTGTACTGCGAGGCCTACATCGTTCTCGACGCGAAGAGCATTCCGCCCACCGATCTGCAGAAGGGCGAGCTCATCACCGAGGAGCGCTACCAGAAGCTCGCGCAGAAGTTTGGCGACGAGGGCTTCACGGCCGCGATGGGTGGCGAGGCGGTTCGCGAGATCCTCAAGACCATCAACGTCGACCAGCTCTCCGAGCAGCTCCGCGAAGAGATGAAGGTCACGACGTCGGAGGCGAAGCGGAAGAAGATCGCCAAGCGCCTCAAGGTGCTCGAGTCGTTCCGCGTGTCGGGCCCGGCCGGTCAGCGCAACCAGCCCGAGTGGATGATGCTCGACGTCATCCCCGTGCTGCCGCCCGATCTTCGTCCGCTCGTGCCCCTCGACGGTGGCCGGTTCGCGACGTCAGACCTCAACGACCTCTACCGCCGCGTCATCAACCGCAACAACCGTCTGAAGAAGCTCCAGGAGCTCAACGCCCCCGACATCATCATTCGCAACGAGAAGCGAATGCTGCAGGAGGCCGTCGATGCCCTCTTCGACAACGGTCGTCGCGGCAAGACGATCACGGGCCCCAACAAGCGCCCGCTCAAGTCGCTGTCCGACATGCTCAAGGGCAAGCAGGGCCGGTTCCGCCAGAACCTGCTCGGCAAGCGCGTCGACTACTCGGGCCGTTCGGTCATCGTCGTCGGCCCCGAGCTCAAGCTGCACCAGTGCGGCCTGCCGAAGATCATGGCCCTCGAGCTCTTCAAGCCGTTCATCTACAACAAGCTCGAAGAGAAGGGCTACGTCACCACCATCAAGTCGGCCAAGAAGATGGTCGAGAAGGAGCGCCCCGAGGTTTGGGACATCCTCGATGACGTGATCCGCGAGCACCCGGTGCTCCTGAACCGCGCACCGACGCTGCACCGCCTCGGCATTCAGGCGTTCGAGCCCGTGCTGATCGAAGGCAAGGCCATTCAGCTCCACCCGCTCGTCTGCACGGCCTTCAACGCCGACTTCGACGGTGACCAGATGGCAGTGCACGTGCCGCTCTCCATCGAGGCTCAGATGGAAGCGCGCGTGCTGATGATGTCGACCAACAACATCCTCAGCCCTGCGAGCGGCAAGCCCATCATCGTCCCCACGCAGGACATGGTGCTCGGCATCTATTACATGACCCGCCCGCGCGAGTTCGCGCACGGCGAAGGCATGGTGTTCGCGTCGCCCGCCGAGGCCCGCGCGGCCTACGACCAGGGGGCGGTCGCGCTGCAGGCGAAGATCAAGTGCCGCATCAACGGCAAGCGCTACGACACGACGGTCGGCCGCACGCTCCTCTGGGACATCGTGCCCAAGAAGATGTCGTTCGACGACGTGAACAAGGTGCTCGACAAGAAGCAACTCGGGAACCTGATCGACTCCTGCTACCGCCTCACGGGCGAGAAGGAGACGGTGCTCCTCGCCGATCGCATTCGTTCGTTCGGCTACACCAACGCGACCCGCGCCGGCATCTCCATCGCCCTCAAGGACATGGTGATTCCGCCCGCGAAGCACACGCTGATCGACAGCGCGTCGAAGGAAGTCGCCGAGGTCGAGAACCAGTACCTCGAAGGCCTCATCACGGTCGGCGAGCGCTACAACAAGGTCATCGACATCTGGGCGCAGACGACCGAGAAGATCACCATCGAGATGATGAAGATGATCTCTGAAGAAGAGATCAGCGGCACGAACAAGGACGGCAAGCGCGAGTCGCGCAAGCAGAAGTCCTTCAACGCCGTGTACATCATGGCCGACTCCGGCGCCCGCGGCTCGACGCAGCAGATTCGTCAGCTCGCCGGCATGCGTGGCCTCATGGCCAAGCCGTCTGGTGAAATCATCGAGCAGCCCATCACGGCCAACTTCCGTGAAGGCCTCACGGTGCACCAGTACTTCATCTCGACGCACGGTGCCCGCAAGGGTCTGGCCGACACGGCGCTCAAGACGGCCAACTCGGGTTACCTCACCCGTCGTCTCGTGGACGTCGCGCAGGACGCGATCATCACCGAGTACGATTGCGGCACGCTCGACGGCATTCAGATGATCGCCCTCGTCGAGGGTGGTGAAGAGATCGAGCCGCTCGCCGAGCGCATTCTCGGCCGCGTGGCCCTCGATGACATTCACGACCCGGTGAACGGTGAAGTGCTCGTTCGCGCGAACGAAGAGATCGACGAAGCCCGCACGGCGAAGGTCGTCAACGCTGGTCTCGACCGCGTGAAGATTCGCACGGCGCTGACCTGCCAGACCAAGCGCGGCGTCTGCGTCGAGTGCTACGGCCGTGACCTGGCCCGCGGCCGCAAGGTCTCGGTCGGTGAGGCTGTCGGCGTCATCGCCGCTCAGTCCATCGGAGAGCCCGGCACGCAGCTGACGATGCGCACGTTCCACGTCGGTGGCGCGGCCATGAACCGGTCGCAGCAGTCCGAGCTGACGGCGCGCTTCGCCGGTACGGTGAAGTTCTCGAGCCTGTCGCCCGTGAAGCGCGATGGCGGCGAGTGGGCCGTCATCAACCGCAACGGCGAGCTCATCATCGTCGACGACTCGGGCCGCGAGCGTGAGCGCCACAAGATCGTCTACGGCGCCCGCCTCTTCGTGAAGGAAGGCCAGAAGGTCGAGGCCAACGCGAAGCTGGCCGAGTGGGAGCCGTTCGCCATGCCGCTCCTCTCGGAGGTCGGCGGTGTCGTGAAGTTCGAAGACATCATCGAAGGCGTGACGATGAACGAGTCGACGGACGAGGTCACTGGCCTCAGCCGCCGCACGATCATCGAGTCGAAGGACCCCGAGGCCCGCCCGCGCATCACGGTTCGTGACGCCAAGGGCGAGGTGAAGACGCTGTCGAGCGGTCAGCCCGCCAGCTACTTCCTGCCGCAGGGCGCGGCGCTCGCGGTCGACGACGGCGCCGAGATCACGCCGGGCGAAGTGGTGGCCCGCGTTCCGCGCGAGACCACGAAGACCAAGGACATCACGGGCGGTCTGCCGCGAGTCGCCGAGCTCTTCGAGGCCCGCAAGCCGAAGGACCACGCAGTCATTGCCGAGATCGACGGTGTGGTTTCGTTCGGCAAGGACACCAAGGGCAAGCGCAAGCTGATCATCACGCCCGAGGTGAACGGCGAGCTGCGCAGCGACCTGTCGAAGGAGTACCTGATCGCCAAGTCGAAGCACATCACGGTGCACTCGGGTGACCGCGTGCGCGCTGGTGAGCCCCTCATGGACGGTGCGGCGAACCCGCACGACATCCTCAAGGTGCTCGGCGAGAAGGAACTCGCCCGCTTCCTCGTGGACGAAATCCAGGAGGTCTACCGACTCCAGGGCGTGAAGATCAACGACAAGCACATCGAGGTGATCGTGCGGCAGTTGCTCCGCCGCGTGCGCGTCACCGACGTGGGCGACACCGAGTTCCTCGTCGACGAGCAGGTCGAGAAGTGGGTGTTCGAGGAAGAGAACGAGAAGGCGCTCAACAACGGCCGTCGTCCTGCCGTCGGTGAGCCGCTGCTCCTTGGCATCACCAAGGCCTCGCTCTCGACCGAGTCGTTCATCTCGGCCTCGTCGTTCCAGGAGACCACCAAGGTGCTCACCGAAGCCGCCATCTCGGGCAAGGTGGACTACCTGCGCGGCCTCAAGGAGAACGTCATCATGGGTCGCCTGGTGCCTGCCGGCACGGGTCTGCCGAACTACAAGCACCTCGACATTCAGGTCGACAGCCCCGCAGACGAGATCCAGAACATGGAAGACTCGCTCTCGGCCACGCACAGCGACCCTGCCGTGCTCTCGACGTCGGGCAACGCGCCCCGCAGCGAGACCGGCGCGGCCTGAGTCTCGGTGAACTGAAGTGACTTCGGGGGCACTCTCTTCACCGAGGGCGCCCTCGAGTCGTTTTGGTGAGGTCGGGGCGGGCGTGGCGACGCGGGCCGATTGGCGAAATCCGGTTCCGCGCTCCAGGTTCGCCCGATTCCCCTGAGCGTCGGGAGTTTTCGGGCGAACCCTGCAGACCTCAGGTGACGTGCGGAATCAGTCGCGTCAGCTGCTCGAGCCGCGCCCCCACGAGTTCGGGGGCCGCACCCCGACAGCGCACCTCGTGTACGGCGCCTTCTCGGGCGAACACGAAGGTGCACTGCAGGCCGTCTTTGCCGACCGGCTCTGGAGGCTCCCAGGCCCACGGCTGCCAGGCTTCGATGGCGGTGCGGAGGTGAGACGCTTCGGAGCCGTCGAGGCGTCTCCGCGCGCTCCACGACGATTTGCGGGTGCGCTGGCGTTCGATGACGGCCGCGTCGTTGTCGAAGGTGATCACCACCCGATCGCGCCCGCCGTGGGGTTGGTAGACGGCTTCAGCGACCACGATGAAGGCCTCGGGCCGATCGGCCAGCCGCTCTCGAGCGAGCTGGGCCGGCGTCGTTGCTTTGGAGACGCCCAGCAGCCTGAGCAGGAAGGCCATCGCGGCTGTCTACCGCTTCGTCGCAGCCCACGGCAGGGCTCGTGGTAGAGGCCGCGCGATCATGGCTGCTCCCACCAACTCGCCCATTCGTTTCGAGCTGCTCGGTACCTCGTCGTCGGGGGCGCGGGCGGGGCGGCTCCACACGCGCCGCGGGGTGCTCGAGACGCCGGCGTTCATGCCGGTCGCCACCCACGCCCACGTGCGCTTCCTCACGATGGACGACGTCGCCGAGACCGGCGCGCGGTTCTGCCTCGCGAACACCTACCACCTGCTGCTGAGGCCCGGCGCCGAGCTGTTCGAGAAGACCGGCGGCATTCACCCCTTCATGCAGTGGCCGCACGGCGTGCTGACCGACTCTGGCGGCTTTCAGATCTTCAGCCTGCCGGGTGAGCGCGAGATCACCGAAGAGGGCGCGCGCTTTCGCAGCCCGTACGACAACCACCGGCACCTGATCTCGCCCGAGACGTCCATCGCGATGCAGAACGCGATCAACAGCGACATCATGATGGTGCTCGACGTCTGCCCGCCGTCGACGTCGAACGAGGCCGTCACGCGAGAGGCGATGGAGCGCACGCACCGCTGGGCTCTCCGCAGCCTCGCTGCCCGCGACTCGAAGCCGACCGGTCAGGCGCTGTTCGCGATCGTGCAGGGTGGCGTGTTTCCCGAGATGCGCAGCGAGAGCGCGCAGTTTCTGACCCAGCACCCGTTCGACGGCTTCGCGATCGGTGGGCTCGCGGTCGGTGAATCGCGCGAGCTGCTCTATTCGATGACGGGCCACACCGCGCCGCAGTTGCCGACCGATCGCCCGCGCTACCTCATGGGCGTCGGCACGCCGATCGATCTCGTCGAGTGCGTGCACCGCGGCATCGACATGTTCGACTGCATCATCCCTCCGAAGATGGCGCAGCAGGGGTACGGCTACACGTTCGAGGGGCGCATTCGCATCAGCCGGCACGAGTACCGCTTCGAAGATCGGCCGCTCGACGCCACGTGCGACTGCTTCGTCTGCAAGCGCTACACGCGCGCGTACATTCGGCACCTCATGCAGGGCGGGCATCACCTGGGCTCGAGGCTCCTGGCGATTCACAACCTGCGCCACTTCCAGCAGCTCACGGCACGCATGCGCACCGCGATCATCGAGAACCGGTGGGACGCGGAGTATCGAGAGCTCGTCGAGCGGCTGTCTCCGAAGACGACGAAGCCGAAGCCGACGGGGCAGAAGCACGGCGCCTTCGAGGTCGTCACCACGCGGGGCGGAGCGCACGCCGTTCGGCACACAGAGCACGGCGAGGTGATGCACCCTGTCGGCCCGTGGGAAGAGGCGAACGGGCTGTACGTCGAGCAGACGAAGCTCGAGGCGCGGCTGGGCGTCTTCAGCGAGGAGCCGCTGCGCATTCTCGACGTCGGCCTCGGCGCCGGAGCCAACGCGATCGCCGCGCTGACGAAGGTGCAGGCGATGGGGCAGGCGCGGAAGCGGGAGATCGAGATCATCAGCCTCGAGTCCGACATGAACGCGTTCGAGCTCGCGCTGCAGACGCCCGAGGGGTTTCCGTTTCTTCAGCCGTGGAAGACGGCGTGCGAGGCGGTTCTGCAGCAGGGCCATTGGGAAGGGCCGGGCATCACCTGGCGCACGCTCGTGGGAGATGCGCGAGAGACGATCGACGGCGTACCGGGCTGGTGTGATCTCGTCTTCTTCGATCCGTTCTCGCCCGAGGCGAACCCGACGTTGTGGACGGTGGACTTCCTGCGCAAGGTTCGCTGGCACACGAACGACGAGGGCGGGCTGTTGGTGACGTACAGCTCGGCGACTCCGACGCGCGTGTCGTTGTTGCTGGCGGGGTTCTTCGTGGGGCAGGGCGTATCGACGGGAACGCGTACGGAGACGACGAACGCCGCGACGCAGCTCGAGAGCCTGGCCAGCCCGATCGGTGAGCGGTGGGTGCAGCGATGGAGGCGATCGTCGGCGCGCGGGGCGCACGGGGAAGCGTTCACGCCCGACGTCGAGCGCATGGTGCTGGAGCATCCCCAGTTCGCTTCACTTCGGTGATGAGGCGGCTGCGGGTCGAGTTCTGCTCGACCGCTGAGTTGTCCCTGCTCATTCGTCGAGGCGAGAGATGACGGCGTGCTGAACGATCGGTCGCGGTGGAACGAGCAGGTGCGCCGAGAGGTCAGCGAGTGGTGTGCGTCACGACGGGCGTGAGCGGCCCTCCTGCTCGGCTCGCGAGCCGCGTCAGCTACCCGCAATGGGGTGGGTGTGCTCGTCGCTGAAGACGTCTGCCGGCCGGGCGTTGACCGTACGACTCGACAGAGCGTCTCCCCTGTGACGTGCTCCGCGTCGGTGAAAGCTGCGTCGCTGGGACAAGCATCGGACACCTGGTGTCGAGGCGTGAGGGGAGAAGGACCTCGTTCATGGCGAGTCGACGCGGCGAATCCGAGTACGTGACCGAGGGCCTCGAGATCATCGAGGGAGTCGCGCCGGTTCGAGTCCGGCCGGGCATGTACATCGGCTCGACCGACGAAAGAGGACTCAGACACCTCGTGTTCGAGATCGTCGGATGTGGCCTTGATGAGCACCTCAGGGGGCACGGCGAATCCATCGAGGTCGACATCGCGGGTGGTGTCATCTGCATTCGCGACAACGGCAGAGGCATCGCCGTCGAGCCCGTGTCGCAGCACGGTCGGTCGCCTGTTGAGGATCTGCTCACCAACATGCAGCCAGACTCACTGCCCGGCGCTCTGGTGGGAGCTGGGCTTGCCGTGGTGAACGCGTTGAGTGAGCGGCTCGAGGTCGAGACTCACCGCGATGGTGGTTGCTGGGCGATCGCGTTCTCTCGCGGGAAGGTCGTCGAACCGCTCACGCGACTCGGGACGAGCACCGATCACGGCACGATCATTCGCTGCAGACCGGATCCGCAGATCTTCGGAGCGGCGCAGCTCGATCTCTCTGCGGTCGCAGCGCGAATCGACGAGCTCGCGTGGCTCACGCCGAAGCTGCACTGGTCGTTTCAGGGCAGGGCAGTGCAGCACGCCGATGGACTGCTCGGCCTCGCGGTCAGCGTTGCTCCATCGCCGATGATCCCGGGGTCGATCATCACTGTCGCGGAGACCATCGAGGGCGTGCAGCTCGAGCTCGTCGCCGGGCTCGCATCGGGTGCGAGAGGAAAACGCGTGGGCTTCGTGAACTTCGCCGCATCGAACAACGGCTCTCACGTTCGCGGCGCAGTCGACGGAATCACGAAGGCGTTCGATGGCGACGTGGCGGCGCTGCATCGCAGACTGGTGCTCGCCATTCACGTCGGCTGGCCGCACCCGCGCTTCGAGGGCGTGAGCCGAACCGTGCTCCAGGACGAGGTCGTCTTTCGTGCCGTGTCGACGGCCATCACCCGCGAGCTCCGCAAGGAGTCAGACCTGCGGATTTCGTGGCTTCAGGCGCTCTCTGCGGGGTGACCGATGAGTTTTCGGCGCCCGGCCAGTCCAGGGGCAAACCCTCACCTGGAGCTGTCATGCCGAACCCCTTCGCTCACCTCGAACTCAACACCGACGATCTCACGCGCGCACGGAAGTTCTACGGCTCGCTGTTCAAGTGGAAGGTGGCTCCGTACCCGGGCTCGCCTGACTATCTCGGCATCGACCTCGGCAAGACCGCGACGAGCGGAGCGATGCAGCGCAAGCCGATGCCCGAAGCGCCGACTGCGTGGCTGCCGTATGTCGAAGTCGATGACGTGAAGAAGACGATCGCGAAGGCGAAGAAGCTCGGAGCCACCATCGTGCTGGAGTTCCAGGACATCGGAGACATGGGCGCGATCGGCGTGTTCGTTGACCCGCAAGGAGCGTCGCTGGGCGTGTGGGCGAAGCCGGTGAAGCGGAAGAAGTCACCGCTGAGCGGGTAGAATGTGGCGTGGCGGACACGCACCCAGATGGGCCGGATCTCGTTCGCAAGCGGCCCGGCATGTACATCGGCGACACCGGGCCCAGAGGCCTTCAGCACCTCTGTCTCGAACTCATCGGCAACAGCATCGACCAGTTTCTCCTCCACCGCGCGACGACGGTCTCGGTGGAACTCGACGATGGTTGGCTGACGGTGAGTGACGACGGGCCAGGAATCTCAGTCGAAACAGACGACCGCGGCCTGAGCTTCCTGGAGTCGGTCTTCACTTCGCTCCACCACACGCCAACGCGCGATGGTCCGCGCGACCACGTTCATGTCACTCACAGTGGATTGGGCGTCGGCCTCGCTCCGGTGTCAGCGCTCTCGGAACGCCTCGAGGTCGAGTCGCATCGAGACGGCCTCTGCCACCGAATCGCGTTCGCTCGCGGAGTCACCGTCGAGCCGCTCCAGCTCGTTGGGAAGAGCGATCGGCAAGGCCTTCGAATTCGCGCACCAGCGGTCTGGTCATCGGAACGGCCAGCCTCGACTTCGTCGGTCCCTCGAAGCGGGGATCGGCGAGGAGAACGTGCACCGCTCCGATGAACCGGGACTCGAGTTCGTGCCATGCGGGGAACGCGTCTGTGAGTCCTTCGAGCAGGCCCTTCTCGTGAGACCCGCCCTCCCTCGTCGGAGTCAGGTTCACCCATGACGAGACCATGCGGGCCTTCTCTGACCGCTGGCGCTGACAGAGCCCGACCGCGAACGAGATTCCGACACCGTCGAGCTCGGCCGAGAACAGTCCGGTCGAACCTGCTTCGAGCTTGCCCTTGGCTGAGTCTGCGATGAACGAGACCAGGCCCTGAGGCCTCGAGACATCCTGCTTCTGGAAGTGCCACGTCAGGCGCGGTGACAGGTACGCAAACTGGCGAACCGAGTCTTCGATTTCCGTCGCGTCGAATGGCGTCGCGAGGATTTCTGGATCGGGCCGGAACCGAATTCGTCGCGAGCCAGCTCTCGAAAGCGAGCGACCTGCGAGTCACGTGGATGCAATTGCTCTCGCGATAGCCATGGCAACCAATCGCGTCATCGCGGAGTCGCTCGCTCGGGTCAGGCTTCACCCAGGCATGTGGGCCTTCAGCACTGGAGGCTCCGGCTTGCGCCACCTCGCGCTCGAGGTGATCGGCAACGCGATCGATCAACACCTGCTCGGCCGCGCCACGACCGTCTCTGTCGATCTCGATGACGGCTGGCTCACGGTGACCGACGACGGTGCGGGCATCAGGATTGATCGAGATGCGAATGGCACGCCGTTGCTGGAGACGATCTTCACGACCCAGCACGACACGCCCACCGCAGACGGAGAGCGAGCTCACGTTCATGCGACGCCGAGTGGCCTCGGGGTGGGTCTGGGTCCTTCTTGCGCGGTGTCTGCGCGCGTCGAGGTCGAGACCTCTCGAGATGGCGATCGGTGGAGCGCCGCGTTCGAACGGGGCGTGCTCGTCGAGCAGCTGCAGTTGATCGATTCGGTCGAGCGACGTGGAACGAAGGTTCGCCTGCTTCCTGACCCACAGATCTTCGAGAAGGAGACCTTCGAGTCCGTTCACCTCGAGGATCACGTGCGTCGGCTCGCGTTTCTCACGCCCCGTCTTCGCTGGCGTTTCAATGGCGAAGACATCTCACGGCCCACCGGACTTCACGCCCTCGTCACCGAGACGGCAGGGGAGACCGTGCCGGGGTCGCTGGCTGCCTTCGAGACGAGCATCGACGACGTCCAGATCGCCTTCTCAGTTGCCCTCACGAAGCGCCGCGCAGAGAAGCGCTCCCACTCGCTCGCGTCGTGGGTGAATCTCAGGGCGACGCTCGAGACCGGCAACGACGTGAAGGGCCTCGAAGCCGGTCTCACGAAGGCGTTCGGCGCGCGGTGGCGAAAGCTCGGCTCACGGGTCGTTGGCGCCATGCACCTGCTCCTGGTGCACCCACGTTTCGAAGGCCCGACGAGAGCGCATCTCGCCGTCCCAGAGCTCCAGCCGGTGATTCGTGACTTCGTCGCGAGCGAACTCTCGAAAGAAAGCGATCTGCGCATCACCTGGCTCGGGGCGCTGTCGCGGCTCGACAAGTGACGATCGGGAATCCGTTGTCGGCCTGCGACGAAGCCGCGTACCTTCGCGCCGCCCGATGACGAGCGACGACTCCGACTTCCGCCGAACCGACAAGGTCCAGAAGTACGTCCGCGTCATCCAGCTGCAGATCGTCACGCTCGTCGTGCGCGACCCGGGCGGGGGCGTTCGCCGCGTCGAGCTTCGCGACTCCACCCTGCGCGTCGGAACGCACCCCGAGAGCGATCTCCTCCTCTCGGACTCCACCGCGAGCCGCGCCCACGCCGAACTTCGCGCCACCAGTCACGGCGTGCTCGTGCGCGATCTCGGCAGCACCAACGGCACCACCATCAACGGCGTACGAATCACCGAAGCGCTGCTCGAGCCCGGCATGACCGCCACGCTCGGAGGCACCTCGATCACCATCGAGGCCGCGAGAGAAGAACTGCTCCCGGCCCCCGAGGCCCGCTTCGGTGAGCTCGTCGGCGCCAGCGCTCCCATGCGCGCGCTCTTCCGCGAGCTCACGCGCGTCGCGCCCACCAACGCCACGCTGCTCGTCGAGGCCGAGAGCGGGTGCGGCAAAGAGCTGCTCGCCCGCTCGGTACACGACGCGTCTCCGCGAAAAGAAGCGCCCTTCATCGTCTTCGACTGCGCGTCGGTCGCTCCCAATCTCATCGAGAGCGCACTCTTCGGCCACGAACGTGGCTCCTTCACCGGCGCGGTCGACAAGAAGATCGGCGTCTTCGAAGCCGCCAATGGAGGAACACTCTTCCTGGACGAGATCGGCGAGCTCCCGCTCGAGCTGCAGCCGCGGCTCTTGCGTGCGCTCGAGACGCGCGTCATTCGCCGAGTCGGTGGCTTCGAGCCCATTCCCGTCGACATTCGCATCGTCGCCGCGACGAACCGCGATCTGCTCCGCGAGACCAACGCCGGCAGCTTCCGCGAAGATCTCTACTTCCGCCTCGCCGTCGTTCGCCTGCGCATTCCACCGCTGCGCGAGCGCCTCGACGATCTCCCGATTCTCGTCGATCACCTCGTGCGCCAGCAGACCGGAGCCGACGAACGGCGCGCCCGGGTGGCCCTCGCGGTGGTGCAGATGGAGCCGTGGATGACGGCGAAGCACCACCCCTGGCGCGGCAACGTGCGCGAGCTGCGCAACGCGGTGGAGCGAGCGCTGGCCCTCTCAGGCGAGCCGCACCCCGACGCGCTCGAGCACGCCGCTCCGATTCCCGTGCCGGTCTCGCTCGATCGCCCCTTCGTCGAGCAGCGTGAACGCCTGGTCGATCACTTCGAAGCCACCTACGTGAAAGGCATGCTCGAGAAGCACGAGGGCAACTTCACGCGCGCCGCTGCCGCCGCCGGCATCGATCGCATGTACTTCAAGCGACTGCTCCGGAAGCACGAGCGGTGAGTCTGTCAGGCTCAGCGCTGAGTGCCTCAGGCTCGCCCCCTTCTTCAATGCTCTCGAAGGGTTGAGCCTGTGTGACGGAGCGGTGTGCTCCATTCACCTGACACTTCGAGTGGGCAACCGCGCCAAATCGCAACACCGCGTCGTTGGCATCGCGCGTGCTGACGGCGACGCCAACTCTTGCCCCGAGGTTGGCCGATGCGAGTCGCAGCGCTGGTGATGTCGAGTCTGATGGTCTTCGCGTGCACGGGAGAGTCGTCGCTCGAACGTCCGGGAGAGCCGGGCGGGGCCGTGAACCAGTTTCGCTCGCGGTCTCAGCAGGCGCTGACGCTGCCCGACGGTGGCCAGTGCCCGATCACGGTGAACGCGGACGCCGAGCTGATGATCCGCAACCTGGCCGTCGTCGAAGACCCGCTCCGCACGAACTGGAGCGGCAACCTCGCCAACCCCTCCGACGGTGCGTGGCACTTCGGCCGGCTCATGACGACGATGGCCGGCCCGAACGACCCCGAGCTCTTCGTGCGCAACTGGCTCGCGCAGTGGGACTCGCCGCGTTTGGTGAACGGCCTCAACGTCGCGCCGCGCCCGATGAACACGGTCGTCACGCAGCCCTGGCTCGCGGCGAGCGGAGGCACGCGGCTCGACCTCACGCGCGCTCCCTTCCGGCTGCTTGCGATCGTGAACCGAATGGATCTGCGCAACCTCTCGCGCGGCTCGGCGGGTGAGGGCCGCTTCGTCTTCGGCGTGCTCGGCGCCGGTGGCTCGCAGCTGCAGTTCACGGTGATTCTTGAGTTCAACCTGCCGGCCACCACGCAGGCCGACGTCGATCGTTGGGCCGCCGACTGGCACGCGCTCGGAACGCTCCCGGTCGGGAGCCCCGCGTTCAACACCGCGCTCGAGGCGATCACCAACCGCTTCGCCGGCCCGAACGCCTCGCCCACGCGCCCCAATGGCAGCGCCATCAACCAGGTTCGCAGCAACGAGATCGCGCTGACCGCGCCGTGGGAGATGCGTGAGTTCAACCTGAACGCGACCGGCCAGTTGGTGCAGGTGCCGGTCGCGCAGACCACCGATCTGCCGCTCAACAACTCGTCGAACCTCGCCCAGTTCATCAACACCAACACCGCCGCGCTGCTCACCGACACGCACCTGGTGCCTGCGACGTTCAACGGAGTTCCCTTCCTCGCGGGCTCGGCGCTCACGAACCCGGGTCACTTCTGGAACGCGCCCGGCATCACGAACCCCGACGCCCGGTTTCACTTCTCGGTGAACACCTGCAACGGCTGCCACGCGGGTGACACGAACACCGCGTTCCTGCACGTCGCGCCCCGCAACGCAGGGCAGGTCGCGCAGCTGTCAGGCTTCCTCACGGGCACGGTGGTTCCCGATCGCGTGACCGGCACGCCGCGCACCTTCAACGATCTCTCGGTGCGCTCGGAGTCGCTGCTCGCCGTGCTCTGCCGCGTTCCGACGTCAGCCGCCTCGGTCACCATCACCTCGCCAGCCGCGGGCGCCACGCTCCGAGGGCCGTCGACGCTCACCGCATCGGCGACCGGCGTTGCCTCCGTGCAGTTCCTCGTCGACGGTTCGCCCGTCTCGCCGCCGGTGCCGGCCCCGTTCACGGCTCCCTTCAGTGCCGACAGTGTTCCGCCCGGCCCGCACACCCTGACCGCGGTTGGCACCAGCGCGACCGGGCCCATCACCTCGGCACCGGTTGCGTTCACGACCGCGCCTTCGGTTGGCCCCGACTTCACCGTCACGATCACCAGCGCGCCTGCGATCGTCGCGCCTGGAGCGTCGTTCACCACGCAGCTCAACGTCTGCAACCTCGGCACCGTTGGAGGGTCGACCTCGGTCGAGCTCTTCCTCTCGGCTGACAACGTCATCACCTCGCCGCGCAACGGCCCCGCCGATCTCTTCGTCGGTGGCGCCCCGGTTTCGCTGCTCGCCGGAGAGTGCAAGCCCGTCACGATTCAGGCGAACGCAGCAACGCCTCCTGGCGCGACGCAACCTGCAGTGTTCCTCGGCGCCATGGTCGACAGCTTCGGGAACGTCGTCGAGACGAACGAAGCGAACAACACGAGCTCGGTGCAGGCGATCGCGGTGGGGCAGGGCCCCGACTTCGTCGTGACGTCGGCGAAGGGACCGGTCGCGGTTCTGCCTGGTGCTTCGTTCACCGTCTCGGTGACGACGTGTAACCGCGGCAACGTGACGGCGGCGACCGACGTCGAAGTGATGGCCTCGACCGACACCACCTTCGCGCTCCCGCAGGACTTCTTCCTCGGCGCGGTGTCGCGCCTCACGCTCACGCCGAGCCAGTGCGTCACCTCGAGCGTCAACGCGTTCGCGCCGGCGGCCGGCACGTGGTTCATCGGAGCGGTCGCGACGCGTGGTGGCTTCGAGTTGATCACCACCAACAACGCCAGCCCGGCCAGCCGCTTCGACGTCGGGTCGTTGCCTGACTTCACGGTCAGCTCTGTTTCCTCGCCCGCCAGTGCGCTCCCTGGTGCCGCGTTCACCGGCAGCACGGTGCTCTGCAACAACGGCACGGTCGACGGAGTCGTTCAAGCGTTCGTGGTGCTCGCTTCGTCACGCACTCTCTCTCCCGACCTCTTCTCGCCGACGAACTCGGTGGTGGGCTCGTTCTCGGTCTCGCTCCTCGCTGGGCGCTGCGTGTCGCAGTCCTTCACCGCCCAGGCGAACCCGCCGCCCGGGGTCCTCGCGCCGTTCGTGGGGATCGTGCTCGACTCGACGAATACCGTGACCGAGTTCAACGAGGCCAACAACCAGCTCGCGGCGACGACGCCGATGGGCGTGGGAACGCTGGCTGACTTTCAGGTCACCGGCGTCTCGGCTCCCGCGGCGGTGCTGCCGGGCGCTCCGTTCATCGCCACGGTCTCGGTCTGCAACCGGGGAACGATCGCCGCGTCGACCGAGGTCGAGCTTCGTCTCTCGTCGGGCGCCACCTCGATGCCGGTCGGTCAGGCGCCGACGCCGATGCTGAACGCGAACCAGTGCGGCACCGTCGGCGTGTCGGGCGTCGCGAATGCGGTCGTGCCCGGCCAGCTGCTCTTCAACCTCAACGCCGTGGCCGACCCGCGCAACCTCGTTCAGGAGTTCGTCGAGACGAACAACACGAGCCCTGCCTTCTCGATCGCCATCGGCAGCGCGCCCGACTTCACGGTGACGTCGATCGTCGTTCCCACCGTCATTGCGCCGTTCGAGCCGTTCACGGCGTCGATCACCGTCTGCAACCGCGGCACGGCGACGGGTGGAGCGCAGGTCGATCTCGTGCTCTCGAACGACTCGGCGATCTCGTTGCCCGGTGACACCCAGGTGCCCGGCGCGTTCTTCAGCCTCACGGCGAACCAGTGCCTCACGCAGACGGTGCAGGCGACGATGAACGTGAGCGCTCCTCCGCCTCCGCCGGGCTCGCTGACGACGCCGTTCTTCATCGCCGCCGTTGCCGACCCCTTCAGCTCGGTGATTGAGCTGCGCGAGACGAACAACCTCCTGACGCGCTCGTTCCAGCTCGGCCGTGCGCCCGACCTCGTGGTCTCGAGCGCCACCGCTCCCGCCTCGGTCGCGTTCGGAGCCGCGTTCGCGTCGAACGTCACCGTCTGCAACCGTGGCAATGCTCCGGCCGCAGGCGACATCTCGTTCATGATCTCGAGCGACACGGCCTTCTCGACGGCGAACCCGGTTGGTGCGAACGACGTGCTGCTGCCCGCGATTGGCGACCTGTTCTTCTCGCTCGCTCCTGGCGCGTGCGCGACCCGGTCGTACACCGTGAACGCCTTCACGCCGGGTGGAGCGCGTGGCTCGTTCTTCACGGCGGTGGTGGTCGACCTCAACCAGAGCCTGCAGGAGCTGAGCGAGACCAACAACCTCTCGCCGATTCGCGCCATCACGGTGTTGTGAGCCCGGTGTGACGGGTGGGGGAAGCTCCTCGCGTCAGCGGCGGGTGCTGACTATGAGCTTCCCCCGTGGAGCGCTTCTTCAAGTACCACGGCCTGGGCAACGACTTCGTCGTGCTCGATCGCCGTTCGTCGGGCCTCGACATCGATGCCGACCTGAGCCGCAAGCTCTGCGATCGGCACTTCGGCATCGGCGCCGATGGCGTGCTGGTGGTGTTGCCAGAGCCCGGCACCGAAGGCCGCATGGTGGTGCACAACGCCGACGGCTCGATCGCCGAGATGTGTGGCAATGGGCTGCGCTGCGTCGTCAAGCACGTGGCCGAGAATTCGGCTGAACGCCCCCAGCGCATCGCGATCGCGACTGGCGCCGGCCTGCTCGCCTCCGACATCGAGTGGCGTGAGGGGCAGGTCGATCGCGTCACGGTGGCGATGGGCCCGGCCCGGCTGAAGGAGCCGATCCTCCCGCATGGTGGCCCGTTCGTGCGCCAGCCGATCGAGGGGCTCATCGGCACGGCCGTGAGCATGGGCAACCCGCACCTCGTGTTGCTCGACGTGCCTCCGTCGGAAGCCGAGCGCCTCGGCTCCGGCCTCGAGCACCATCCACTCTTTCCCAATCGCACCAACGTCGAGTTCGTCGAGAAGCGCGCGGCGGGCGGGCTGCGGGTCACCGTCTGGGAGCGCGGCGTCGGCATCACGCTCGCCTGTGGAACAGGCGCCTGCGCGACGGTGGTGGCCTCGGCGCTCGACGGCCGCAGCCCCTTCGACGAGTGGGTTCCGGTGGAGCTGCCGGGCGGGGTGCTCGACATCAAGGTGGCGCGCGATCTCTCGCAGGTCTGGCTCCGCGGGCCAGTGCGCTTCGTCTATTCGGGAACGGTGCCATGAGCGTGGCGATCGAAGATCGGGCGCTCGCGATCGTCGGGCTCAACGACATCGAGATGCTGCAGGAGCGCATTCTTCAGGAACTCTGCGAGCACTGTGGGGCGCAGTCGGGCGCGCTGTGGGTGGCGGGTGAACGAAGCGGTCTTCGGCTCCGCGCGTGGCGTGGGCTGATCGATCGCACGGCCTTGCCCGACATCGTCGACCCGACGCTGGTGCAGGCGAACCCGTGGCTCGCGGGCGCCTCGTTTCTCGTGCCGCTCGTGACGTCAGCCGGCGAGATTCAAGGCCTCGTTCAGCTCGGCGATTCGCTCAACGGCACCTTCTCTGATTCGTTCGTGGCCGACACGCAGCGCTTCGGTGCGTTCGCCGCGTCGTCGCTGAAGACGGCGGCGCGCTTCGCGTTGCTGCAGCGACAGGGCCTGCGCGACCGTGAGACCGGCGCGTACACGCTCAGCTACTTCACCGACTACGCGACGAAGGAGATCTACAAGGCCCGCCGCTACGGCCGCTCCTTCACGCTGCTGACGTTCTCGATCGACAACCTGACCTCGATTCGCACGCGCCT
>JAACJQ010000226.1 GCA_016879935.1 Archangiaceae bacterium | reverse complement strand
GTCTTCGGCGCTCGCGCCACCTGGTTCCTCACCGGCAAGCCGGCCTCTGCCAGCGCGAGCGGCGTCACCGTCATGCTCAACGGCGTCACGGTGCCCGAGCTCAACGCCAGCAGCCAGCGCAACTGGAGCTACGACGCCAATCGCAACGCGGTCGTCTTCGAGGCGCGCTCGCTGCCGGCGCCCGGCCAGAACGTGGGCTTCGACTACACCGTCTCGTGCATGCCGACGGGCGGCGGAACCGATGGTGGTGTCACGCCGGCGTGCGGGCCGTTGACGTGCTCTGGCTGTTGCAATGCGAGCGGCCAGTGTGTGGCGGGCACGTCGAACTCGGCGTGCGGCACGCTGGGCACGACCTGCGCCGTCTGCCCCTTCCTCTGCACTGGCACCGGCTGCATCTAGCGTGTGCCGCTGACGGAAAAGTCCGGCGGGGTGCGAACGGCCGCATGACGGAGGGTGAGCTGGGGCGACGGCTCTATGCTCGCCCGCCATGGCTTGCGTCGAACCACACCAGTGGCTGGCGCTGACGGAGCGCCGCCTCACCACGGAAGAAGAAGCCGCCGTTCGCAGTCACGCCGCGACCTGCGAAGTGTGTCGGCCGGTGCTCGCCGTGGCCGAGCAGAAGCGCGTCTCTGCGGCCGATGCTCCGACGCGAGAGCTGTCGACGTCTGAGCTCGCGCTCGCGAAGGAGAGCGCGAAGGAGCCGTCGCTCGAGCGCGGTGCCACCGTCGGCCGCTTCGTGGTGCTCGACGTCGCCGGCGTGGGCGGCATGGGCGCCGTGTACTCGGCGTACGACCCGCAGCTCGAGCGCAAGGTGGCCATCAAGCTGCTCTCGGCCGCGGGCGGGCCCGACGCGACGGGGCCTTCGCACGCGCGCATGTTGCGTGAAGCGCAGGCGATGGCGCGGCTCTCTCACCCGAACGTCGTCAACGTCTTCGAGGTCGGCGAGCACCAGGGCAGCATCTTCATCGCCATGGAGTACGTGCCCGGCACCACGCTCAAGCAGTGGCTGCGGGAGTCGCCGCGAACCTGGCGCGACATCGTCAGCATCTTTCAGCAGGCCGGGCGTGGCCTCGCAGCGGCGCACGACGCGCACCTGGTGCACCGCGACTTCAAGCCGGCCAACGTGCTCATCGGCGCCGACGGCCGCGCCCGCGTGACCGACTTCGGCGTCGCCCGCGCCGATGGAACGTACGAGCCGGTGGGCCCCGCGCCGCAGCAGGGTGACGAGCCCTCGCACAGCTCGATGTCGGAGCCGCTCACGCAGCACGACGTCGTCATCGGCACCGTCGGGTACATGTCTCCCGAGCAGGCGCTGGCCACCACGCCCGACGCGCGCAGCGACCAGTTCAGCTTCTGTGTCTCGTTGTGGGAGGCGCTGTACGACGCGAAGCCGTTCGCCGGTGAGACGCCCGTCGAGGTGACGCGCGCGCTCGTGCTGGGCACGCTGCCCCCGAAACCCAGGGCGTCGGTGCCGTCGGTGATTCACGCGGCGCTCGTGCGCGGGCTGGCGCGAAAACCCGAAGACCGCTTCCCCTCGATGGCGGTGTTGCTGGCCGCCCTCGACCAGCGGCCCGTGGAGTGGGCGAAGGCCGCGCCCTGGCTTCTCTTCGCGGCGGGAGCGCTCGTGCTCGTCGGCTGGCAGGCGAGCTCTCGTGGGCGCGTGCAGCGCGAGTGTGTCGCCTCGGCCGACGTGAGGGCCGTGTGGGGTGACGAGGCGAAGGCGAAGGTGCGGGCGGCCTTCGGCGCGGTGAAGAAGCCGTTCGCGAGCGCGGCGCTGGCCTCGGTGGAGCGAGCGCTCGACGCGGCGTCGGTGTCGCTGTCGCAGAAGACGCTCGAGGCGTGCGAGGCGGCGCAGCTTCGCCACGAGGTGACGGACGAGACGTGGCGGCTGCAGTCGGCGTGTTTCTCGCGCCGCCGCGCCGAGCTGGCCGAGTTGGTGACGAACCTCTCGACGGCCGAAGACGCCACCGTCGAGCGCGCCGGCACCATCGCGTGGAGCCTGACGCCCGCCGCGCTCTGCACCAACACCTCGCGCCTGCGCGCCGACCCGCGCCTGTCGAGCGCGACGACGCAGCCTCGCGTGGCCGCGTTGCAGGCGACGCTGCTCAAAGGGCGCTCGCTCGTCGACGCGGGCAAGGTGAAAGACGTCGGCCCGCTGCTCACCGCCGCCATCGCCGAAGCGAAGGACCTGCAGCTGAAGGCCCTCGAGGCCGAAGCCCAGTCGCTGCAGGGCGCGCTCGAGCAGGCCCAGGGAAAGAACGCAGAGGCGGCGGCGTCATGGCAGCGTGCCTTCTCGCTGGCGCTGGCCTCTGGCTTCGACGAGCTCGCGGGTCTCGCCTCCGTTCGTCTCGCGACGCTCATCGGGTTTCAGCTGAACCGCCCGCAAGAGGGCCGCACGTGGGTCACCATCGCCGAGTCGACCATCGAGCGGTTGGGCGGTGACGACATTCTCACCCTCGAGCGCATGGGTGCGTCGGCGCGGCTGTACACGGCAGAGAGCCGCCCGCTCGAGGCGGTGCCCGGTCACGAAGCGGCGCTCGCGTTCGCTGCGAAGAGCATCGGGTCAGACCACCCGCTCGTGTGGAAGCTGGAGTTCGACCTGGGCTCGAGCCTGGTCGCCGCGAAGGACAACCTGCGGGCGGTGGAGCACCTCGAGCGTGCGTTGTGGCTGCGGGAGCGGGAGGTGTCGGGCGACCACCCCGACTCCGCGATGATTCGTTCGATGCTCGCCAACGCGTTCTTCTTCGCGGGCCGGCCGAAGGAGTCTCGCGCGGCGTTCACCCGTGCGCTGGCGGCGCGTGAGGCGTTGTTCGGCCCCGAGAGCCCGAAGCTGGTCGTCACGCTGAACAACCTGGGCGACACGCTGCTCAAGTCGGGTCACGTCGACGAGGCGCTCGCGAACGTCGAGCGGGGAGACGCCATCGCGCGCAAGGCGTTCCCCGCAGGCCACCCGTACATCGCGGCGACGACGCTCACGCGCGCCGAAGCCTTCGTGGTGCTCGGCCGCTTGAAGGAGTCGAAGGCCGCGCTCGAGACGCTCATGGTGCAGACGCCGCCGCTGCCCGCGCCGTATCTCGCCGAAGCGCAGGCCGTGCAGGCGCAGATTGCGCTGCTCGAGAACGACCCGAAGCGCGCGCTCGAGTGTGCCGACAAGTCCATCGGCGTCGCGCGTGGCATCGGGCCGAAGAGCACCGAGCTCATCGCGCCGCTCCTCGCGAAGGGAGACGCGCTGCTGTCGTCGTCGAAGCCCGCCGAGGCCGAGGCCGCGTACACCGAGGCGCTCGCGCTCGCGCAGGAGCTCAAGCCGTGGCGGGTCACCATCGCCGATGCGCAGCTGGGCCTGGCTCGCGCGCAGCGGGCGGCGAAGCACGAGAGCGACGACACCAGAAAGCTCGTCGAGCAGGCCGCCGCGACGTACCGCGAGTGGGAAGGCTCGGAGAAGAAGGCCGACGACGCCGCGAAGCTGCTCGCGAGCTGGTGAGCTGGCGGGGTGTGGGAAGCTGCGCACCCGTTCGTGAGCCGGTTTTCCGGCACCGGTGAGAGGACGTCAGTGCCCGCCCGTCTCGAGAGTCAGGCCGTCGCGCCGCCCGGGGCGGACAACGTCATCGTGCTCGACGAGCACCGCGCGGTGCCGGCCTCGACCTGGGAGTCGTTTCGGCGCGGAGACCGGCTGGCGGCAGCCGAGGTGTGGCGGCACGAAGCGCCGTGGGTTCGCGGGTTGTTGTTTCGCCTGCTCGGCCCTCGCGCGGGTGGCGACCTCGACGACCTCACGCAAGACGTGTTCCTCATTCTCCAGGGGCGGCTCGCCGACCTCGACCTCACCCAGCCGATGCGTGGCTTCCTCGTCGGCGTGACGGTGAACGTCGCGCGCCGAAAGCTGCGCAGCGCGTGGCGGTGGAGCGTCGTGCGACGTGCGCTCCCGTTCGCGACCGCCAGGGCCGTGCTGCCGACCGACCCGAGCGCGCCGCGCGTCATCGGCGAGCTGCTCGAGGCGATGGAGTTGCTGGAGCCCGAGGAGCGGCTCGCCTTCAGCCTGCGGTACCTGGAACAACAGACGCTCGACGAGGTGGCAGCGTCGCTCGACGTCTCACTCGCCACGGCCAAGCGGCGACTGCGTTCGGCGCGGCTCCACCTCGTCGCCCGGGCAGCCCAGTTCCCCGCGCTCGCCGCGAAGCTCGATGGGACTTCCGATGAAGAGTGAGCTCGAACGCCTCGGCCGTGAAGCGCGTGACGTGCTCGTCGCGCCACCAGGCGGGAGCGTGCCCACGGCGTTCCTCGATCGCGCCGATGGCACCACCCGCCGCCGCCGCGCGCGTGCTGCGGCTGTGGGGGCGCTGCTCGTGGTGGTGCTCATCGGGGTCTCGCTTCGTCGAGAGCCGCCGGTGCAGGTGGTGACGCCAGCGCCAGCTCCGGCGGGTGTGCGGCCGGTCGTGCTCGCCGATGGAACGGTCATCGAGGCTGGCCCCGCGAGTGACGTGCGCATCGAGACGAACGGTGACGTTGCGTCGTTGCTGGTGGCGCAGGGGCACGTCGACGTGCGCGCTCCGAAGGCGGCAGCGACCACGGTGAAGCTCGGCCGGTGGACGGTGCACGTCACCTCGTCGGCGCACTTCGCAGCAGACACCTCGCAGCTCGAGGGAACGTTGGTGGTGCTCGAGGGCTCGGTCGAGCTGCGTGATGGCGAGGTGACGAAGTCGCTGAACGCGGGAGCGCGGTTCGACCTCTTCGCCATCGAGGCCGCGAGACGAACGCCTCCACCGCCGGCTCCTCGCGTCGAGGTCGTCGAGCCCGAGCCCAGACCTGCGGTGCCGGTGAAGGCTCCTCCGCCTCCGCCCGTGCAGAGCGCTCCACCCCTCCCCAGCGTGCAGCCTGCTCGGTGGTCGGAGTGGGTCGCCGACGGCCAGGCGAGCGCGGTGCTCGACGAGGCGTTGCCGCGACTCGACGACGTGTTGCGCGAGCAGAACGCGCCAGTGTTGCTCGCGCTCGCCGATGCCGCGCGGTTTCAGCATCGCGACGACGTGGCGGAGCAGACCTGCGAGACGATTCGCCGCCGCTTCCCGCACACCGCGCAGGCCGCGACCGCGCGCTTCACCCAGGGCCGGCTCGCCGAGCAGCGAGGGGCGCTCACGCAGGCCCTCGCGCACTACGAGGCTTACGACGTGGAGACGCCTGATGGGGCGCTGGCGGCAGAGGCGCTCGCGCGGCGGGTTCAGCTCGAGTCGACGCGGGGTGATGGCGCGCGTGCCTGCGCGCTCGCGAAGACGTACGTGGCGCGCTTTCCCTCAGGTCCACTCGCGGAGGCGTTTCGTCAGCGATGCCTGCCGTGATTCTGGCGCTGCTCCTCCAGGCCACCGCGGAGGAGCCCGTCATCGACCTCGTCTCGAGCTCCGAGCTGCGCGTGCTGACACGCCTCGAGAATGAGCTGCGTGCGCTGGGCTATCGCGTGGTGCGACGTCGGCCCGACGAGCCACGCACTCCAGGTGCGCGAGGAGAAGTGGTCGCGTCGCCGACGCAGCTCGTGGCACGCGCGTCGTTGGAGCAGCCACGCATCGCGGCCTTCGATGACCCGCACGACGACGCCGTCTGGGCGATTCGGGTCAGTGAGTGGCTGCGCAGTGATGCGTCGACGTTGCACGCTCCCGTCGTCGTGACCCCAGCACCGGTGCCTGCCGAGCGGGCGCCGTGGAGATTCGACCTCGCCGCGCGTGGGCTCGTGCGGTGGAGCCCCTCGGTCGGTGCCGGCGGCGGTGGCGCACTCGGCTTCACGGTGTGGCCGTGGCGAGCGGTCGGCTTCGAGGTTGGTGCTCCCGGGCTCACGTGGCTGCAGGTGTCGCGTGAAGGGCTGATCGCGTCGGTGCGAGAGCTGGCCTTCGCAGTGCGAGTCGTGACGGCGCTCGTGCTCTCGGAGCGCTGGGCCGTGGTGCTCGGCGCTGGAGGTGGGGGCCGTCACGTGTTCGTCGAGGGCGTGACTCCGGTGACAGGTGGTGTCGGGCAGTTGGTGGCCGAGCTGTCGGCAATGGCCACGCTTCGGTGGACGCTGACGGAGTCGTTCTTTCTCGAGTGGCGCAATGAAGTCGGCGTGAGTCTGCCCACGGTCGCCCTCGAGTTTGGTGGAGCGCGCGTGGGAGTGCTCGGTGCGCCAGGCCTCCAGACGGGACTCGGTGGGGGAATTTCGTGGTGACCGTGAGCCGCGTTTTCGGGTGCGGTGAGAAGAGGGCCATGCGCCTGCTCCGTGTGCTCGTGGTGATGGTGGTGGCTTCGTCGTGTGGTGCGGTGGTGGTCGACCCATTCGTCGATGGCGGAGCTGGCGGAACCGCGAGCGCTGGTGGAGCTGCGAGCGGAGGTGGAACCGCGAGTGGAGGTGGAACCGCGAGCGCCGGTGGAACCGCGAGCGCTGGTGGGGCTGCGAGCGGAGGTGGAACCGCGAGCGCCGGTGGAACTGCGAGCGCCGGTGGAGCTGCGAGCGCCGGTGGAGCTGCGACCGCTGGTGGAACTGCGACCGCTGGTGGAACTGCGACCGCTGGTGGAACTGCGACCGCTGGTGGAACTGCGAGCGCCGGTGGAACTGCGACCGCCGGTGGAACTGCGAGCGCCGGTGGAACTGCGACCGCTGGTGGAACTGCGACCGCCGGTGGCACTGCGACCGCCGGTGGCACTGCGAGCGGCGGCGGCAACGCACCGGTCTTCACGAGACACCCGGTGGCCGCGACCATTCGCGTCGGGAGCAGCGCCAACTTCGACGCGACGTTCTCGGGAACGGCGCCGATCGACATTCAGTGGAAGCGAGGCACGACCGTCATCGCCTCGAGCACCTTCACCGGTGCTGGCCCGGGGACTGAGATCGTCTCGGAGCTCGCTTCGTTCGGAACGGCCGTTGCGACTGCCGCCAACGATGGTGACCAATACGTCGTGGTCGCGACGAACGCGGCTGGCACGGCTACCTCGTCGGTTGCGCGGCTCACGGTCGTCTCGCAGCGACTCTTCGTGACCGATGGGTCGAGTCTGCAGCTGTGGAACAACCCGCACGCGCTCTCGACCTCGCGGCCGGCCGACCTGTCCATCGCCCTCCCAGGAGCCCGCGCCGTCGCGACCTCGGGCTCTCAGCTCTTCGTGCTCGCCAACTCGGGCATCGCAGTCTGGTCCGATGCCCTCGGCATCACCGCGCTCACGGCGCCGTCCTTCACCATTCCGCTCTCGGCCCTCACTCCCGCCCCGACGCAACCACTCAGCCGGCTCACCGCGACGGCCGCCGGGCTCTTTGTCTGGAGCCAGGAGGGCGCCTGGCTCTTGCCCGCACCGTTCTCGGCGGCCACGACCGCGACCGCCGCCTTCAAACACATGTGGATGCAGCAGCCCTCGCTCGTGCACGTGCCGTCACCGGGTGGCGTCGACCGGCTCTTCATGGGGCAAATCAGCGGCGCCGGGCTGCTCGCGTGGAACGCGCCCGGGCTCGCGACGGGTCAGCCGATGCATGACTTCGCGACCAGCAACGCGAACGTCTGGGCGCTCGCCCTATCGAACACGCGGCTCGTCGGCGGAGGCAGCTTTGGGGCCGTCAACCCAGCCATCGGCATCGGGTTGTGGAACACGCCGACTGCGTTCTCGACGGCGCGTGCTCCCGACGTGCTGCTCGCGAGCACGGCGGGAACGTTCTCGTCGAACGACTTCGTGGCTGACGTCGCCTGCGAGCGCGACCGTGGGCTCCTCGCGGCTGCGGTTCAGAACCTGTCGAACCAACGGCTCCTGGTCTGGGAGAACCTCGCGGTGGCAGGCGCCTCGACCGCACCCTCGTTCTCGGGAAGCCTGCCTTCGTCACCGAAGCGTGTCTTCTCTCTCGAGACCCGTCACTACGTGCTCACCCAGGGTGAGGTGGCCATCTTCGAGCACCCACTCGCAGGTACGACGCTGCGTACCGTCGCGACGCTGACGGGCGCGGCGTTCACCGACTTCGCGTTCGCGCGGTGAATCACCTCGGCGCGAGGGCCAGCCGGAGCGACTGTGCGGCGCGTCTGGTGTGCTCGAGCGCTTCGGCGTCACCCGTCTTCGTGAGCGCGCCTTCACTGCGTTCGAGCAGCTCGAGCGCGACCTCGAGGCGGGGCGGGCCGTCGTAGGGCACCACGCGGTGACTCGTGGCGCCGTCGACCAGTTGCTCGAGCGCAGCCTTCGTCTCGAGCTGCGCCTGCACCCGAAGGCCGTGCACGTCGGGGTCCGACGCGGTCAGGGTCTCGAGGGCCGTCGCCAGGTAGTCACGGCTCGAGTAGTTCACGTCTTCCGTTCTCAGCGCGGTGTGGGCGCAGGCGGTGACGAGGAGCATCAGCAGCGGGAGGGCTCTCATGCCCTCTGGTGTCCGCGACCCCCGAAAACGATCACCGACGCGTGTGACCGGCGTGTTCCTCGGTGCTTGCCGACGCGCAGGCGGGCCTTCATGGTGGCGCCATGCGCATTCGTGACGCTGGCGTGCAGCGCCTCGCAGCCGACTTCGAGTCGCGTCAGGCACCCATCAGTGACGCCGAGGTGCTGAAGCTGCTCTCCGAGCTGGCCGACGGCGCGAGCAGCGCGACCTCGTTGTTGGTCGACCTCTCGAAGCCGGGCGTCTCTCGGGCCGAACAGCTCTCGCTCTTGCAGGCCGGGCTCGACGCCGACGAACTCGCCGACGTGACGACGTTGCTCGACGAGTCGACGATGCGGCTCTCGCCGGCTGCGCGAAACCTGCTCGAAGCCGCGGTGGGCCGGGCCACGCTCGACCCCAACGCGCCCGGGCTCCAGCTCGAACAGACCAACGGCGGTCGCTTCGAGGGGCTCGCGATGCCGGGGGCCATCATCGAGGCCGTCAACTTGAGCACCGCAGCGACGGGCTTTGGCCGCGTCACCGACGGCGTCGAGCTGGGCCGCGCCGATGACCGC
>JAACJQ010000225.1 GCA_016879935.1 Archangiaceae bacterium | reverse complement strand
TGCCTGCAGAACGCGTACGAGGTCACGCGGTTCGAGCAGCCGCCGCTGAAGAAGTAGAACTGCTTCGGGTCGGTCTTCTGCAGCACGACGAGGTGGCCGCGTTGCGGAATCACCTTGTCGTCCGAGAAGAGCGTCTTCGCGCCGAGGCCGGTGCAGTTGATGACGATGCGCTCCTTCAGGGCGGCGACGTCGGCGGGCGTGTCGAACTGTCGTTGCTCGAAGGCGACGTGCTTCGCCTTCAAGTCCTCGACGAGCTTGGGCAGCAGAATCGTCGGGTTCATCAGCCAGTTGCTGTACTCGCGGCCGGCGCCGTTGAGCGACTTGAACGGCAGCGTGCCCTTGCGCGGCTTCGCGACGACGTCTTCGGGCGTGCCTTCGTCGAACGCCTTGATGACCTGGTCGAGCGTGTAGTTCTTCCGCTCCGCGACGCCGTACAGCAGCCGGTTGCCAGAGTTCTGCAGCTCGACGATGCGCTCCTTCGAGCGGCGCAGGTACGTCGCGAGCACCGCCTTCGCTTCTGGCGTGACGTACTCCGTGAAGATGCCCGAGGGCTCGAACTGACCGCCGGCGACGAACGACGTGGTCGACGAGAGGGCCAGGTCTTTCGCGTACACGCTGACGGGAAGCTCGGGCCACGCGCGTTTGAGCTCGGTGGCGACGGTGAGCCCGATGACGCCACTGCCCAGCACCGCGATGGACCGGTCTTCCTTGTCGAGCTTCGGCAGGAGTCCTTCGACGAGGTCTTTCACGACGCTCGCGCAGCCCCAGCTCAGCGTGATGCCACCACCGCCGTGGCCGTAGTTGTGAATGACGTGTTTGCCCGCGAGGAGCTCGGGTTGCAGCTCGAGGCGAACGCCTCCCGTGCGATGCGGACGAACGCCGACGACGAACGGCGCCTTCTCTCGCAGCTGGTCGAAGCTCGGGTCAGGCAGCAGTTCACCCTTGCGAAGCGGTGCCGCAAACGAAGGGAGCGCGAAGCCCGCGCCGGCGATGACGAGCGAACGACGACTCAGCATCACGCGCCGCCCTTCAGCTGCGACGGCAGGTCTTTGGGCTGCAGCACGACGTGAAGGAGTGACGGCTCCTTCGTGTTCGCCTTCGCCTTCGCCAGCGCGTCGTCGAGCTTCGTCTTCGTGTCGACCATGACGGCCTGCGAGACCCCGAGCGCCTTCGCGAGCCCGACGTAGTCCCAGCGATGGAGCGAGAGGTATGGCTTCGGCGCGGTCGCCGCGTCCTGGAAGAAGCGTGGCTCGAGCAGCCACTGCTCGATGCCGTACAGCCCGTGGTCCAACACGAGCACGACGGCCGGCAGCTTGCGGCGCGCCATCGTCGACAGGCTCTGCGCCGTCATCTGAAACCCGCCATCACCGCACAGCACGACGGGCCGCTTCGGCTGCGCCACCGCGACGCCGACGGCCGCTGCCACCGAGTAGCCGATGGCCTGCCAGACGGAGTTCGAGAGGAACGACTTCGCGCCGTGCGTGTGCAGCTCGGCGGCCGGGTACATCGACAGGCTCGTGTCCGTCATGGCGATGCAGGACTCGTCTAGCGAGGCGCTGACCGACTCGAGCAGCTGGTCGAAGGTGAGCGCCCCGTCTTTCACAGCAGCGACGGCCGGGAGCGACGCACGACGCTCCTTGAAGGTGAGCCCGGTGAGCGTCTTGCCTGCGAGGTGCTTCGGGTTCGGCTGCCACTCCGCGCGCTGAAGTTCCGAGACGAGTGCCGACAGCTCGCACTTCGTCGCGCCCTTCTTCCCGATGCGCAGGGTTCCATTCGTCGCGAGCACGAACGTCTCCTGGCGCTGCGTCGCGAGCTTGCGGTGCTGTCGGCCGAGCACACAGCCGAGCGCGACCACCACATCGGCTCCTTCGACGAGCTGCTTCACCGAGGGAACTGCGCGGTCGCCACCGTAGACGCCCGCGAAGCCCTTCGTGCGCTCGTCGATGACGGCCTTCGAGAGCAGCGTCGTGACGAAGGGAACGCCGAGCTTCTCCACCAGCGCGGTCACCTGCGCTTCGAGTCCCAGCCGCTGCACCTCGATGCCGAGCACGAGCACCGGAGCCGCTGCGCCACGCAGCTTCTCGAGCAGCTCCACCGCGAGGGCGGCCTCCTTCCCCGAAGGCGTTCGCGTCACGTCGAGCGGAGCGGTCGGGGCGGCGCACTTCGCCTCCCACAGGTTCTTCGGCACCTCGAGGTACACGGGCCGCTGCTGCGTGAGGGCGAAGGTGATGGCCTGGTCGATGACCTTCGGAGCGCTCGCGGCATTCTCGATGCGCTCGGCGAAGCCGGTGAGCTCGCGGAACATGTTCAGGTCTGAGCTCGGCCGCCCGGTGGAGTGGCTGAAGAGCGTGCCGAACTCCTGCTGCAGCTTCAGGTCTTCGGGTGTTGGTCCGCCGTTCACGATGACGACGGGGCTGCGCTCGGCGAACGCACCGCCGATGGCCGTCATGAGGCTCATGGTGCCGACGCCGTAGGTGACCGAGACGACGCCGAGCCCCTTCATGCGCGCGAAGCCGTCGGCCGCGTAGCCCGCCTCGAGGTCGCTGCTCGTGATGACGACGTCGACGCCCGCGTCTTTCGCTGCGGCGAAGAACGGGTCACACGTCGCGCCAGGAACGCCGAAGAGCGTGGTGCCGCCGTGTTGCGCGAGCCGCGTGTGCAGGTACGCCGCGATGGTGGTGGTGGCTCCTGCCGCGGCCTCGGTGACGAGCGGCCCGATGGGGAGCGACGCAAGCGCCTGCGGCGCCGTGAGCGTCAGCGCCGAGGCCTGAAGGAAGTTGCGGCGGGAGACTCTGGGCGTTCGTCGTCGGTCGGTCACGGCGGCAGGCTACTTCGAGCCTCGGGCCGCTCCAGCGTGAAGGGCGCTCGCGGTAACGCCTCGGCGGCGGCTGGCGTACCGGGCCCCCATGAGACCGCAGCCCCCGCTTCGAACCACCGCTCCCAGCATTCGACGGCCAGTGCCCGACGAGACCTCGGCGCTCGTCGCGCTCGGAGAGGCCACCGGAATCTTCGAACCCGGAGAGACCGACGAACTCCTGCGTCGCACCCTCGAGTTGGCGCACGCAGGTGAGCTCGCACCGGGCCATCAGGTGCGCGTCCTCGCGGACTCGACCGGGGGGCGCCCGCTCGGGTGGGTCTTCTTCGGCCCTCGCGACGCGAACACCTCGGCCTGGGAGCTCTTCTGGATCGGCGTCGACCCCCTCCACCACGGGAAGGGCGTCGGCTCCGAGCTGCTGCGCTTCGTCGAAGCCGAGGCGAGCGCGGCGGGCGCCGAGGCGCTCTTCATCGAGACTTCGTCAAGCCACCGGCTCGAGCGTGCGCGCAGGTTCTACCTTCGGCACGGCTACACGCTCGACGGCGTGCAGCCCGATGAGTTCGGGCCAGGAGACGACAAGCTGACGTTTCGCAGAGCGCTGACCCCCGTCGAACGAGCACGAGCTGCCGACCTCGACGTCGTCGGCGCGTTGCTCGTGGCGCAGTTGGCGGAGCACGGAGTTTCGCTCGACGCGCGGCGTGCGCAGGAGGCGCTCGCTGGTCTGATTCACGAGCCGGCGCGAGGCGCGGTTCTCGCGGCGCGTGATGGCTCGGCGACCATCGGCTTCGCGGTGCTGGCCACGACGTGGACGGTGGAGCACGGTGGTCTCGTTGCGTGGCTCGATGAACTGTACGTCGTGCCCCCGCGGCGAGGGGCCGGTGTCGGACAGGCCCTGCTGACTCGCGCGCTGGCAGAGGCTCGCGCGCTCGGCTGCCGCGCGGTCGAACTCGAGGTCGACCACGAACATGCACGCGCCGAGCACCTGTACGGCCGCAACGGGTTCGAACCGCTGTCGCGAGCGCGGTGGGTGAGGTCGCTCGTCGGTCCCTGAGGTGCTCGCCGGCGAAGACGTCACCTACTTCGCGCGCACCCGGTTGTTGCGAGGCTCGTGTTCGAGCTCGACCTTGCCGAGCAGCTCGAGCACCGGGGTCACGTAGTTCGCGAAGCGGCCGCGGTAGCCCTTGCGCAGGCCGTAGTAGCCACCGAGCGGGTTCTTCGGCGAGCGCGCCCACGCTTCGACGCTGCCCTCGGGCGTCGGCTTGCCTTCATCGGCGTTGCCGAGCGCGACCCAGTCCTTCGCCTTCTTCAGCATCGCCACGCAGTCATCGAGGCAGCGCAGGTCGTACGAGAGCTTCGTGGTGCCGACCTGAACGACGAGCGCGGGCGGCTTCAGCGTCTCGTCACGCCACGCCTGAAACTCCGACGACAGCGGCGGGGTCTTGAGAATCCACGGGTCGTCGGCGGTTCCGGTTCCGTAGGTGACGGCCTTCTTCGCAGCAGCGGGTTTCTTCGCGGCCATTTCGGTCACTCCTTCTGGGCAAGGGCCAACAGGCCGGTGGCGAACTTCTCGAACGACGGGGTGAGGTCGGGAATCGACTTCACGATGAGGCCCGACATGAGGCCGCTGAAGGTCTCGCTCATGTCGAACTGTACGCCGCCGTCTTTTGGGGTCAGCGTGAAACGGCGAACGCCGCGGAAGAGCCCGAGCGGCATGCCGCCCTCCCACACCATGCTCTTGCCGGCTTCGAGCGAGGTGACGGTGAGCTTGAACGGGCGGTCGCCGGTGGCCTCGGTCCACAGCGTGATGCTCTGACCGAGCGCGACGGTGCCCTCGAGCTTCGTGATGCCGATGGGCCCGCTGGCGAGTTTGGAGGCGTTGGTGAGCACCGCCCAGACACGGGCGGGGTCCACCGGGAGCTGCTTCGAGATGGAGAAGGTCTTCATGGGTGAGCGACACCCTGAACGACCAAAGGTGACATCTTCTGTCGTATTTGAAACGGTGCCGTTCATGCGCGCATCACGGCTGCTCCAGCTGTTGTTGTTGCTGCAGAACCGCGGGCGAATGAACTGCGCCCAGCTGGCGGCCGAGCTCGAGGTGAACCGGCGCACGGTGCTGCGCGACCTCGAAGCGCTGGGCGAGGCGGGTCTGCCGGTCGTCGTGCATCGCGGCGCGCGCGGCGGGGTGGAGCTGGGCTTCAACTACCGCACGCGCCTGACCGGCCTCTCGACCGAGGAGGCCGAGGCGCTCGGCGTGATTCTCTCGCACCCGATTCCAGCGCTCGCGGCCATCGGGCTCGACGACGCGGCCAGGCGGGCGAGGGCGAAGCTGCTCGAGTCACTGCCCGACGGCGTGCGCGAGACGGCCATGCGCTCCAGCCAACAGGTGCGCTTCGTGTCGAAGCCCGTCGGAGGAGAAGACGAACGCGTGCTCGCGCTCGCGAAGGCGATTCGGCAGGGCCGACGTGTTCGCATCAGAGCGACCAGCGCGGCGCCGCGAACGGTGCACCCCATCGCCCTCGTGCACGGAGCTCGCGGGTGGGCCGTCGTCGACGAGCTCGACCCCGGTCGGCCCATCGCGCTCGATGCCTGCGACGACCTCAACATCTCGGCGAAGCGCTTTCGCGACCCGCCCTGATCAGTTCACGAAGCACCTGCCGCCGCTGTCGACGAGACCGGGCGACTGCTCGGTGGTCGCGCACTTCTTCGGGCACTCCCAGCCGGCGACGCCGTAACAGGTGAGGGCGCAGGGACCGCACGCGGGACAGCTGCCGTACACCTGCGTCTTCGCGGAGCCATCGGGGTTCGGGTCGAAGTCGAGAAACACGCAGAAGCCGGCGCAGTCGGCCTTGCTGAGGTCGCAGGCCTGCGCGTCGGTGGGCAGACAGTAGAGCCCCGTCTCGCAGCTGCCGCGATGCCACTCGAGCGTCTTCTTGTCGGGTCTCGGCCCACGGGTGCACGGCGTGCGCGGCGCAGTGCACACCCTCGAGTTGCTCGAGCCGCCTGGCACCGGAGCACCGCTCAGGCTCACCCCGTCTTCGTCGAACAGGTCAGTGCGACCGCAGGAGAACCCCAGCAGCAGCACCACCAGCAGGCGAATTGGCATGGCGGCCCGGTGAGCAAACCCGATGCCGCATGGCAATTCTCGGGGTTGTCGGAGGCAATGACAGGAATGTCCGGGCGCGGCTGTCAGGTTCGGGACTGATCAGGTCGGCAGCTTGAGCGATTGGCCGACCTTCAACATGCGCGGGTCGATGTTCGGGTTGAGCGCCTGAATCTCACGCCACCGGTTGCCATCGCCGAGCTGCGTCTTCGCAATCTTCGTGAACGTGTCGCCCGGCTTCACCGAGTAGGTGCCGCTCGTGTTGGCGGGCGTCGTGGTCGGCGTCGTGGTCGGCGTGGTGGTGGGCGTGGTGGTGGGCGTCGCGACGACCGGCGCTTCGGTGGGCTGCCCAGCGCGCGGGCGGTTGGGCCGCAGAATCCACACGTGCTCTTCACCGCTGAACGACGAGAGGCCTTCGCCACGAACGGCGCCTTCGGCCTGCGTCGCCTGCGCCGAGTGAATCTGCCCGGTGCCATCGGCCTGCAGGTCGTTCGCCATCACCACGCGCGTGTGCCCGCCGTCGGAGATGTCGGTGCCCTGGTGGTCGACCATGAGCAGGTCGCCCGGCTGCGCGTTGCGGAGCACCTCGATGAGCCGCGCCTTCTTCGTCTCTTCGTCGAGGCCGTTGAGCGCGATCTCATCGACCATCTTGAAGTGAACCTTGTTGCCGAACTGCGCCGCGTACTTGTCGCTGAACGTGTAGAACTGGTTCGCGTTCGGGTACTCGCCCTTGCCGCGGTTGCCGTAATACGGCGGCTCGAAGCCGGCGACGTACAGCGCGTTTCCGCCGAAGAGGTTGCACTTCCACACGCCGTTCGGGTTGCGGTCGCTCTGCGCGAGGCCGCCGAGGCGAACGTTCGCAGGCAGCGCGTGGTTCGGGTCGAGGTTGTACCAGGGCTGATTGGTGCCGTAGTTGTCCTTGCGCTCGCGAATGAGCGTGGCGGCGGCGGCCACCATCGTCTGGCCTCCCGGCGGCGTGCCCGGCGGCGCGGTGATGGTCGAGAAGTCGGCGCGGTCGAAGTTCACGCTCGCGGTCCAGCCCATCACCTCGGCGTACTGCGAGAGCTGCCCGAGCGCCCGCATCGCGAGCGCCTGCTGCGTGCCGAGGCCCGAGGGGTCGAGCAGTGACGTCTCTTGCGCGGCGGCGTTGCGGCCGAAGGAGTCGATCTGCGTGAAGAGCCGGTCGACCTCGGCGGCGCCGGAGATCTTCCCGTCGTGGTTCAGGTCGGCGTTCGCGGGAATCGCTCCCCGCAGCGACGGGTCCTGCTCGGCCTTGCGAACGTCGATGTCGGTGTTCTGCAGCGCGGTGTTGAACTGCTGACGGCCAACCTTGTTGGGCATAGACGCACACCTTGCCACAACAGGGGCTTGCCTTCGCCTCCCTGATCCGTTTTCACTGGAAAGCAACCACGCCACTGCCGTCACCGAGAATCCGCCACCATGCCCAACCGAGTTGGCTCGAACGAGCCCCGCATTCCTGCACCTTCGACGACCTCGACGAGAGGCACGACGGCTCCAGCCGCGCCCGCCGCTCCGACGAGCTCGACGCCGACGACGTGGGGCAGCGCGACGAGGTCGGTCAGCGACACCTTCAACACCGCGCGCACGAATGGAGCGGCTCCGCAGACGGCCGCGGCCGCACTCAAGCCCGGTGCGAAGGGCGAGGCGGTGCGAGACGCGCAGAAGCAGCTCATTCGCGCGGGCTACGAGCTTCCTCGGTACGGCGCTGATGGTGACTTCGGCTCCGAGACGACGAAGGCGGTGAAGCAGTTCCAGGCGGCGTCGCACCTGCCCATCACCGGTGAGCTCGACGTCGGCACGCTGCAGGCGTTGAAGGACGCGAAGCCCGCCGCGGCAGTGCAGTACCCCGAGTACGACAAGATGTTCGCCGACGGCGTGCTGAGCTCGACCATCGCGATTGGCTACGACGAAGACGGCAACGACCTCGCGCAGCGGCACGAGGTGGTTCAGGGGCTGGTGGACCGTGGCTTCGAGCCGCTCGACGTGGCCGGCATGGACGACGCGGCGCTCAAGAAGAAGGGCCTCGACCCGGCGACCATCGACAAGTCCGCGACGTACTACCTCAAGAGCTTCGAGCACGACGGCAAGCCGGTGCAGTCGCTGGTGAAGCTGGTCGACCGCAATGTCGAGGGCCCCAAGAGCCAGTTCGCCAGCTCGATGAAGCAGGACGACCTGGTCATCTACAGCGGCCACGCGCGCTACGGCTCGGGCCCCGACTTCGACGACATTCACAGCGGCAAGCAGAACTTCGTCATCGGCCAGGCCTACGAGGCGGGCCACGTGACGTACGGCGCGAACGACCTCGCGAAGACGAAGCTCGGCGACAAGTACCAGCTGATGTTCTTCGACGGCTGCAGCACCAAGCACTACGTCGACGACCTGCGCCGCATTCCCCGCAACAAGACGGCCGACAACCTCGACATCGTCGCGTCGAACCGGCCCATCAGCTGGAGCACCGGAACGTCGGACGTGTTCGCGATGCTCGACGGCGTGATGCAGAAGAAGTCGATGCAGGACATCAAGGGCTCGCTCGATCGCGCCAACGCCGAGCCGAACCAGGGCCCCGCGTTCCTCGCAGATGGCTTCAAGGGCAACTCGTACAGGCCGGCCCAGTGAAGCTGAACGACTCGCAGGTGGGGCTGGAGTTTCGCGTCGCCGAGGCGAAGCGGCTGGGCGGCGGGTTGCTCAACAGAAAGACGGTCGTCGCGCTGCTCGAAGGGCTCGAGGTGAAGAGCGAGGTGCTGCGTGACGCGGTTCGCGCGGCGCTCGAGAAGCTGAAGGCGGCTCCGGAGTTGGTGAAGATGGCGCTCGAGTCGGGCGCGCCGGTGCCGGAGCGGTTGGCGGCGCTCGGTGGGTTGCGCACGTTGAAGCCGGCCGAGGTGGCGGGCGCGCTGGTGCCGTTGTTGTCGGACCGTGAGGCGAAGGTGCGGGCGGGCGTGGCGCAGCTGTACTGCGTGTTCGGAGCCGCCGACGCCGAGGCTGCGCTGGTGAAGGCCTTGAACGATGCCGATGCGTCGGTGCGGTACTTCGCGGTGCTCGCGTGCGGAGCGCTCCCAGGTGCGAAGGCGGCGGTCTCGTCGTTGGCTGCGTCGGAGAAGGATGCGGTCGTGAAGGACGCGCTCGCGCAGGCGATGCGGTCGCGCTGATCAGCTGAGTGCCGCTTCGAGCGCTTTCGCGAGCGCCGGGTCGGGTTCGTCCTTCAGCGCGGCTCGTGCGAGTTCGATCACCTGCTGCTGATTCAGTGCATGCAGGTTCTCAATCGCCTCCCACCGCAGCGAAGGTGATTCATCGGCCAGCGCTCGCCGGACGAGATCGACGCGAACGTCTTCGGGAGCCAGCGAGCCCAGCCTGAAGGCGACCCAGAGCGCGCTGCGGACGACTTGCTGCTTCGAGATCCACTCGACGAGTCGTGGAACGACCGCGCTCTGGGTGAGCGGAAGGTGCAGCAGCGCGTTCGCGGCTCGCGCCATCAACTCGTCCTCGGCGTCGAGTAGTTTCAGACAGCGCTCGGTCGTGGCTCGAGGCTCGAGCTTCTCGAGGGCAGCGAGCGCTGCGAAGAAGAGGTCGGTGTCGGGCTCGTCGAGAAGTGGTCGCAGCATGGACTCGAGCAGCTGCATTGCCTCGGTCATCAGTCCATGGCGATACGCGCTCGCAGCGCACATCGTGGCGCGCCTGCGGTTCGCCGCGCACGGGTGCGTGAAGAGCCTGCGAAGGCACTGCGCTGCCGCGGTGTCATCGGCGTCAAGACGCAGGATTGCCTCCGCGATGGAAGCAGCACTCCCCGCAGTGACATTGAAGAACGACGAGTCCTCGAAGGTCGCCGCAGACGAGAGCAGCTCTTCCATGCGCGCTCGAAGCGTCTCTCTCGCACCAGAGCCGCCTGCGAAGCCAACCACCTGTGCGAAGTTGGCCAACGAGTCGGGCGGTGCGCGCCTCACCGCTTCCACCAGCGCCGGCCGAACGCGCGGGTCGTCGAGGTACTTCAGGAGGCCCATCGGCGCCGCGATGTTCCCGGCGTCGAGTCCGACGAGCAGTGACTCGAGCGTCGCCTCAGTCTTCGGCTCTTGCCTCAGCAGGTACGCACCGGAGCGGCGGTCCGCTCGCAGCTTCGACGACTCGCGTGCACCGCGAAGCTGCTCCGTCGAGAGTGGTTCACCAAGACTCTTTGCCGGGATGTGGACAGTGCACTCACGACCAGAGGGCGAGACGTAGTGATCGAACAACAACCCGTCTCGTCTCTCGAACGCGCGCTTGGACACGGCGCAGTTTGCGTCTCGCGGTCCCGTGGCTGTCAACCGAAGGCAGCGGATCCGCGGTGGGCGCGGCTTTTCTGCCTCTCGATGTGTTCGCTCGTCCACACTCGACGCGCGATGTGCTCCACGCTCTGTTCACGGCCCTGTGATCAGACTCCTCACGTGCGTCGCGCTGCTGACCGGCTGTGTGACCGCCGCACCTCCGAGACCCGTCGCGAAGACGACGCCTGCTCCCGCCGCGCCGGGCGTCTTCTTCGGCACCGGCCTCGCGGCGCCCATCGACTTCGCCATCTGTGAACACGACGCTCACCACTGCGCGTTCGCCGACCGCACCGGCCGGCTTGCCATCATTGAGCGCTCCACCGGCGCCGTGCTTGCGACCCAATTCTTCGGCGAAGTCGAAGAGCTGCGCTTCGACGATTCGGGCCTGCGCCTCGGCGTGACGGGTCATCACTTCGCGGTCGAGTGGAGCTGGCGCTCGGGTGAAGTCACTTCACTCGCGGACTCGCGCTATCGCGGCGCTCCGACACTTGGTCGTCGCTGGCACGCCTGGTCGAGCGGAGGCGGCGTCGGCGAGCAGGTGGTGGTCACGCCACGCGCAGGTGGGCAATCGCGCGTCTTCCCCACGGGCCTCGTCAAAGTGCTCCACGTCGTCGACGACGACCGGCTGCTCGTCGTGCACACCGATTCACTCGAGCTGCTCCGCGTCCGCGACGACGCGCCGCTCGAGGTCATCGCTGCCGCGACGTTGCCACCCGAACCCGAACCCCGCCTGCGCAGCTACGGCCACCGCCCCGTCGTGCAATTGAGCCGGTCGTTCCTCTGGGTCGAGGCCGATGCCACGAAGGTGCTGCTCTTCACGAAGTCGCTCGAGCTCGTGCGAACGCTGGAGCGACCGAGAGGCGCGCTGTTCGTCGACCCAGACTCCGACCGCTACGCTTTTCTCGAAGAGCTGGAGTCAGGCTTCACGAAGGTCTCGCTCCGTCAGCTCGAACCGGCTCGTGAACTCGCCCACGCCGAGGTGAAGTTCTCGGGCTCAGGTCGTGTGCACTTCACGCCCGACCGCATCGTCTTCAGCTCATGGCGTGGCATCTGGCACTGGCAGCCCGGGGAGCCGCCCGTCGAGGTGCACGGTTCAGCGCAAACGCTCGCGGTGGTCGCTGATCAGCGCGTCGAGATGCAGGACTCTTCGGTGCAGTTCACGCCGCTCACGGGCCAGCAACCGGCGTCACGCTCCAGCTCCTTCGGTGCCTCACTCGTGAAGGGCGAACTCGATCTCTTCGACGACCACGCCGTGCTCACGTCACGCCGCGACGGCTGCAGAACCGAGACGTGGAGCGCCTCGGGCGTCTCGGAGCTCTTCTCCGAGCCAGTGAAAGAACCCACGCGCCAAGGAGACACTTTCAACATCGCCGGCCGAACGCTGCGCTTCGCTCCCAACGAGCTGGCGCCCGCTTCCTTCCTGGTGGTGAACGGCCAGCAATCGCGCGCTGTGGTGACGCTCGCGAACGGCTGGCGCCTCTACGACGTGAAGTCCGGCGCGGTGCTCGCGAAGGGGAAGACGACGCTCGAGTGGGACCGGCAGCCCGCGACGTTCTCGGACGACGGCGCGTGGCTGCTCATCGCCGACGACCAGTGGCTCACGCTGCACGACGACAAGGGCCGCGTGCGTGGTCGCTTCCAGCACTTCAAACCCGACCCCAACGCGCTCGGCATGCGCGGAGGCTCCGGCCCGCCAACGCACGTGGTCTGGACGCCGGAGTCCATCGTCGTCGCCATCGAGGAACACGTCTGGTTCCTGAAGTCGCCGAGCCTCGAGCTCATTGCGCAGCACACGACGTCAGACCTCATGAGTCTCGAAGCGACCAGGTCCGGAGTCGCTGCGTTCGAACGAAGCGGCCTGACCTTGTTCGACCCACGCGGAGTTGTTCGCCGTCACTTCACCCAGCACGGCCCACAAGCGCTCTCTGCCGACGGCGCGCTCATCGCCTTCTGTGATGCCGACCGTTTCAAGGTCGTCGACCCGCTCGGCGAGACCGTCGACGAAGACGCCACCGTCTGCGCGCGCGCGACGAGCATCTCCGTCTCGGACTCGTTGCTGGGCTCGGTTCGAGATGGCGTGGTCGAGTTCGTCCGCCGTGATGACCGCACCCGCTGGTCGATCACCTCGCTCGCCGCGAAGCGCCCGATGGTCAGAATGGGGCCGGCTCGTGGCGACCCACCGCTACCCCCCGAGCGCGCCCTGCTGATTCGCTCGGGAGACGCCTTCGACTCATGGCCACCGGCGTCGAAGTTCGTCACCACCGTCGGCCGCATCACGCCCGCAACCGGTCTGCTCGAGAAGCTCTGGCCGGCGCGTGAAGGCGCAACACCGCCGAAGCTCCGCCCGCGGCACCGCTGCCCGTGACGTCGTCAGCGCTTGCGTCGGCCAGGCCACCATCGGGCAGGCAGATGCGGAGGTCGAAGCTCGCCGCTTCGCACGGACAGCAGCCGTTCGACGTCGCAGGCTGCGTGCACTGCGCCGGCCTGCCCGGCGCCGCGAATCGACAGCAGTCGAACGCCACGATTCTCGTTGGTGCATGAAGCTGAACGAACCAAGGAGCGTCTGTGCCACCTCGCACTCGACGAAGCGTCATCGCCTTCCTCGTCGTCGTTGGCGTCGCCATCGCCATCACGGTGTGGCTCGGGAGTTCGACCGAATCTCCGTCACCGTCGCCACCCGAGTCCGCGGTCGTGCCAGTGAACGTGCCGCAGCCACGAACGCCGAGTCCTCCCGTGGCGCTCCCTTCCGACCTCGCTCCGCCTCCGACCCCTGACGCTGGTGAAAGGAGCGACGCCACCGAGACGACGCTCGAGGCGACGGTGCGCGGTGGCCTGTCGACAGAGTTGGTGCGCGCAAAGCAGTCGACCCCCAACCAGGTGGTCGTTCTGCGCTGCACCCTCGCCAACGAGCGCTGCACGCTCCGCATCACCCCGGGCGCGTGGATGCTCTCCGTGGTTCAGGAAGGAAGACCCACCACCGAGCGGCCCTTCACGGTGGTCGAGGGAGCCAACCACGTGACGCTGGAGCGAGCCTCGACCTCGACCACCGTCGTTCGCGTTCTCGACGGAACGGGTGTGGTCACAGGCGCCTCGGTCTGGCGCGAAGATGAGGACCGGGAGGACGAGATGGTGGGGCTTCCCTCTGGGCTGCACATCACCGAGAGCCTCGTGGGAAAGAGCGACGCGCGCGGTGAGGTCTCGCTCGCTCTCGTCGCCGGCGACACGGTGAAGATTCGCGCCACGGCCCCGGGCTTTCTCGACTCGAAGGAGGTCGAAGTTCGCTCCAGCGACTCGTCCGCCACCCTCACGCTGACGAAGGTCCCCACGATTCGGGGGCGCGTCGTTCGAGATGATGGCAGCGCCGTCAACGTCTTCTCCATCGACGGCAAGCAGTTCGACGCTTCTGATGGTCGCTTCGCCGTGCCCTCGGCGTTCTCGGGCGAACGAGGAACGCAGTTCTTCACCTTCAAGTCGCCGGGGCTGGTGTCCGTCACGCGCGACGTCGACCTCGCAGGGCTCGATGTCGACATCGGAGACGTCGTGCTGGCGCGCGGGCAGACGATTCGCGGGCGGGTGCTCGACGCCCAGACGAGCCAGCCGCTCAGCGGCGCCCTGGTCCACGGCAACGGAGCAACCAGCGTGGTGGCGAACACCCTGGGCGAGTTCGAGCTCGTCGAGCAGCCCAAAGGCAGTGTGCAGGTGTTCGCGCACGCCAGCGAACACGCGCCCGCTTCCGCCCTCTCGTCCGAAGCCGGGAACGCCGACGTCATCATTCGGCTCGGACCCGCTGTCAGCGTCTCAGGCCGTATCCTCAACCCCGGCCTGTCGAAGTACGTCATCGCCGTTGGGCCTTCGGTCGAGGTGGTGAAGCTCGACGGCTCGAGCTTCCACTTCGACACGCTCGCTCCCGTCCACTGGACGTTCTCGCACACCCACTTCGACGTGCTGCGAATCGCGAAGCAGGGGCTCCCGATGCAGCAGCAGTCGGAGTTGCTCAAGTCGCTCACTCAGCACGGGTTCAAGACGCCGCTCGACGTGGGCCAGACCGCAGTCACCAACTTCGAAGTGCGGTAGCGCTCACCACGGCAGAATCGGCTTGTTCGCGTCGGTCGCGCCGACGGGGCTCGACGCAACGTCGGTCTCGGCCTGCAGCAGCGCCGCTTCTTGTGCGCGCCTCGCCATCTCGGGCCACTCGACCGAAGCCCGCTTCACCGCCGCCATCAGCTCCTTCTGGCCCGTCGGGTACGCGGCGCCTTCTCCCGTCACCGCGAGAAACCCTTCGAGCGCCTGCCGCGCCGACCGCGTGCGATACGCCAGCTCGCGCTGGAGCAACTTCATCACCACGTTCTCGAGCGCCTCCGGCACCTCGGGCCGCAGCTGCGACGGCCGCGGAATGGGCATGGTGAAGACCGCCTGCGCCGACGCCGGGTCGTCTCCCGTGGGGAACAGCCGTCGCCCGGTGAGCGCCTCGTGCAGCGTGATGCCGAGCGCGAAGAGGTCGATGCGCCCGTCGATGGACTCGCCCGCAGCCTGCTCCGGAGCGAGGTAGCCCGGCTTGCCCTTCACGATGCCCACCTGCGTGACGTCGGTGCGGCTCGCCGCGCGCGCGATGCCGAAGTCGGCCACCTTCACCTCACCGAGCACCGACAGCAGCACGTTGGGCGGGTTCAAATCGCGATGAATGAGGTTCATCGGCTTGCCATCGAGCCCTACGCGCCGGTGCACGTAGTCGAGCGCCTGGCACAGCTCGACCGCGAGGTACGTCACCGCGGACAGCGGCATGCCGACGCCCTGGTACACGTCGAGCACGCGCTTGAGTGAGAGCCCGTCGACGTACTCCATCGCCAGGAAGAACGAGTCGGCGTGCCGGCCGAAGTCGAGCACCTGCACGATGTTCGGGTGATTGAGCCGGCTGCACAGCTGCGCCTCGAGCCTGAACTGCCGCAAGAAGTCGGCGTCGGAGGCGAACGACGGCAGAATCTTCTTCAGCGCCACCGTCTTCTCGAAGCCGCCCTCGGGCGAGTACGTCGCCTTGAACACCTCGGCCATGCCGCCGGCGCCCACGCGCTCGTGCAGCAGGTACTTGCCCATCACGTCCTTCACGCGCACGGCCGTCAGCGCCTCGGCAGCGCGGCGATTGAAGTGGCCGACGAAGACGGCGGTGACGACGCCCGATGCGAAGAGCAGCAGCACGCGCACCGCGAAGAGCGCCGGCTTGAGCGTGACGAGCGCCTCGGGAGGAAGTCTCGGCCACGCGACCAGCACGTAGAGCAGCGCGTACTCGACGGCCGCGATGGTGCCCGCGCCGATGGAGAGCGCGCGGCTGCCCCGAAACCCCGACAGCGCGACGAGCGTGGCCCACAGCACGAGCGGCGGCGCGGTGAGCGCGTACTCGACGCTGTAGAGCTTGCTGTCGGCGAGGAAGAGCAGTGACGGCGCCGACACTTCGATGGCGACGTTCACCCAGCGCAGCTCGGGCCGATACCAGCCGCGGCGCAGCGCCCGGTCCTGCACGAAGAAGAAGACACAGATGATGCTGAGCACCACGACGAGCAGCACGCCCAGCGTCCACCCGATGAGGGGCCCGAGCGCGAGTGAAGCGAGCGCCGACAGGCCCGACGCGATGGTCATGAAGCGCGCGACGGACGCCTCGCGTTGGGGCGCGTCGCGTTGCAGGTGCTCGGTGAGAGC
>JAACJQ010000224.1 GCA_016879935.1 Archangiaceae bacterium | reverse complement strand
GCGACGCGCACGCTCTCGTTCGGTGACTTCAAGGTGCTCGTGTTCGGCAAGAACCTGTCGAACCTGCAGGGCTGGAGCGATCTCGTCGAAGCCGCGCAGACCTTCGACATCACGCCGAGGTCGCCGCACGTCGTCGGCCGCTACCAGGCGCAAGACGCGTTTCACGGCACATTGTCGTCGGCGGTGGGCGAGTCGGGCGAGCTGCTCTTCGGCCCGTACATGTGGCTCGCGCCCGGGAAGTATCGCGTGTCGTTCGACGTGGCGGCGGAAGGGCAGTCGCCCGTGGGAACACTGCAGGTGACGGCTCGCCGAAGCGGCGTGGAGGTCGTCACCCAGCCGCTCCAGGTCGGGCCTCGCAGCGCACGCGTGCTCGAGTTCGAGTTGGCGCTGGAGGAGAAGTTCGTCGAGTTCCGGGTGTTGGCGAACGGCACCGGCTCGATCACGGTTCACAACGTGAAGCTCGAGCGGGCGCGCTGACGCTACGTCTTCCGGAACACGTAGAACGACCTTCGCGAGTGATACAGCCTGCCGCCGAACTGAGCATGCAGCGCTCGCTCACGTTCGAGGTCTCGCGCGAAGCCGTGCTTCGCGAACAGCCCCGTCCACCATTTCGTGTCAGCCCAGATGAGATGCCCGTTGACGGGGTAGCCGTGCATGTCGACGTGCAGGGTCTTGAAATACGAGCTGCCGTCCCGCTGCGCGTCCCAATCAGCCATGTAGTACTCGAACACCTCACCGAAGATTTCGTCTTTGCCGAAGGCTGGAATGTTCGTGAACACCGAACCGCCCGGCACGAGCAGGTCGCGAATACGTGCAACGCACGCGTCGACCTTGTTTGGGTTGAGGTGTTCGAAGATGTCGAAGCCTGAGACGACGTCATACGAAGAGGAGACGAGGGGGAGTTTCAGCAGGTCGCCGTGATGAATGCGGCTCTTGATGTTCGGGAAGGCATGCTCGAGCGCGAACGAGCTGATCTCGACGCCCTCGGAGTGGACGCCCAGCTCGTCGAGCGCCTGGACGACGGGGCCGTTCGCGCAGCCGAAGTCGAGGGTCTTCGTCGGCTTGAAGCTCGCGATCATCTCAGCCAGCATTCGTTTGTCTGCGTCGATCGTGAACGACCAGACGCCGGGCTTCTCGTAGTACCCGAACTTGAAGATCTGCTCTTCGAGCCAGTCGAAGTCTGCACTGTTCTGTGCAGAGAACATCAGCAGCTCGTCGTTGTTGACGTTCTTTTCGTAGCGATATCGCTCTGGCCTGAGCGGAATGATGCTGCGCTCGAGCATGTACGCCTGCTGGTACCGGCGCTGAAACTCGATGGTCCCTTTGAGCGCGTCGATGACGGCCGCTCTCTGAGGGTCGCGCTCGACGGCCAGTTTGAAGGCCGCGTGTTGCGCCTTCTCGTCCTCGAGTTGCTTCTTCTGTTGCTCGAGCTCGGTCTTGAGTGAGTCGAGGGTGTCTTGCCGGAAGATGTCGCGGCCGGTCGTGCGCAGGAGCTTTCTACCGAGGTGATACAGTTGCTTGATCATGGAGCCCTTGGGACCCGGCCCTGCGACCCGCTCAGGCGCGTAGCAGAAAGCCTGAGTGGGCCAAAGACGTTCGACTCGAGTCACCAGAAAGCCGTACCTGCGTTGTGTTCATGCTACCGGGAGGCATGCGCTCATCCCTCTCCTCGCTCGTCGTGTTGGTCTCTGCCTGTGGCTCGACGATGGAAATGACGCCCAGCGCTGCCGTGGTGTGCCCGAGCGGCCTGCTCGACACCGGCAACCCAGCGATGTGCATCTGGACCACCACTGACTGCTCGGACGGAAATCGCTACGCGGCTGGCTGTCAGACGAGCAGCGCCGCCTGCACCTGTGCCCGCAATGGCAACTCGGTGATGAAGACCTTCAGCTCGACCACCTGGTGCACCGACTCCGATGCCACCCGACGCAAGGCCTTGCGGGAGCAGTGCGGCTTTCCGCTCTGAGCGTCAGCCGTGCTTTCGCGCGGTGAGACCGAGCATCACGGGCAAGGACACGGGTGGGACGAAGCGACGCGCCTCGACGCCTTCGGCTCCGCGTGGAGCGAACCACGTCGTCGGCCGAAACCCATTCGCGTACGGGTACTCGCGCAGCAGTTCGAGCTGAAGTCCCGACGACGCGACGGCCGTGACGATGTCGCCGACCGTGTGCTGCCAACTGTGCGCGCGGTTCGGGTTCGGCGTGCTGGGCGCAGCGACGTGTCCTGACGGAGAGAGCGCTCCAGCCGCTTCGCCGACGTAGTTCGACACGGGATCATCGAAGTCGTGGCCCGGTGCGAAGTACGGATCCTTCCACGCGCCGCCTTCGCCGAAGCTCCAGACGAGCGGGTGAATCTCGAGGCCCACCAGCCGCCCGGCCGGAGACAGCACGCGCGCGCAGCCCTTCATCAGCCGCGGCACGTCATCGAACCAACCGAGCACGCCGTAGGAAAAGAAGACGAGGTCGAAGCGCTCCGTCGTCGACTCGAAGAACGCGTTCGCTTCGGAGCGGATGAACGTCGCCGGCAGCCGCGAGTCCTTCGAGAGCGCGGTCGCGAACCCGATGGCTTCGTCACTCAGGTCGACCCCGGTCACCACCGCGCCTAGCTGCACGAGGCTCAACGAGTCCTGGCCGGCGTTGCAGCACAGGTGCAGCAGCCGTTTGCCCTTCACGTCACCGAGCAGCTCGACCTCGTCGGGGAACAACGTCGACCCACCGCTTCGTAGGAATGCGGCCTGCTCGTGTTTGTGCGCGTTGTGCTGCTTCGTCGCGAAGTTCCACGAGGCGCGCGTGTCTTCGAGTTCCTTCGGCGTCACAGATCGCTCACGAACTTCAGCGGGGTTCCCCGGTTCGCGCCCGGCCGGTCCTTCGTCGAGATCGTCCACACGTCGACGTCGGGGTCGTCATCGAGGTTCGCGATGCAGCCCACGACGAGCTGACAGTCGGGGCACGTACCTTCGATGCCCAGCATCGCGCGCGCCTCGGGTGGAAACTTCGGCAGCAGGTCTTCCACGGTGATGTCGCGCTTCTTCGTGTCGGGCCCGTAACCCACCGAGTCCTGCGGAAGGGGCGACGGCTTGTCATCGCGGCGCGTGACGTCTCCGACCTTGTCGAAGAGATAGAGGTAGCGATTGCCCGGCCCCGGCGCGAAGCCGAGCTCGTGCGGGTGCGTCGTGTATCGGAATTGCTGCGACTGAAACCCGAACTCGAGCGCCATGACCTGCCGCAGCGTCGAGCGGCATTCGTGGTCGCGCTTCGGCCCACGCACGAGGTTGCAGCCAGTCGTCGTCATCAACAGCAGCAGGAGCGCATGCTTCACGCCGCCGTCGTAACCGCTTCCGCCAGTTTCTTCAGCCGCTTCGTCAGCACGTTGGGGAACTCCTCCGCGACCTGGCCTTTGCCCCACATCGCCTCGACGGTCGGCCCGTTCGCGGTGCGCTGCTCACGGAAGAGCCAGTTCGCCCACTCGAAGAACCAGACGCGCCGGCCGATGCGGTAGTACCAGCGCTGCGCCGAGCGCAGCTTCTCGTCTCGATGAAAGAGCCGCTTCAACGCCGTCGGCCGCAGCTGCATGCCGACCTCCATCGCCTTCACGAACGAGATGACGAGCCACGGCGGCAGGTGCCGCGTCTTCAGCACCTGGTGTTTGTAGTCCCACCTTCGCTGGTCGGTCTGAATCACCTGCCGGCCCTTCGCTTCGTCGAAGAACCCGGTCCACCGGTGGGGCGTCACGTAGAGCAGCTGCACCTGGTCGGGGTCCATCGTGAGCAGTTGTTTGAAGCCCCGCCAGTAGTCGCGGGCTCGCTCCTCTTCGAAGCCGACGACCCACGTCGCAAGCGAGAGCATGTCGTGTTCGCGCAGCAGCCGAATCGCCTCGAAGTCGACGGTCGTGGTCGAGCCCTTCTTGATGCGCTCGAGCGTGGCTTCGTCGGTGCTCTCGGTGCCGAGGAGAAATCGGGAGACGCCCGCCTTCTTGTAGAGGTGCAGCAGATCGGCGTCGCGCACGATGTCACCTGCGCGCGTGGAGCCCACCAGCTCGACGTCGACGTTCTCGGCGATGAGCGCTTCGCAGAACGCCTTCCACGCCTTGCGCTGCGAGGTGGGGTTCTCGTCGGCGAGGTTGACGATCTCGACACCGTGTTCGCGGTGCAGGCGCGCGATCTCCTGCGCGAACTTCTTCGGGTCGCGGTGACGCCAGCGAGTCCAGAAGCCGCGTTGCCCGCAGTAGCTGCACAGGTGCGGACAGCCACGTGAGAACTGCATCACCACCGCGCGCTTCTTTCCCCAGTAGTGGTACCGCGAGAAGTCGATGAGCTCCCAGCCGACCCGGTAGGCGTCGAGGTCGACGATGGCCGGCGCGTCGGGTGTCGAGAACGGAACTCCCAGTTTGCGAAAGGCGAGCCCGCGAACCTGCTCGAGCGCCGTGCCGTGCTCGAGCGCGTTCATCACCTTCACCGCCGTGTCTTCACCTTCACCGCGCACGATGACGTCGACCTGAGGCTGCTGCGAGAGCACCTCGCGCCAGTGGTACGTGGGGAACACGCCGCCGTAGACGATGCGAATCGCCGGAGCCCGTTCACGAATCGCCTTCGTCAGCGCCGCGATGGTCGGGTGCGCCGAGGTCGAGCCTGCGTGACCGACGAGCAGCGCCTCGGGAGCGCGCCGGCACACGTCGTCGACGATGGTGTCGTGCGGCAGGTTGGTGAGGTCGGCGTCGAGCAGCTCGACCTGATGCCCTGCGTCGAGCAGCGGGCCTCCGATGGAGAGCAGCCCCAGCGGCGGCAGGTGGTCGTCGGGAACGCAGCGGCTGCCGATGGCGGTGTGGGGCGGGTTGAGCAGGAGGATTCGCATGTGGCGAGGGTACGCATCGGCCCGCCCTTCGCTTTCCGCAGGCCTGGCGAACGGTCGAAACCGGCGGGCGACTGGTCGCATTCCTTTCCTTCTCGCGCCGCCGCGCTTTCGGTGAGACTTGGACTGTCGCTACCCGTCTGCTGTCCGGAGACCTCATGAACCGATGGTGGGCGTTGTCGTTGCTGCTGCTGACGCAGGCGTGTTCGCAGCCCCCGATGAAGCGGTGCAGTCAGACGACCTGCAGCGGCTGTTGTGCGGCCGATGACACCTGCTCGCTCGGTTCGGCGAACGCGTGTGGCTCGTCGGGCCGCGCGTGTCAGCGCTGCGCCCCCAACGAGAACTGCCTGGGCGGCGCGTGCACGCCCTCGTTCAAGTTCGGAGGGGGAACGACGGGAACCGGCGGAGGTGCAGCGGGTGGTGCGGTTGCGGGTGGGCTCGCGACAGGTGGCGGCTCCATCGCGGGTGGTGACGCGGCTGGCGGCGCGGCGGGCGGTGTCGTTGCTGCAGGCGGAACGGCGACGGCCGGCGGTTCGACTGCGGGTGGCAGCGTCACGGCGGGTGGCTCCTCGGCGGGCGGAACCGCGACGGCGGGAGGCACCGCGTCTGCAGGCGGCTCGGCCGGTGGCGTGGCTCCCTCAGACGGTGGGCTCATTTGCCAGGCGCAGGGCCAGCAGTGCGGGCTCAACGAACAATGCTGCGCCGGGCTCGCGTGTGAGAACGGCTCGTGTGAACCCGTGAACTGCGTGCTCGATCGCTGCAGCGCGGGCTTCGCGGCGGGTGGCGGTCGTGCTCGCGCGGCGTTCCGCGGCATCGCGCCGGGCGGCACGGTGAAGACGTGCGCGACGACGTGCATCACCGAGAACCAGGGCTGCGGAGAATCCTCCGACTGCTGCTCGGGCCTCGTCTGCACCAACGGCTTCTGCACGCGCACGACCTGCTCGGGAAGTTCGTGCTCGGTGAACGCGCCGTGCTGCGCCCAGTCGGCGTTCTGTCAGTCGGGTGGAACGTGCGGCGCGACGTGTGTGGGTGAAGGCCTTCCCAACGGCGCCGAGACCGCGTGCTGCACGGGCCTCGCGAACTCCACGAGCAACACGTGCGAGCGCTACCCGTTCTGCGCGTACTCCATCTGCACGCAGGGCTTCGCGCAGGGCGGGTGCTGCGCCGACGCGCCGTACTGCACCGCGACCGGCAACCTCTCAGGCAAGGTGTGCCTCGGCATCTGTGGCGGAGAAGGCAACGCGTGCGGCGCCGACACCGACTGCTGCGACGGCCTCGGCTGTCGACGTGGCCGCTGCGAAGCCATCAACGGCACGGGCTGCGCCGACCAGGGCTGCACCTCGGGCTTCAGCGCGGGTGGCTGCTGCGAGAGCGCGCCCGTCTGCGGCGCCGTGGCTGGCTCGACGAATACGCGCTGCCGCTCGGCGTGCATGGGCCCCGGCCAGACGTGCACCGCGACGGCCGACTGCTGCGGAGGC